>DAIPJJ010000037.1:0-27238 GCA_036770325.1 Terriglobales bacterium
CGCTGTGGCCCGCGGAGATCTCTCACGCAAAATCACCGTCGACGTCAAAGGCGAAATTCTCGAACTGAAGAACACCATCAACACGATGGTCGATCAGCTCAACGCTTTCGCCGGAGAAGTCACCCGCGTTGCCCGCGAAGTTGGTACTGACGGCAAGCTCGGCGGACAGGCCGAAGTGCCCGGAGTCGCCGGAACGTGGAAGGACCTTACAGACAACGTTAACTTCATGGCTTCGAACCTGACTGGACAGGTGCGAAACATCGCCGAAGTCGCAACCGCCATCGCCAACGGCGACCTTTCAAAGAAGATCACCGTGGACGTGCGCGGCGAAATCCTGCAGCTCAAGGAAACGCTGAACACGATGGTCGAGCAGTTGCGATCCTTCGCGGCCGAAGTCACTCGCGTGGCCCGCGAAGTCGGGTCGGAAGGACGTCTCGGCGGTCAGGCCAACGTGCCCGGAGTTGCGGGAACCTGGAAGGACCTTACCGACTCCGTCAACGCCATGGCTGGCAACCTTACCGGACAGGTGCGAAACATCGCCGAAGTCACGACCGCGGTGGCCCGCGGCGATCTGTCGCGCAAAATCACCGTCGATGTCAAAGGTGAAATTCTCGAGCTGAAGAACACCATCAATACCATGGTCGATCAGCTCAACGCATTTGCCGCCGAAGTTACGCGCGTGGCTCGCGAAGTTGGAACTGACGGCAAACTCGGTGGACAAGCAGTCGTGCCGGGTGTCGCCGGAACCTGGAAAGACCTTACTGACAACGTCAACGTCATGGCCGCGAACCTCACCGAACAGGTGCGCGGAATCGTGAAAGTCGTTACCGCCGTAGCGAACGGCGACCTCAAGCAGAAGCTGACGGTCAACGCGAAGGGCGAAGTTGCTGCTCTCGCCGAAACCATCAACAACATGACCGATACACTTGCGACGTTCGCCGATCAGGTGACCACGGTCGCCCGCGAAGTCGGCGTCGAAGGCCGCCTCGGCGGTCAGGCGAACGTGCCTGGCGCTGCTGGAACCTGGAAAGACTTGACCGGCAATGTGAACCTGCTGGCTGATAACCTCACGAACCAGGTCCGCGCTATCGCCGAAGTCGCAACCGCGGTCACCAAGGGCGACCTGACCCGATCGATTCAGGTCGAAGCCCGCGGCGAAGTGGCCGAACTCAAAGACAACATCAACACCATGATCAACAACCTCCGCGCTACGACGGAGCGAAACACCGAGCAGGACTGGTTGAAAACCAACCTCGCTCGCTTCACCGGAATGTTGCAAGGCCAGCGCGATCTCGGCACGGTCGGCCGCATGTTGCTGTCGGAACTTGCGCCGCTCGTCAATGCGCAACAAGGCGTTATCTATCAGATGGAGTCGGAAGATTCAGCCGGCATGGTCTTGCTCTCGGCATTTGCGGGAGACGGCCAGGACGGCCATCTCCGCCAACTGAAACTCGGCGAAGGATTGATCGGGCAATGCGCGCTCGAGAAGCAGCGCATGCTCATCAGCGATCTTCCGGACGACAGAACATTCTCGGTCCGTTCCGGCCTCATCGAAGCCGTACCACGCAACGTCATTGTGCTGCCGATTCTCTTCGAGGACCGGGTGAAAGCCGTGATCGAACTCGCTTCACTGAGTATCTTCACAGCTTCCCACCTCGCGTTCCTTGAACAGCTCACCGCCAGCATCGGAATCGTGCTGAACAGTATTGAAGCGACGATGCAAACGGAAGGCCTGCTCAAGCAATCGCAGCAGTTGGCCGCTGAACTTCAGGCCCAGCAGAAAGAATTGCAGCAGACCAACGAGCAGCTCGCGCAAAAGGCGCAGCAGCTTGCCGAACAGAACGTGGAAGTCGAAAGAAAGAACCAGGAAATCGAGCAGGCCCGGCGTGCTCTGGAAGAGAAAGCCAAAGAACTGGCGCTCACCTCGAAGTACAAGTCGGAATTCCTGGCTAACATGTCGCACGAGTTGCGTACGCCGCTGAACAGCATCCTTGTTCTTGGCCAGCAGCTCACTGATAACCCGGACGGCAATCTCACTCTGAAGCAAGTCGAGTTCGCGAGAACCATCCATGCGGCGGGAACCGACCTGCTCAATCTCATCAGCGACATTCTCGATCTTTCAAAGATTGAGTCTGGAACCGTTTCGGTCGAAGCCGAGGAGGTCTTCTTCTCCAACCTGCTCGACTCGGTCGCGCGGCCATTCCGCCACGAGGCTGAAAACAAGCGGCTTTCGTTTGGCATTCACACCGATTCGCATCTCACACGCTCGATCGTCACCGACTCGAAACGTCTGCAACAGGTGCTCAAGAACCTGTTGTCGAACGCCTTCAAGTTCACCGAGCAAGGCGGCGTCAGGCTTTCGGTCTCTCCCGCCCCGAGTGGCTGGACCGAAGATCATCCGATTCTGTCGAAAGCTGCGTCAATCGTGGCATTCGAAGTCTCAGACACCGGAATCGGAATTCCTGCCGACAAGCAACGCATTATCTTTGAGGCCTTTCAGCAGGCAGATGCCGGCACCAGCCGCAAGTACGGAGGCACCGGGCTTGGTTTAGCCATCAGCCGCGAATTGGCGAGCCTGCTGGGAGGTGAAATTCAACTGCGCAGTACGCCAGGGAAAGGCAGCACCTTCACTTTGTACCTGCCGCAGACGTATGTCGGTCCATCCGGAACTTCGCGCACGCAACAGGAAGGGACATCCTCCTCGGCTGCACCGCTGCAATTGTCAGCGATCAAAGTCACCGAGCATCCGGTGGAGCACATCGCTGACGACCGCGAAAACCTGCAGCCCGGCGACACCGTGCTGCTCATCGTGGAAGATGATCCACACTATGCGCGCATCCTCTGCGATCTGGCACATGATAAGGGCTTAAAGGTGCTGGTCGCCATGCGCGGAGCTGAGGCATTGGCGCTGGCGCGGGAGTACAAACCGAGCGCGGTTTCGCTCGACGTGTTCCTGCCGGACATGTTGGGCTGGACGGTGCTTAATCACTTGAAACAGGATCCAACCACCCGTCACATTCCAGTTCAAATGCTTACGCTCGACGAAGACCGGCACCATGGCCTGGCTCGCGGTGCCTTCGCCTTCGTCACCAAGCCAACTTCTCCAGAAGCGATCGACCAGGCACTCTCGCGGATCAAAGAGTATGCTTCGCCTCGCCGCAAGCGCCTTCTCGTCGTTGAAGACAATCCAGCCGAGCAGCTCAGCATTCGCGAGTTGTTGGGTTACGACGACATTGATGTGACCACGATAGGCACAGGCAGCGAAGCTCTCGATGAGATCAACAAGAGCTCGTACGATTGCGTTGTGCTCGACCTGCGCCTGCCGGACATGAGCGGCTTTGACGTGCTCGAACGTCTGAAAGATTCGCCTGCTCTCAACGATCTTCCGGTCGTGGTCTTCACCGGGAAAGAACTTTCGCCGGAAGAGGACGCGCAACTACACACGCTGGCACGAAGTGTGGTCGTGAAAGGCGTTGAGTCTCCCGAGCGATTGCTCGACGAAACTGCGTTGTTCCTGCACCGGGTGGTTGGCGATCTCCCGGTCGAGAAGCAGCGCATGCTCGACCGCCTGCACCGCTCAGACGAAGCTCTGGTCGGGCGCAAGGTGCTCATTGTCGACGACGACGTGCGCAACATCTTCGCTCTCAGTAGTGTTCTAGAGCGAAGAGGCATGAAAGTCTTGACTGCCGGCACGGGCCGCGAAGCCATTGAGACCATCGAGTCAACCTCCGACGTCGCGATCGTACTCATGGACATCATGATGCCGGAGATGGACGGCTATGAGACCATGCAGGTCATTCGTCAGAATCCGTCATTCCGGCGGTTGCCCATCATTGCACTCACCGCGAAAGCCATGAAGGGCGATCGTGAAAAGTGCCTGGAAGCGGGCGCTTCCGAGTATCTGGCCAAGCCAGTCAACACCGAGCAACTGCTTTCGGCGTTGCGCATGTGGTTGCATCGTTAATAAGGGGACCTGAATGACTACGCACATGCCGGTAAACATTCTGATGGTCGACGATCAGCCCGGGAAGCTGCTGAGCTACGAGGCGATCTTGAGTCCATTGGGAGAAAACCTGGTTAAAGCAAATTCCGGCCGGGAAGCACTCGAATACCTGCTGAAGGCCGACATCGCGGTGGTGCTGATGGACGTGAGCATGCCGGACATCGATGGCTTTCAACTGGCCGACATGATTCGCGAGCATCCACGGTTCCAAAAGACCGCCATTATCTTTATTTCGGCAGTGCATCTGACCGACGTAGATCGCATTAAGGGCTATGAACGTGGCGCGGTCGATTATATTTCCGTTCCCGTCATTCCGGAGCTCTTGCGGGCGAAGGTCAGCGTGTTTGCTGAGCTCCATCGCAAGACACAGCAACTTAAAAAGCTCAATCGCGAACTGGAAGAACGGGTTGCTGCACGCACGGAAGAGTTGCGCGAAAGCGAAAGCCAATTTCGCTCGCTGGCGAATTCGATTCCGCAACTGGCGTGGATGGCCGATGCCAGCGGAAGTATTTTCTGGTACAACCAGCGCTGGTACGACTACACCGGCACCAGTCTGGAAGAAGTGAAGGGGTGGGGCTGGGACGTTGTCCATCACCCCGAGCACGCGCAGCAAGTCGTGAAAAAATACCGCCACTCGATCAGCACTGGCGAACCATGGGAGGACACGTTTCCGCTGCGCGGCAAAGACGGCAACTACCGGTGGTATCTTTCGCGTGCCCTTCCAATTCACGACGTGAACGGCAAGATCGTGCGCTGGTTCGGCACGAATACCGACATCACCGAGCGCAAACAGGCGGAAGACGCTTTAATCAAGTCCGAGCGTCTGGCGGCGATGGGGCGCCTTGCGGGCATCATTGCCCACGAGATCAACAATCCGCTTGAGGCAATCTCGAACGCTTTCTTCCTTCTGCGCGATCACCCTTCGCTCGACGAGGAGGCGCGCTACTACTCAAGACTTGCTGAACAGGAATTGGCACGCGTGGCGCACATCACCAAACAAACCCTCAGCTTTTATCGGGAATCGCAACAGGCCGTGGCGGTGAAACTTTCCGAGGTACTTGAGAACGTAATCGAACTGCAGTCACGCCGGCTGCAGGTAGGAAGCATTGTGCTTGAGAAGCGCTTCGAGACCACGGGAGTCATTCAGGGCTACCCTGTCGAGTTGAAACAGGTGTTTCTTAACCTGATCGGTAACGCTATTCAGGCAATGCCCTCAGGGGGCCGTTTGCGGGTTTGCCTGAGGGAATCCAGCCACAGGCCAACCGGACGACCAGGTGTGCGAGTATCGATCTACGATACCGGCACCGGAATTCTTCCCGAGCACGCGAAACGAATTTTTGAGCCATTCTTCAGCACCAAAGACGCAAAGGGCACGGGCTTGGGGCTGTGGATCAGCAAGGGAATAGTACAAAAATACGAGGGTACGATCCGCTTCCGCAGCCTTCGGTATAAAAGCGGGAGCGCAACCTGTTTCTCTGTTTTCATTCCGGCTGCAACGGCTTCGAAGACACCGGAACGAGCAGCGGCGCTGGTAGCGTAGTGAAGTTGCAGCAAGCGGGCCATGACTGAGCGCAAAGGTATGATTTTGTGTGTTGATGATGAAGACAATCCGCTGGTGCTGAGGACCCTCGTACTGAAAAAGGCCGGCTACGAGGTCATGACTGCCAAATCAGGAGCAGAGGCCCTACAACTTACGGCAAGCCGCGCCGTGGACATGGTGCTTTCCGATTATTTAATGCCAGGGATGAACGGGGTCGAACTCGCGCGCAAAATCAAGGCGCAACGACCAGACCTTCCCGTCGTTCTGATCTCCGGGGTCAACGAGATTCCACCCGAAGCGCATTTCGCTGACGCCTTCGTCAGTAAAGTCGAGGGTCCCGACATTCTCTGCAACAAGATCGCCGCCGTGCTGCGCGGCGAAACCATTCCTCGCCCGAAATCATCCACGGACGCGTGATCCCGCAAACGCCTCTGCGAGCAGGTCCGGCTTATCTGAAATAATTCCATCCACTCCGAGCGCCGCCATTTGGAGCATGGCCTGCTTTCGATTTACCGTCCAACAAAACAACTGACGTCCGCTGGCATGCACACTATTTGCGAGTTCCTGGGTTACGAGTGAAGCCTTTGCGATCACGTAATCGACCGGCAAGTCCGGCCACGCCGATAGTTGGCGCCGCGTTTCGCAAATGATTCCAAGAGGTAAAGCGTCTATGCACTTCCTCAGCGCCAGCAAGACTTCGGGCAGAAACGACGACACGACATAGCCATGTTGCGGCGGATGGCGGGAGAGGGCCGAAAGCAGACAGGAATCAAGCCCTGTTACTTTCAGTTCGATGTCGAGAAATGCACGGTGCGCATAACGCTCCAAAACCTGCTCCAAGAACAGGAGACGGTCGAGACCCGCTGAGTTTTTCTTTGCTATGTAAGAACCAGCAAAACGCGCATCGTGGCAAATGACTCCGCGCCCATCCGAGCTGAGGCGAACGTCGAATTCAAAGCCGTCGCAGCCGTGCTGAAGGGCCAGATCGAATGCGGCAATCGTGTTTTCGCGCACACGATAGCGGCGGCCACGAACGCCGCGATGCCCCAGCAACATTGGCCGCGGTGACATGCCCGCATTTTACGTGAGCAATACACGTCGAGAGGCGGCCGTCCCATCGTTCAATACCGCTCAAGATTCACGTGATAGCCCACCTCGCGAAAAGCAAAACGAGCGCTGATCCTTGATCAACGCTCGTTTAGGACGCCCTGGTTTTCTTAGCGTCTACTTACTGGCTTCCAATACTTCTGCTCCTTTAACAATGATTACGCCCTTCATGCCAGAACCTTCATGCAGCGTGCAGACGTACCGATAGGTTCCTGGCACGTTAAACACCCGAGTGAACGACTGGCCCGGTTGCAGATACTCCGATCCGAACGGCTTAGCTCCGGCGGGAAGTTTCACATTTACCCGATAGAGGGCTTTGCTTGGGTCGGCCACTACGTTGTGCGTGACCTGCGATGTGTTTTTCCAGACGACTTTGTCGCCGGCATTCACGACCAGAGTCTGCGGCATGAAACCCATGTCGCTCATTCCGACAATTCCGCTGGTATTTGCCACTCTCTTCAGCAGAGTTCTCTGAATTTGTGCCGCAGAGATTTTCGCGTTGCAATCAGCAGCGACGGCATCAACTGTGCTGACCACAAAGCTGGGCAGCTTTGGGTCCTCCACGGTCATAACGCTGCCGAAATGTCCGCTGACATGAACGATGCGATTTGCATTCTGAGAGAACAAGAACGGCTGCGCTTCCAAGCGGTAAGTCTTCGATGACTGAAGTAAGTTCAGGATGGCCTTGCCGTCCGATGCAATGGTTAGGCAGCCGTTCAGTGCAGTCGTTGTTGCGGATTTATTCCCAGACGCTACAACATTCGATCCTTGAATCGCAGCAGTATGACGAACACGTTTTGAGACTGGCTGCGTGGGCATGTGCATATCCATCATTCCGTTCATGTCCGAACTGGCGTTAGGCTGCGTTGTCTCCGAAGCTTCGGTTGAGTTAGCCGCGTCGCTAAAGCTGTTCGTGGCTTCATCAGCCGGAGTAATACTGCTCACCGACGCGGTCGCAGGTTGCGATGCGTCCAGCGCGGGACCAGGGTGCATCAGCGCCACATCATCAGGACCGCTCACATCGAACACAGCCATGTTGCCTTTCGCCATGCGCGAAATGGCGTGATCCATCAATGCAAACTTGCCCGGCTTCCGCGCAGCAAATTCGAAAACAGCAGCCGCGCCCGACGGCACTCCTGCAGTTTGTACATCTGTTAGCGGAGCCGAAGTCAGCGACCCGTCCTGATATACCTTCGTGAAAATTTCACCCACTACGTGGCTCGACGATGTTTGGTTCGGGCCAGCATTTCCGAAAAATACACGTACGGTCTCGCCCACTTTCGCCGGCATAGGGTGTTCCGTGGTCAGCGCATCAACCGCGCCGTTGAAGACGAAATATTCAGGCTTTTCGGCCATCAGTTTCACGGCGCTGAACTGTTGCAATCCCTCCTTGCCTTTTGGCTCAGCGGTGTAGAGCTCGCCCTGCACAATGTAGTACTCGTGATCGACATGAGAGAGGCCAGTCTCTGGCTCGACCAGAATCAGCCCGTACATGCCGTTGGCCATGTGCTCGGCGATCATGGGGGTGCCGCAGTGATACACGAAGAGTCCGGGCGTCGTTGCCTTGAATGTGAACGTCTTCGATTGTCCCGGTGTTGTTTGCGAAAGAGCTGCGCCACCGCCGGGTCCGAGCGCCGCATGAAAATCAACTGAGTGGGCCATGTGACTGGTGGGATCGTTTCGCAACGTGACCTCGACTGTGTCGCCCTGCCGCACTCGTATCATTGGTCCGGGCACCTTGCCATTGAACGTCCAATATCGATACGTGGTGCCAGCGGAGGGATCGAGAGAGCCAACCATCTCTTTGGCAGTAAGCGTTACATGAACAAGCGCCGGGTTCCGATACGCAATTGGCGGGGGTACATCGGCGGGATCGCGGACGATATCGGCTGGCTTGGCCGCCGCGGTCGCGTGCAACGAATGTGAACTCGCCTGCGCCACCGCAATCTTTGTTCCTGCAACTGAGACCAGGAACACGAGAATCGAGATTACTTGTACGAATAGGAACTGAGAATAATTTCTTTCCTTCATATATGTGTCCTTCTGTCGCCAAGCGCATCAACTACTTGGCTCCGAGTACAGAATATGAAGAGTGTTCTCTGGCAGCGATGACTTATGTCACACAGCAGAAGTCAGTGCATTTCAGGTACTTAGGCTGGCTTAACTACAGACTGGATCTCGTCTGGCGCCATGACTGATGCGATATCAGCGTCTTCTGCGGGAACTACGAACCTTGCGGTCGGTCGCCTATTTTCCGACTCGTATTTGCTCGGCTCAACGTTTCAGGCGACCTTCTAGTTCATTTTCTGCGATGGCGTTTCATGACGCTTGAGGGTGATGACGTCGCAGCTTCGCTAAGAGTAGAATTTTGACATCCAGAATTGCTGTTCTGAGCGCCGTGTTTCCAGGGTCCCTATTCAAACCAAACCACGCTAAAGTCCTCGTCTGCGTTCTAGGTCTTCTCGTTTTCGCAGTCGACATGGTAGTTCCCGCCAACCTTGACGTGGCCATTTTCTATTGTTTTGTCGTAGTTCTGTGCGCATGGACCCGATCTCCGGCATTTCTATGGGTCACGACCGCAATCTTTCTGACGGCCACGATCCCGGGTTTACTGCTCTCGCCGCCACCTACAGGTCCGCTGACGTGGGTCGACTGGGCGAATCGACTATTCGGTATGGGCGCCATTTTGTTAGTGACAGTCTTCATACACCTTCGAATGGCGGATTTTAAGTTTTTGGAAAGTATCATTCAGGCAAAAGAAAAAGCAGAACGAGAACTGCGCGACAGCGAGGCCCAACTGAAGCTCGCTCAATCAGCCGGCTGCATTGGCACCTGGGAATGGAGCCCCGCACAGGGCACGTATCGCTGGTCGCAAGAGTGTTATGAGATTTTTGGCATCGATCCGCGGGAGACGTCATTCGCCGCGAAATGGATGGGTGCTTTAAATCCTGCGGATTTGCCCCTGCTGCATGCGGCTATGGCCGAGAGCGCGGAACACCGGGAAATGGAACTCGACTACCGCTACGAACACCCAACCCTGGGCACGCGTTGGATTCACACCAAAGCGAAGGCCTTCGCTCAAGGCTCCTCTGCCATGCGTTGGTTCGGCATCTGCCATGACGTGACGGACCGCAAGCAAATCGAAAATGTTCTTCGCGAATCACGGTCGCTATTGGAATCGCTGGTCGAGGAACGCACGACCGAGTTGCGTAAAATTTCGGCCGAATTGCTGCGCTCGCAGGATGAAGAGCGGCGAAGGATCGCCCGCGAGTTGCACGATAGCTTCGGCCAGTATCTGGCCAGCATGAAAATCAATCTTGACCTCCTCGCACAAAGAATGCCTGCTGGCGACCAGGATCAAGGGCGCACTGCCAAGTTGGTCTCCGATTGTTTGGACGTGTTGGGAAAATGCATCATAGAGTCACGTACACTTTCGCACCTGCTGCATCCTCCCCTATTGGAGGAGGCGGGCCTCGCCTCGGCCGCTGGCTGGTATGTCGAAGGATTTGCCAAGCGCAGCGGTATTGAGGTTCATCTGGAGGTGTCTCCTGAATTCCCAAGACTTCCAGATGGAACGGAATTGGCGCTGTTCCGGGCTTTGCAGGAAAGTCTCACAAACGTTCATCGCTATTCAGGGACATCCGTGGTTGACGTTACATTATCGGCGGATGCGGAAGAAGCTGTGCTTATCGTCCGCGACTACGGGTGTGGCATTTCCCCTGACGTCCTTTCCAAGTTTCGCGAGCATGGGACGGGGGTCGGCATTGGACTGTCTGGCATGCGAGAGCGCGTGAAGGAGTTGGCTGGCCACTTGGATCTCTTGTGTGATGGTGGCGGCACGCAGATTTCTGCGCGTGTGCCGCTCGGTCCGCCAAATCTAAAGCAAGCTCATTCGAGAACCGCCGCTTGAATCAAACAGCTAACATAGTCCGTTTGGTCCTGCGATTTGGCAGCCAGTCGTTTTCATTCTGAGTGTCGCTTCGACAAGAGGCAAGTTCTCGGAATTTGCCGGCGATTCACTCACCTGAATCTACTTCCGATTCGAGGCGCTTTATGTCCCGAACCGTCACTCTTCGATCGTCAATATCAACAATCCCCTCTGATTGCAGGCGGCTCAAATTTCGCGAAACCAACTCGCGCACCGTCCCGATCTGCGACGCGATTTCCTGATTATTCTCAGGCAGCATGAATACAATGCCGTTTCCGGTTTTTTGTCCGTCATGTTGAGCATGCCGAAGCAATAGGGCCGCGAGCCGATGCCTGACTGTCGTAAAAGATAGCTCCTCGATGATCCCGACCAGACGCCGCAGCCTCATCCCGACAACACGCAGCACCTTGAGCGCCACTTGAGGATGCGTCAGGCACAACTCACGAAAATCTTCTTTGCTGACGAACAACAGGATAGTTTCGTCCACCGCTGCTACGGACGCGGGATAGTTCCCTCCATCGAAGACGGGTAGCTCGGCTACGGAACTTCCGGGGCCATCGATATTGAGAACCTGCTCTCGGCCGTTTGCTGAAGTCTTGAAAATGCGGATATGGCCGGAAGCGACGATGTAAAGACCGGAACACGCGTCTCCCTCGTTAAACACGATCTGCCCAGGCGCGTATTTGCGTGGGACCACGCGACCGGCGATGAATGCCATTTCGCTGTCGGTCAGTCCCGAAAAAAGCGCAACCCTGGAGAGCACCTGCTTTTGTAGGTCTGGAACGGCCATCGAGAACATTCTAGCTGCCTGCCTCCTGTCAGTTTGCACCGGGAAATTCCGCGGTCTGTGACAAAAGTCATCGGCAATCAGAAAAGGGTTTTCTAGATTGGAAACAGTGGCGCGTCGACCGAGCCGCTATGGAGTTGACGATGAATATCGATACGACAAAGACTGTGCGCGAAATGGCATTGAATATCCCCGGTGCGACCCGAGTGTTCGAGAAGCTCGGGATCGACTATTGCTGCGGTGGAAATAAGCCTCTTGAAAAGGCTTGCGGCGAAGCGAATTTAGAAATCCAGCAGGTACTCGATTCGTTGGAGTCGGCCGTCGTTGAGCAACGGCAACGGAATGCTCCCAATGAGCAAATCGACGATTGGCAGAACGCAGCCTTAGGGGATCTGATCGCACACATTCAAGACACACATCACAAGTATGTGAAAGCGGAAATTGCCCGGCTTAGACCGCTACTCGACAAAGTGTGCAACGTCCATGGCCTCGGACACCCGGAACTGGCGCCCTTGCGCGCCGATTTTCATGCTCTGGCCCAGGAACTCAACACGCACATGATGAAAGAAGAGATGGTGCTGTTTCCGTTTATCGAACGAATGGAGGAGTCGCTAATTTCGGGCGATCCGGTCTTGCCCGCACCCTTTGGAACGGTCGAAAATCCAGTCGCGAAAATGGTTCACGAACACGATTCAGCCGCAAACCTGCTGCGTCACATGCGTGAATTGAGCAATGGGTATGCGCTTCCAGAGGGTGCCTGCACGAGCTACAAAACTCTGTATTGGGCGCTGGCCGAATTCGAACGCGATCTGCACCAGCACGTGCACCTTGAAAACAACATCCTGTTCCCCCGGGCAATCAAAATGGAGCAGCAGGAAACATGCCGCCACTAGTCAGTGTTGAAGAGATGAAGGCCTCGCGAGCGAAGGATGTTGAGTTTATTGCCGCTCGCGAGCTTCGACTCTCGCGTTTGCTGATCGCTTATATCGCGGCCGGATTGTTCTTCATGCTGCTGCCCGGAACCTTTCTGGGAGTGTGGAACCTGCTTGCGATCAGCAGCCATCGGTCGGTCGAAACTGTCTCTCCGGCATGGATACAGGCGCATGGACACGCGCAAGTCTTCGGCTGGATCGGCAGCTTCATTCTTGGAATCGGCTATTACTCAATTCCGAAACTGAGGCGGATGAAGCCGCATTCCTTCTGGGCCCCGTGGACTTCACTGTTGCTTTGGTCTTTGGGGGTGACGCTGCGTTGGATAGCCGGCGTTTACGAATGGCACTGGCGCATATTGTTCCCGCTCTCGGCAGCGCTCGAACTCGCCGCTTTCTTGATCTTCTTGCCTGTCGTGTCGAGTCATCGTCCGGCGACTGAAAAGCCAACCGATAGGCGCGGCAGGCTGGATGAATGGATATTGGTTGTCATCACTGGATGTATTGGCTGGCTATCAACGTTGGTGATTAACCTTCTAAGCACAGCGTTTCTGGCCTGGCGCGGTGCCTCTCCCGTACTGCCGCGCGGCTTCGATCAACGCCTTCTCGTTTTGGAGACCTGGGGATTTCTTGTTCCCTTTATCTGGGGATTCAGCGCGAAATGGCTGCCGATTTTCCTTGGCCTGCGCGCGTTGCATTCGCGACAACTCTTGAGGGCAGTTGCTCTGAATTCCGCAGGAGTAATTGCCGCCCTCTTCGGTCATTTTCTGACATCGAGCGTTCTTTTACTTATCGCCCTCGCCGTCGCGATTCACGCCCTACGTTTGTTAGAGCCGGGCGAGCGGCCGGCGAAGATCAAAGGCGTGCATGTCAGCTTCCCCGTGTTTGTACGCAGCGCGTACGTTTGGGGCTTCGTATCTGCGCTCCTGGCGATTTGGGCTTCTGTCACGATCAATTCTGCTGGAATATGGGGAGCGTCGCGGCACGCGCTCACCGTT
This sequence comes from Terriglobales bacterium, assembly GCA_036770325.1. Lineage (GTDB taxonomy): Bacteria > Acidobacteriota > Terriglobia > Terriglobales > Acidobacteriaceae > Gp1-AA145. The sequence continues at coordinate 13,293 of DAIPJJ010000037.1, forward strand.
GGCTTTGTTGCCATGATGGTCTTCTGTGTCGCACAAAGGGTCCTCCCCGCATTTAGCGGAATGCGCTTGCTGTTCAGCACAAAGCTGATGTTTGCCGCTCTTGCGCTGCTTTCCGTCGGTTGCCTCCTGCGCGTAGGTTCTGAGGTCCTGGCATATCAGGGATTTGCTCGTGCTGCCTGGTCCTGGCTGCCGGTTTCGGCCATCACAGAAATGACCGCGGTCACACTCTTTGGACTCAATCTGGCGATCACGTTCATGCGAAGGAAAGATCGCGCTGAGTTGCAGTATCGGGATGCGGCCTGATCGCATGGCCGGAATCGATATCAATTCTGCGTTGACGAGTATTTCGTGGTGGCTTATTGTGCTGGGCTTTGCTGTTCGTGGTGGTCCACCTCTTAAGTCCAGTAACGTTGCTTTTGGACAATAGAACGGGACGTGTTACTGGACTGTCCGGAAGGATGCCTGCATGTACTAACGGGTGGTACTAATTACGTCTTGACCAAAAACTGACATACTCCTATAGTCCCCACCAGAGTTTCACACTTCGCCTACGCAACGCGTACCGCAAGCGTTCCAACCCCTTGGACTCAACAAGGTTCAAGGACATTCAACGAGCAACGCGTGACGCGTTCACGTAAACGCTCGCCTGAATAGCACGGCCACACGCGCCTAGATTGTCCCAAAATTTCACTGCCGGTTGAAGTGTGCGCAGCCGGCTGAGGAGAGAACGAATGAAAAATTCGAACACAGTAAGTGTGTCTCTATGCGTTACCTTGCTGATGATCTCACTCACAGCTTGGGCGCAACACGACCCAGGACCGCGACAGGGCCCGGCAGGAGCAGGCGGGACATTTCCCTCGGCAAGCGCGGACCAGATAGCGTTCTTCAATCAATCACTGGCAAAATTTCAGGTCGCCGATTCAGTTTCAGGAGGCATTGAGAAAGGAAGCGGATTGGGACCGACGTTCAACGGCAACAGTTGTTCGATGTGTCACTCGCAGCCGGCAATAGGCGGAAGCAGTCCGGGTCTGGCAAGTCCCCAGAATTCGGTACCGAATCCGCAAGTTGCGCTCGCGACATTGGATGGTGCGACGAACACAGTGCCGCGATTCATCACTGCAAACGGGCCGGTGCGAGAGGCGCGCTTCATTATTAATCCAGATGGATCGCTAGATGGCGGCGTGCACGGTCTGTACACGATCAAAGGACGAAGCGATGCCGCAGGATGCAACCTGGGGCAGCCTCCTTTCGACCAGGAAATTTCGGCACACAACATTATTTTTCGAATTCCAACCCCAACCTTCGGATTGGGATTGGTTGAAGCTACGACTGATGCCGCGCTTCAGGCAAACCTCGCGAGCACCAGAAGTGCGCGAAGTAGCTTGAGAATAGGTGGAACGTTCAACTCCAGCGGAAACGACGGAACGCTGACACGTTTCGGTTGGAAGGCACAAAACAAATCGCTGCTGATGTTCGCAGGGGAAGCGTACAACGTGGAAATCGGTACCGCAAACGAGTTGTTCCCGAACGAGCGATCGGCCGTGGCGGGCTGCATGTATAACGCTGGGCCGGAAGATCCCAGCAACATGCTGAACCCAAACAGCGACAGCCCGAACTATCAGACGGCAATCGGCACGATTGCGGAGATGTCGGCGGACATCATCAACTTTGCGGCGTTCTCGCGCATGCTGGCGCCGCCCCAACCAGGGCCCACCACCAGCTCGAGCCAGAATGGTGCACGGCTGTTCAACAACGTCGGATGCGCGCTGTGTCATTCACCTTCGCTGACCAGCGCGGCATCGCTTTACACGGGGCCTGCCCAGACCTACCACCCGTATTCGGACTTCGCAATTCACCATATGGGTCCGAACCTGGCGGATGGAATTGATCAAGGCGTAGCCGGACCGGATGAGTTCCGGACCGCGCCACTGTGGGGGGTAGGGCAGCGTCTCTTCTTCCTGCACGACGGCCGGACTTCTGACCTCATGCAGGCGATCCTTGCGCATGCTGGTTCTGGGAACGATTGCCGTGGCCAGCATTTCACACGCCTGAGCCAGGGCAAGTGCGGCTCCGAGGCGAATGCGGTCATCAACCGATTCAGACAGCTCAGTCCTTCACAGATGCAGGACGTCTTGAATTTCCTTCGCTCACTCTAAAACCTGCAGAGAGAGCAGTGGCCCCTGTACATAGCAGGGGCCATTTTTTAGCATTCAGCAGTCAGCAGTCAGCAGTCAGCAGTCAGCAGTTAGCAGTCAGCACTCAGCACTCAGCATTCAGCACACGCCAGCGAGGAGCCGTGAGCGATGAGCGTCGCGCAACCGAGCAAGAAATCCGAAGCTTCAATCAGGCTCGAATCTCCGATGATTGTCTCCTATGATTGTCATCCCGAACTCGTTCGAAGGCAGGCGACGAGAGAGGGACCTGACGATGCGCAAGTATCATCACGGACGGAGACAAAGCACTGGGTAGGCTGCGCTTGGGATTGACGTAGCCAGACTGCATGGTTCGCTCAAACTGACGTTCGGTCCCTCTCCTGTCTCCTCTGGAGCGCAGGTTCGGGATGACAGGTCTGGTTACTCCAAGAACCACTTTTCAGTCGGGTTCGGCTTGCTCGCAGCTCAACTGCTCACGGCTCATTGCTGGGATCTGCTGGCGGCTGAATGCTGATTGCCGGTATGTACCTGCCCATACACTTCTCATTTTTGTGAGTTCCTCACATCATGGTCTCAGCCGCTATTGACCAGTCAACCGCTAACTAACCGGACTGCAGAACACACTGCACGAAACAACCTCGCAGTTGAAAGGCGCCGCTCGCTTCGCCAGAGAGTCAATACGCCCGCGTTCGCCAGTTTTGACGGTGTGACTGGCGGCATGATCCTCGATTTAAGTGAGGACGGTATGGCTATGCAGACGCTGACGCCGCTGGAAGTGCAGAGCCGCGTGCCCTTACACATCTCCCTGGGTGAGCCTGCTGTGTATCTCGAGACAACGGGATATGTGGCTTGGGCAGATGCGCTGGGGCGAGCGGGGGTGCGCTTTTCGGATCTCCCGGAAGAAGGGCGAAGGCGCTTGCGGGAATGGCTTGAACAGAACAGTTCGGCGCGAAGCTGGAAGGCGCCGCGCTGGGTGGTGCGGGATCCGGCCGCATTGCAAATCAGGGGAGCGGAGGGGAATGGAGTGTCACTGAGCTTGGAGTCGGTCGCGGAAGGTCCCGGGCAAGGTTCGCCTTCAACTACGGTGCAGTATGAGTTCAAGTCGCTGGGGGGCGATCTAGATGCGGCGCTGAGCCTGATTGCCAGCCGGGCATGCTCGATAACGCGTGGAACGGGCGCGGCAGTGGCGCTGACGCATGGTCATGGAATGATTTGCCGCGCGGTAGCCGGGAGCGGTGTTCCGCCGATCGGGGCTGAGGTGAATGCAACTGGCGGATTTACTGGCGAGTGTCTGCGGCTCGCGAAGCCCTTGCGCTGTGATGATACGGAATCAGATCCACGGGTGGATGCGGAGGCCTGCCGCCTGCTTGAAATTCGTTCGATACTCGCCGCCCCGATCCTTTATGAGCGCGAGATTGTGGGACTGATCGAGGTATTTTCGTCATCACCCTTCGCCTTTGACAATGGAGACTTAGCCGTCGTGGAGCGGCTGGCGCAAACCGTCGTGCTGACATTGAGCCGGGCGGAAGTGCTGGCGCGAGAGTAAGGTCGGATCGTTTTTAAGCGGCACCGCGACGCAAGATCTGCGCGCGAATACGCGATTCACGTCTCCCATTAGTGAAGCGGTCGCGGAGTTCTACCTTTATTGATCGACATTGTCGAGCATCCAGACACTCCCCGAAGTTTCCTGCAGATCCAGCACAAGCTTGTCTCGTGAGAGTGAAATATCCGAGGCTTCTATGAGGGAAGGAAGCATCAGACCAGGGGACTCAAACCTTGTGATCTGAAAGGGCGCGCCCACGGCTTTGCCCGTCGTGGTATTGAAACGGATTCCCCAGACGTTGAGAAATCCGTCCTTCTCGATCACGTAATAAATAAGATTTCCATCCGGCGACCAGCGAGGTTTGTCAGCCCAATGATTGTCGCCAGTGATGGCCAGCCAGTCTCCGCCTTCGGCCGGTATCACGTAAATAGCGGATTGCTTGTTACCAGATCCAGGGCCTAGTCCCATGAACACGATGCGCTTGCCGTCGGGAGAAACGTGGGCCTGCCACAAGGAATAGCCAGGACGAGAAGCCAGAGTCGCGGCTGATTCATCGGCGTGGGGCGCCTTGTCCAGCCACAATCGCTGAATGTCGGCGCTGTTGTCGGCGGGATGGTAACTGGAGACGAGAATTGATTTGTCGTCAGGCCACCAGTCAAACGGCGCGCCAAACGATTGAGTGCCGGTTAATGGCTGTTCAGTCCGCGTGTCTTCAGACCATAGCCCAAATTGCCAGGACGCGGTTCCTGATTTTGCACGGACTGCCCGGTAAACGAGTTTTTTGCCATCGTGAGACCATTGCGGATATCCAAAATCATAGTCTCCTGAAATTAACTCGCCTTCGTGTCCGTCTGGCAGAAGCTTTTCCCATATTTCGATTCTCCGCGATCGGAGAACCGAGAATGCTAGCTTCCTGCCGTCCGGCGACAGAGCGGGTTCATACGCCAGAGATCCAGATGATGTGACGGGTGAAGCTTTGCCCAGGACTCTCCCGGAGTTCGCATCAAAGGGGAGGAGCCACACGCGTACTCTCTTTGACTTTGCCGAATAAGCCAGTCGTTTTCCGTCTGCAGATACTGCTGGATTTTCGTCCGGGCCGGCTCCGGCGGTCAGGCGCTCAACACCGGTCGCCCGCATGGTTTTCGTGTCGAGAGTCATCTTCCAAATATTGGTTGCGCCCCTGTACTCGCAAGCAAAAAAAACTGCATCGCCGGAGGGCGCCCAGGCAAAGCTGTCTCCAACATCGCAAGTTTGATTGCCGCCGCTGATGACCTCGAACTGCTGTGCCAGCTCAGGTGCGATCTCCCACCGTGTTGCTTTCCCGTCCCGCAGCGATATGGTCCACAGGTTCGGACTCGAAGTGGCCAGGTTCCATTGTTTCTCCCATAGTGACACGCGCTCACCATTTGGATACCACGCCATCGAGCCCAGGTGCCGACTGACAAAAGCATCGAGGACCACCTGAGGCTGGCCGCCATCAAGACTGACGAGATAGTACGTATCGCGGGGAGTGCTGAGGCCGGTAAGCGTTTGGAAGAGGATCCGATTACCATCCGGGGACCACTGTGGCCTGTAGCCGAAAGATGTGATCCGCCGACCGGGGCCGTCAGAGCCCAACGCTGGAATGATGAACAGGCCGGCTCCGGCCTCGGATCGATAGGCAATGTATTTTCCATCCGGCGACCAACTGGGCTGCCAATTGTTGCCAGGAGCGTGGGTTACCTGAACAGGCTCCCCACCGTTTACTTGCTGGACCCAAATGTCCAGCTTGCCTCCGTGGTCGGAAGCGTACGCCATGAGTTGCCCGTCTGGAGACCACGTGGGCTCCTGCTCTAAACCGTTGCCGAACGTGATGCGGGTGAGGGCACGCTCGATCGGGGGGACGTGTCGACGGTGTAACACCAGGGCGAGACTGGCTAAGACTGCAACCGCGGCCGCTCCGGCAAGATAAAAGAGCATCCTCCAGCGATTTGACAGACGGGGCGATAGCGTTGATGCACCTTCGTTGCTGACGGCATCGGGCCGCTGGCTCTCCACTGGTGCGATGAACCGATAGCCACGCCGAGGCAGGGTTTCTACAAATCTGGGATTTTCGGCGGAGTCGCCGAGTACGTCGCGAATCTTTTTTATAGCCGTGTTGAGGTTGTGCTCGAAGTCGACAAAGGTATCTGGCCAGATCTTTTCCTGTAATTCCTCCCGCGTGACTACACCGCCACGATGCTCGACCAGAATGGCAAGCACCTGAAGAGGCTGCCCTCCCAGCTTGAGCTTTAGCCCATTCTTCCGAAGCTCTCCGGTCCTAAGGTCAAGCTCGAAAACACCGAAGCGGACCGGGCCTGAAGTCTGGACAGCATCTTCCACGCTTGACTTACCTCATCACCGCTGAAATAACGCAAGTCTAGCACTGGAGAAGAAACGCAAGACATCCCGCCGGCATTTACCTGGGCACGTAAAGCTTTGCGAATTCAGACACTTGCGCTCTGATCTTCTTTTTACCCTTCCGGATTCCAAATTCACCCGCCATGCATTGAGGTAGCTCCAGGAGGAGCTCAGGGTTGCTCCGCGCGCAACCAGCGCGCTGGAGCACAACGTGGGAACGAAGACTCGGCATTTCGCGATCGAGTTCGCGCTGTCAATACCTGTTTTACTCATACTGCTGGATGCGCCCGGTGCTTTCGCTCGACCCAACACGGCGATTCCCACCATGCACATTCTTGTACTTGACTACGCTGACGTTCCTCCCCGCGTCTTAGCTGAAGCTGAACAGGAAACCAGCCGAATATTCGGTCCAGCCAGACTTCAGTTCCGATGGACAGACTGCGGTACCCGGCAATCACCTGATTTGCCTTCTCCCTGTGAAGGCACAGGAGTTGCGGGCGAAATACGCCTTCGTATACTTCCGCGCCCCCTTAACCACAATTTCGCGAATAGCGTCTTCGGATTCGCAACGGCTCCAACCTATGCCAGCGTCTACTACGAATCAGCACGTCGTCTTATCCAGACGGTGACAGACTCCAATTCCAATATCTCCGTGATACTTGGCTGCCTTATCGCTCATGAGATTGGACATCTCTTACTTGGAACGGATCAGCACACAGCCAGCGGGATAATGCAGGCCTCGTGGGACATCCACCAGATTCAGCGCGCCCTGAGAGGCACACTGGGATTTAGCTCGCAGCAAGCCGAGCGCATGCGGCAGAGTGTTGCGGTGCGAGTGAGTGCCTCCCTCGAATAGACGTGGCGCCGAATGTAGCGTCAAACTCCCCGCTGTCACACAGAATGCAACAACGGCCAGAAAGGACGGGTAGCATCACGGCTATTGCCTCTTTTATTGTTCCGATTCACCTCCAAACCCTGCATCTCACATTTTGGGTAAGTACGTCGTAACTTTTCGACGTTTCCCGTCCATTAGCTAGTCAGAACGGAGAGCTCGGTGAGGACGCTGGAGGGCGAACGGCTAGATCATGACAAAGACGAGCGCCTGCTGGTCGAGGCAGCGCAACAGGAGCCGCTTCGGTTTGCCGACCTTTACGAACAGAACTTCCATAGGGTGTATGCCTTCGTTGCGCGGCGGGTGTCTTCGCGGGAAGAAGCGCAGGACCTGACATCGGAAGTTTTTCATCAAGCGCTTGCGTCGTTACAAAAATTCAGATGGCAAGGCGCGCCATTTATTGCCTGGCTTTATGGAATTGCCGCGCATGTGCTTTCGGCACATTGGCAGAAACTTGGGAAAAATCCCGCGCAGCTTGAGGAGGACTGGGAGGCGCGCGGAACGGAAGAAATCGAGCGCCGGGCGATTCTGGCGGAACTTGTTGAATCTCTATTGCCGGACCAGCGCCTGGTGATTATGAAGAGATTCATCGAGCAGAGGAGCATTCGGGAAGTCGCGCAGGAGCTCGGGAAGAGTGAGGGCGCGGTGAAGCAACTGCAAATGAGAGCACTCGAAAACCTTCGTGCCAAGCTGGGAAGGGCGATATGAGATGGGACGCTGAAGAACTCGACCGGCAAATTGATGCCGTGCTTGCAGGCGATACACACGTCCGTCCGGAAGACGGCCCATTGCTTGCAATCGCGCGGGACCTGCGCAATTTGCCCGACCCCGAATTCAAGGCGAAGCTGAAGTCCGACCTGCTGGAAGAGATTAGCGCGTATGAGCCGGCCGGCGCGAGTTTTGAGCAAGTGACGGGCGCGACGGCATTCGCAGAAATTCTCCCGAACCTCAGCGGAAAAGATTTTCGACTGTTTCCGCCAGATCACCGCAGCTTTGCGGTTTCGTTTCTTTCGCACACCGCTTTGATCGTCTTGATTGCGTCGGGAATATTGATGACCCGTTCACCACTCATTCAGCAAAGTACATCGCGCTCTGAAGAGGTTTACTTGCCTGCGGGTACAGGAGGAGGCGGCTCCGGCGATGGCAGCCCGATTCCGGTGACAAAAGGCACGCCGCCCAAGATGACCACCCAGCAACTGAGCCCGCCGACGATTGTGGTGCGAAAGTCGGAACCCTTGCTTGCGGTGGCGGCGACCGTGGTGGGGCCGCCAGACTTGCAGTTGCCACAATCAGCACACATCGGTGACTTGATTTCGTCGAATGTGGTAATTCCGTCGAATGGGGTTGGAGTGGGTGGTGGGCCGGGGAGCGGATCGGGCACTGGACTCGGAAATGGGTTCGGACTGGGAGTAGGCCCGGGCTCCGATCGTGGAATTGGGGGTGGGCTCTATCGGGCGGAACGTGTAATCGCGCCACGCGCCATTTACGATCCTGAACCGGAGTATTCGGAAGAGGCGCGCAAGGTAAAGCACGAGGGGATAGTAATGCTCTCACTTGTGGTGGACGAGCAGGGCCGGGCGCGCGACATCCGAGTGGCTCGATCACTCGGAATGGGGCTGGACGAAAAAGCGATCGAGGCAGTAAAGAAGTGGAAGTTTGCGCCCGGTACGAAGGATGGCATTCCGGTTCCGGTGCAGGTGAATGTGGAAGTGAACTTCAGATTGTATTAGGCAGGAAAGTCAAAGTCCCCGCCTTGTGTCTCCACAATCGGGAGACACAAGGACGGGTACCCTCGCATTTATGGCCGCTACTATGTACCGTAGCTGACGCTTCCAGGCTCGCGTTTCTGCTCATTGAAGCGGTCGCGCACGCGGTCGCCGAATTCCTGAACCTTATTGGAAATGGTTCCGCGGGTCTCTTCGCCACTGGCCGGCGCGAGCAGCATTCCGACTCCCACTCCGACTCCGATTCCGAGCAGGAAGGTCAATGCCGAACTCATTCCGTGATGGTCTTCGCCACGGATTGCATCCGACGCCCGACTCGCCCGCCGCGAAGCTTCGTCGTATGTGTCCTGCGCCCGCTCGCGCAAGTCACCAATTCCTTCGCTGAGCCGGTCACGGAGAGAATCCAGCAGGTACACACCGGTTCCGACCAGCAAGTTCGACAAAACATTTTCTTTGCGAAATTTCATCCCAAGCCTCCACCTAAGCTAATTTTTGCAATCGTTTGCGAATATGAAGATGCGGAAATCCCAGACTGCGGTTGGTAGAGATTTCAACAGCAGCGCCGCATTCGAGCAGCTCTGGTTAATCAGGAAAGCGTCCGGAACCGTGGTACTATCCCGCCAGTGGCTTCCGTCAGACACAACCCTGCTGTCGCTGATTTTTCGCGCGATGATCTGAAAAATAGAGAGCGCCTGGTTTCGGCTGCTCCAGTCGAAGATGATTCGTCGTTTGAGCTGAAGCTCCGCCCGCAGCGGTTGTGCGAGTTCATCGGGCAACCCAAGGTCAAAGAGAACCTGGCGATATCAATCGAAGCGGCAAAGTCGCGTGGCGAAGCTTTGGACCACGTTCTGCTGTATGGACCGCCAGGTTTAGGCAAGACGACCTTGGCGACAATCATTGCCAACGAGTTGGGAGTCACTTTCCAGCAGACTTCCGGACCAATCCTCCAAATTAAGGGTGACCTGACCGCCATTCTTACCAACCTCCGAGAGAAGCAGGTGTTCTTTATTGACGAAGTGCACCGGCTGCAGCCTGCGCTCGAAGAAATTCTGTATTCAGCGTTGGAAGATTACAAACTCGATATTCTGATCGGGCAAGGCCCGGCAGCGCGAACGCACACGATGGATGTAAAGCCGTTCACGTTCGTGGCTGCTACGACGAGGGCGGGATTGTTGTCAGCTCCGCTGAGGTCACGGTTCGGAATTGTGCTGCGGCTGGAGTTCTACAGTCACGAAGACTTGCGGATCATCGTAGAGCGCTCGGCGGAAATTCTCGGGGTTGCCATCGATCGCGAAGGGGCGCTCGAAATTGCCAGCCGTTCGCGTGGAACGCCGCGAATCGCAAATCGTCTGCTGCGCAGGGTGCGCGATTATGCGCAGGTGCGCAGCGCCGGGAAGATCGACCTCCCCACCGCGCAAGCTGCCTTGCAGATGCTCGAAGTCGATAAGTACGGGTTTGACGAAGTCGATCGCCGGCTGCTGCTCGCGATTATCGAAAAATATCAGGGCGGGCCGGTGGGCGTGAACACGCTCGCAGCGGCGCTCGCGGAAGAACCGGATGCGATCGAAGAAATTTACGAGCCGTTTCTGATCCAGATCGGATTTCTGAATCGCACACCGCGCGGGCGAGTGGCTACACAGCTCGCCTACGATCATTTTGGGATTAAGCCGATGCGGCGGCAGAGTACGTTGTTTTAGTTTGGCCTACGGACCTCCTGCTGCTCCTTTCGCGGCGGGGGGCTCAGGCGGCTGGGAATTTTCTTCATCCTTGCCCCCATCAAGCTTCAGAATCTTTCGTCCAACAGCCCCACCGAGGAAACCAATTACGAAGCTTCCCGCTCCGCTCAGGAAGGGGATGTTCTGAATTTGCACTCCCAGATCAGATGTCTTCTCAAGCGCTCCGAACCTCGCCAGCAGATAGACAATTGCGCCCAGGGCCGCGCCAATCACCAGACTTCGCCAGGTATGCGACCACCAGCTGGCAGAAAATAGTCCAGTCGAATTCATGACCAGAGCGCCGACCACTCCGCCGAGCGCGGCGAGCCAAATCAAATACCAGGGGAAGGGCGGGAAATTAGCTGACTGTGTTGCGCTACCTAACTCGGAGCTCGCCGTCACGGTAGCGATCCCAGATTTCGACGAAGTCCAGGTCACTTGTTCCGAGCAAATGGAATTTTGCGCGATGCGAACAACCGATTTGGAGAGTTGTCCCATTTGAGTATTGAGCGCCACCTGCACCTCCTGAGCAGATGCAGCGAGAGCGCCCGCTTCGTCGGCCAGGCAAATAGTAACCCCAGCGCTCGAGCTACTCCCGGCGAGCTGTGGTGTGGTGACCGAAAGAATGATTTGCGTCGGAGGCGGTTGAAGGTAGTTGACTGAGATCGGTCCGGCTGTACCCAGCGATGAAATCGCCTGTAGGCTGTCTGTTCCGATGTGCGTTGATGTCAGAACAGCCGGACTCTGAAAGTTTGAAAGATCGCCCGGCTTAAGCGTTACGTCGGCGGGCGCAATCTGTCCGAAGCTGGTAGTGAAATGCACCTGCACCGGGCTGGTCACGGGAATGAATTGGTCCTGAGCACCGAGTGCGGCGACCGCCACTGTCGCTTTCCAACTGTGATTGAGCGCATTTCCAAGTACGGGTTCCGGATTTACATAGAGCTGAAGCTTTGTAGCCTGAGGAGTAGTCGGGGACGGCGCTGGCGGAGCAGGGGTAGGTTGGGCGGGCGCAGGTTGGGCTGGTTGCGCGGCCGGCGTGCCAAGCCCTGCCCCGACGCGACGACTGAGTATTGTGGTGCGCCCCGCTCGCAGGCTGGATTTCGCTCCCCCTACGGGTTGCGAACGAAGAATTTCTGCTGCCGGGGCGGCCGTGCCGAGTGGCAACATCACGCTAGAAATCGGCTGCGGCGCCACCAGCACCAGACCTGATGCCGGATGCAGCTTTTCAGAATGCACGGTGATATGTGCAATCCCCGCGTTGGTGGCCGTCCAACTAAAATTCGCAGATGTTTGACCTTTGTGCATCACGACACTCTGCGCACCAGACGGCGTTTCAACCTGCAACATGAGATCGTGATCGGCAGCAACTGGCTGGTTCTGTTCGCTGCGGAGCGTGACCGTGTAGTTGATCGACGATCCTGCCTTGACTTCAGCAGTAGGGCGATCCAGCTGGAGATGAGCCGGAGAGGAGAGGAGATCTTTGGGAACTGATTGCGCAAAGGCAGCGATAGCCAGCGCGCCATTCAGACAAACAAACCCCGCGTAGCGAAACATACCAGACCTCCAGTGCGGGGAAGCGCACCACATTAGTAGACCTATTTTGCGGCAATAGCAAGCCGAAAGTGCAGGTCAGGTGTGGTTCGTGCCGGATAGAATGGACACGAATGATCGCCCATCTTCGCGGGAAATTGATTGCGCGCAGCCCGAACCAGGTAATCGTCGATACCGGCGGAGTGGGATACGATGTGACCATTTCAGTGCCGACCTTTTCAGAGTTGCCGCCGCTGGGTAGCGAAGTGGCTCTCCATATTCATACCCATGTGCGTGAAGATCAGTTGGCGCTTTATGGATTTTTGCGGCCGGAAGAAAAGCAGCTTTTTGAGAAGCTACTTACCGTGAGCGGTATTGGGCCAAAGCTGGCGGTCACCATTCTCAGCGGAATGCCGGCGGAAGAAATGACAGGCGCGATCCGTGGCAACGATGTTGCACGGCTGACTAAAATTCCCGGCATCGGCAGAAAGACAGCCGAACGCATGGTGCTGGAGTTGCGCGACAAATTGCCGCCGGTTGGTTCCGACCAGGTCAAGGTAATCCCCGTGCTAAGTGCAGTACAGGAGGATGTGCTTTCGGCGCTGGTGAATCTCGGATATCAGCGACCCGTCGCAGAAAAGGTATTAGGGTCAGTGGAAAAGAATGGTTCGTTCGATGCCATGTTTCGCGCTGCTTTGGCTGTTATTGCTAAATAGCGACGCCAGCTAAGGTTTTCTCTGCGTACTCGAGCATCTTTCCTTCGCGATCTCTGCGGTTAATAGCTTTTATCGTCGCGTATGCTGGCGACTCGTTAACGCTGAGTGTGCGTCATTTCCCAATGCAAAATCTGCTGAAGATCAGATTCAGGATGTCATCATTCGTAGTAGCGCCCGTGATCTCGTCGAGTGGGCGTAACGCGCTGTAGAGGTCGAGTAATAGCATTTCGTGCGGAATTCTATTTTGCACCGCTGCTTCGGACTTGCTGAGGCCGGTAAGTGAATCATGCACCAAGGCTGCGTGACGAGCATTTGTGAGAAAGCCTGATTCTGAAGTTGATGCCCCATCTCCGCTGAGCTGGCGAAGAATTTCAGCCCGAAGGTGCGCGATCCCTTCACCCGTGAGAGCGGAAGTACGAATTCCAGAACCATTCAAGACGGGTCGGACAAGAGTGTCCGATCCACACAAGTCGGCTTTGTTTTCGATGACGATCGAGCGCCTTTGTTCGGTTTTCTTCAAAAGCTCGCGATCTTCTTCATGGACTGGTTGTGAGGCGTCGAGAATGACGAGCACCAAGTCGGCGTCGGCCAGCGCCTCCATCGATTTTTGGATTCCTATGCTCTCGGCCTCATCGATCGCGCGCCGAATTCCGGCGGTATCGACCAGCTTTACCGGAATTCCGCCTATCGAAACTGTTTCGGTTACCAGATCACGTGTTGTGCCTGGTGTCGCGGTGACGATGGCCCGCTCGCGTTCCACGAGACGATTGAACAAACTTGACTTCCCGACATTTGGGCGGCCGATGATCGCAAGAGTGACGCCGTCGTGAACCAGCTTTCCGTAGTCAAAAGACTTCGCAAGTTCTTCAAGAGGCGTCCTAATCTCAGAGATGTGTTCGAGGATGTCAGGCGAAGGCATGACGGAAACGTCATCTTCGGCAAAATCGATGCCGGCTTCGAGCGAGGCAATCAATTCCACCAGCCGCTTCTTGATTGGCTGCAAGCGGTGCGATAACGCGCCTTCCAGTTGCTGCGCCGCCACTTTTGCCTGATGTAAGGTCTGCGACTCGATGAGATCGCGAACGGCTTCTGCTTGCGTCAGGTCAATGCGGCCGTTCAGGAACGCCCGCATGGTGAACTCGCCGGGGTCGGCAAGACGGGCACCGCGAGAAAGAGCAAGCTCAACGATGTGCCGCAACACGACCGGCGAGCCGTGGGCGGAAATCTCGACGATGTCGTCAGTCGTGTACGAATGCGGCTTAGCGAAGTAGGTGACGACAACTTCGTCGATCCT
>DAIPJJ010000038.1:0-26717 GCA_036770325.1 Terriglobales bacterium
CAAGCGCCAGGGCCATAAAGTTCTCTACCTGAACGTTGGCGATCCCAACATCTTCGATTTCGCGCCACCCGCCCACATCGTCGAAGCCGCTTACCGCGCTATGCGCGACAACAAGAACGGCTATGCGCCATCGGCAGGAGTTCCCGAAGCTCTCGACGCAATTCGCAGACAGGCCGACAAAAACGGAATCAAGACCGTTCAGGACGTTTTCATAACCAACGGCGCCGGAGAAGCCGTCGATCTGTCGCTGACCGCCCTACTGAATCCCGGCGAAAACGTACTCACGCCGCGGCCGGATTATCCGCTTTATCCTGCCGTGCTTTGCAAAATTGGTGCAGAGGCGAATCCCTATTACTTGAACGAAGAAGACGGCTGGCAGCCCGAGCTCAGTGATATTAAGAAGAGAATCAATTCGCGCACCAAAGCCCTCGTTCTGATTAATCCGAACAATCCAACTGGCGCGCTCTGCACGCGAAAAATGCTGGAAGATTTGGCTGAACTTGCCCGCGAGCACAATCTGCTCATCATCGCGGACGAAATTTACGACAAGCTGATCCTCGATGGCGGCGAGCACATTTCGATTGCTGCCGTAGCGCCTGACGTGCCTGTAGTCACGATTGGTGGGCTCTCGAAAAACTATCTGGCGCCCGGGTGGCGCATGGGTTGGGCGGCTGTCAGTGGCGAAGCGGCCGCTGTTAAGCCCTACATCGAAGGCATTCACAAAATGCTGCGTGCACGCCTTTCGGCGAATCACCCGCAGCAGTACGCGATCAAGCCCGCGCTCGAAGGCCCGCAGGACCACCTCGTCGAAGTGCGTCGTAAGCTCACTTCACGGCGCGATCTTACCGTGCAAACCTGCAACTCAATTCCAGGGATGAGTTGCGTTTCTCCGCGAGGCGCTTTCTATGCTTTTCCTCGAATCGAGGTTCCGGAAGACGACGCAAGCTGGGTCAAACAACTCCTTCTTGAGAAGCACATCTTGACCGTTCAGGGTTCCGGCTTCGGCCAGAAACCGGGAACGAAGCACTTCCGCATCGTGTTTCTTCCACAGGAAGAAGTGCTCCAGCAGGCCTACTCAGAAATTCGCGACTTCATGCGCGGGCGCGCCTGATGGACTGTGCCGAAGCGGCTTGATTCCTCCTGCAGCGCCGTTTCGCTCCGCGAGCCTCAAGTCGTAGTCGTTCTGTAGGTTTAACCAGAACTGCGCCGGAAGCCCGAAGTACCTTCCCAAGCGGATCGCAGTATCCGCGCTGATCGAGCGATCACCCCGCACAACGTCGTAAATGCCGGGAAAACGAAGCTCCTTTGCAAGTTGATATGCGCTTATATTCAAGGGCCGCATAAACTCTTCTTTCAGAACTTCTCCGGGATGAATCGCGAAGGCTCTCGTTCGCCTGGTCATTAAAGCACCTCGAGTCAGTGGTAATCCGCAATTTCTGCGGCATAGGCATTGCCTTCATGCCATCGGAAACAGATACGATATTGATCGTTGATCCTGATACTGTGTTGTCCAACCCTGTTCCCGTGCAGTGCCTCGAGATTGTTCCCCGGGGGCACTCTCAGGTTTTCCAGTGCAACCGCCGCATTCAACAATGCAAGTTTGCGAAATGCGTGCCGTACTACATTCGATGGCAACCGGCGGCTCTTTCCGGTGCGCCATACCCGTTCCGTTTCCGCATCCCGGAAACTTGCAATCACGGTACGATACTACTGTAGCGCATTACTACTGTCAATCGTTAGTAAGCGCCAGTGGTCATCTTGGAGTCACGCAGAACATCTGCTCTAATCATCTCTAGTGATCGACATCCACTGCCATATCCTGCCTGAAGTTGATGACGGCGCGAAGTCGTGGGAAATTGCCGAAACCATGTGTCAAATGGCCGACGACGACGGCATTGAGCACATTGTCGCAACTCCTCATTCGAACGACCGATACTTTTACGACCGGCCATATCTCACCGGTTTGCTCGAGGAGTTGAAAGGGCGAATCGGTCCGCGACCCAAACTGAGCCTGGGCTGCGATTTTCATCTCTCCTACGACAATATGCAGAGCGCTCTGCGAACTCCCGAAACTTACTGCATCGGAAACAGTCACTACTTGCTCGTCGAATTCAGCAACTTCAGCATTCCTCCGCAAATTGAGGACTGGTTCACCCAGATGCGCGAGAGCGGGTTTACTCCGATCATTACTCATCCCGAGCGCAACCCTATCGTTCAGAAGCATCCAGCGCGCGTCGCTCAATGGACAAAGTTAGGCTGCGCAGTCCAGATCACTGCGTCAATTTTCACCGGCTTTTGGGGAGCGCATGCCCGAAATACCGCGGAATGGTTGCTGAAGCGCAAACTCGTCCACTTCATTTCCACAGATGCTCATGACACCCAACGCCGTGTACCGCTTCTCTCGGAAGCGAGAAAAGCGATTGCCAAAGACTATGGGGAGAAATTTGCGCGATCACTCGTGGAAGACAATCCCGCAGCGGTGGTGAATGACCGTCCTCTACCTCGGCGGGAATTCTAAGGTCAGCGAGCCGGAACGGGCGAAACGCTCGTCGCTGGTGCAGACACCACCACGGGGGTGGAAGGCATGGAGGCGCTTACCGGAACCAGAGCTTTCGCGGAAGAAGATTTCGCTGGAGATTTCGCACTCGTGACGTCAGGCCGGGAGACCGGCGGCTCAGTTGTCATGGCGCTCTCCGGATTCAGCAGATGGTCCTGATCCGGCCCCAGTCCCAGCCGAATCAGTGCCCGTGAATCCGGCACCATCTTGCTCTGCCAGCCTTGTGCGGCCTGATAGCGCTGCATCGCCTGCTGCGTCTGGGCATCCCACTTGCCGGTAGGTTGCCCTTTCAGATAGTGCTCGCGGATGAGGGCTTCCTGAATTTCCCGCGCGCGCTCGGTATCAATCGCTTTCTGTCCCCGCACTCTCGCGTGGTGCGTTCTCTTGTGATGGGCGGACTTTTTTGTGGTAGCTGTGGACTTGCTCGAAGCCGCCGTCGCCGCGAACGACACTGAGGCGGCGATGCATACTATTCCAACCAGCACCGGCAATTTTCCGCATCTCAGGGCCATCCTCAATCACCTTCTACGCCGGATTAGCGTGTATTCATAATCTCGCGGAAGCACGTACCCGCGCCAGTTCCGGTAGTGCAAGTAACAGTTACGGAAGTGTTCCCGCGAGAAAAATCGTGCCATCGTTGCGCCCAGCACCACGCTGGCGCACCAGGAACACCACATCCTGTCCGCTCTTCAGGCCGGATTGGATACGGTCGAAATCTTCCACGCTGTTTACCTTCTGCTTGTTGATCTCAAGAATGACGTCGCCTCGCGTCAGGCCCACATCATCGCCAAATGAGCCAGGCTTGAGGTCCTGCACGACAACACCCTGTCCGGACGGAACGTTTAGCCGATCTGCCATTTCGGGGGTAAGGGCACGGACCGTAACCCCGAACTTGCTCTGTCTTGGCGATGATTCCGGGCCACCTTCTTCATCTTCGCCCAAGCGGCTGGCAAACAACTTAGCGCGGTCAGCAACCGTGACTTGGGCCTCATCTTTCTTGCCGTTACGGTAGTAGCCAAGAGCCACTTTTGATCCCGGCTTGCGGCTGGCGATATCAGCGACGAGTTCATCGCCATTCTTCACGGTCTTTCCGTCCACGGAAACGATCGTGTCGCCGACCTTCAACCCAGCGCGCTCGGCCGGACTGCCCGCTACAACACTGGAAATCGTGATTCCGTTCTGCACCCCGTAAACGCGCGCAATCGCCGGATTTTCCTGCGCATTGAATTCAATTCCGATCGAGCCGCGCTCCACGCGGTGTTCAGGCCCAGTCAGTTGGTTGTAGACCTGTGCCACCGTGTTCGAGGGAAGAGCAAATCCGACGCCGGCGTAGGCATTCGTGTCGGTCAAAATCGCCGTGTTGATACCGATCACTTCGCCATCCATGTTCACCAGTGGCCCGCCGGAATTCCCCGGATTGATGGCCGCATCAGTTTGAATAAACGACTGGAACTGACGACCGGGAACGATGTTTCGCCCCTTGGCTGAAACAATTCCAGCGGTCACTGTCGCCTGCAATCCAAAGGGGCTACCCACAGCAAGTACCCAGTCACCTACCTGCATGCTGTCGGAATTGCCGAGCTTCGCGGTTGGCACGGCATGATCTACATCGACCTTGATTACAGCGAGGTCCGTTTCCTGGTCGCTGCCAATCACTTTCGCATCGTGCTGAACTCCAGGCCCATCGTCCTGCAGGTGCACGCGGATCCGGTCTGCTTTTTCAACCACGTGCCGGTTGGTGATGATGAAGCCCTTAGCATCTACGACCACGCCAGAACCTAGGGATCGCTCGCGAATCGGCCCCTGATCGCCGTCTTGCCCAAAGAATTTGTCGAAGAAATCGCCGAATGGGCTCTCTTGACCGCCGCCTTCATCCTGGTCGCCGCCCCGACGTCGAGAGGGTTTGATCGTAGATTCAGTGTTGATATTGACGACGGCAGGTTCAAGTGACTTGGAAATTTGAGCGAACTGGTTCGAAAGCTGGCGCGGCGAAGGAATGGTCAGGGGCGTTGCATCAGCAGTCTTTTTGTCCTTTTCCTGGCCTCGAACACCGAAAGAAACCACCGTACCGATCAAAATCCCAACGGTTAAAGTCAGCAAAATGACCAAAGTAAAGCCCAGGCGATTAGCGCGAAAACGTCCCCATAGGTTGGCGCGGCCTTGCATGTCGAAGTTGCCTCCAAATTCCAAATCCCTGATTATACAGCCGGAAAGTTGAGGGAGGTCCGGTTTAGGTTCAATTCTTTAGACGCGGCAGCACAGGAAAGTGTTGTTGTACCAACACATTTACATTTGTAAAGAGCTGTCCGCGGGCCCGGGGAGCTATTGATCTGTAAGGGCTATGTAATTGAAGCCGCCGTTTTCGCCATCGACCGCCACCACAGTTTGAAACTGGCCCTGGGTCAACGCCAGGGCGCCCGTACTAAGGAACACGCTATTGGTCCCCGGAGCTGTCATAAATACTTCGTAGTTGCCGACCGCTTCCGATTTGTATCCTGTGTCTTTGGCGAGAGCCAAACCTGACGCAACCGGCGTCGCACCATTCAGTCCAGCTCCGGCGTTAACTATATATGCGTCGGCCGCGCCCATCGAAGAAGATGCATTCACCACCCGCACATTGCCAGTCGTTGTTGTCGCGGTTGTGGTTGTTGTGGCGGCGGTCCCATCTGTCAGCACGACCGGCTGAATGCTCGATCTTGGCCCGGCGACAATCAGTGTCATATTGGCCGATGCTGCCACGGAAACAGTCTGCTGAAAAACTGATGCCGAATCTCTGACCGCGATTGCCTCCACTCGACGCTGACCACTCTTCATCGGTATGTAACCGCTGGAGTTCCTGAAACCAAGGGAGGTTGCGACCTGGGCACCGTCGATCAAGATGTCCACGGGCGGAGTGTCCGCAGATGCCATCACGACGCGCAGTTGTTGGGTGGTATTGGCGCTATCGCTGCCGCATCCGACTGCGAACAAAACTGCCCAGCAAAGCCCAGCAATCCAGGCGAATCTTCCCACAAGTCTCCTCCGATATCAGCTTTGTGTTTACCAGAAATTCGGGAATTCTGGAAAGTAGGATGCAACGACTGGACAGAAACGATGCGCGATTTTCTTGAGTCTCGCATGGTGCGTGGAAAAGCTCATAAAACAGATTGCGAACAAATCATCCTCTTTTCCCACAGGAGTTGTGGAGTATACTGCGCTCAAGAGTTCAACTATCCTTCCCCAGGAAACGGCAATCATGTCCTTAAGATTGGCAGAAGAGGTATCCACGCAGGTTCCGGCAGACGATTTTCAAGCACTTGAAGACAAGATTTATCGCACTATTGAGCTGTACAAGTCGGCTCAGGAAGCCCGCTCCACGGCTGAACGCGATGTGAAAAGACTACGCGAGCAGCTTGAGGAGCGAGAAGAAGAAGTCGACGTTTTGCGCCGGGAAACCGTCAGCCTTCGCAAAGAACGCGAAGACATTCGGGCGCGCATTGAAAAAATGCTGACCCAGATCGACAGCATGACGCACGAGCAGGCGGCAAGCTGAACCGGAAGAGTTCAACATGGCAACAGCCACCAAGCATCCGGTGATTCAGGACACGGCCAACACGAGTGTTCGCGTCGAAATTTTCGATCAGGCTTACAATCTTCGCGGCACCGATCCCGATTACATTTTGAAGCTCGCGGAATACGTGGATTCAAAAATGCGAGCGGTGGCTGAGCAAACTCATACCGTCGATAGCGCCCGGCTGGCCGTGCTCGCGGCGTTGAATATTGCAGACGAGTACCATTTGCTGAAAAACAATCAGGACGGAAAGAGTTCAGATTCGACAAAACGCGCACGGCGATTGCTTGATGCGCTTGATGAAGTCTTGAAAGACGGTCGTCGATCTGGCTAGCTTCATTGAACGCTGCGCGCCTCTATTTATCCTAAAAATCACCTTAGAAGGCGGGGGGGACGGATATCTAAGGCCGTGCTCATTTGGGTGTTCTCTGCGAACTCCAGCTTTGTCTCTGCGAGTTCGGCGGTTAAAGGCTCTTTAACCGCAGAGTTCGCAAAGAAAAGCCGCAAAGTTCGCCAAGCACAAAGAATGACTTTCAAGATTTCTTCGCGTTCTTGGCGAATCCTTAGCGCCCTTTGCGGTAAGAGCTCTTAACCGCAGAGTTCGCGGAGCTGAAGCCCGAGTTCGCGGAATTCACCCGGTTCCTACCGGCGCCCGAACGCAGCTTCACCGCCACGGATGGCTATAGAAGTAAGTATCAGTTCCGCCTGCAATCCCTTTTCTTCCAGATGTTTCGCGATTCGGGTTTTCGTCTTCGCAAGCGCAACCGCCTGATCTAGGAACATTAGCACCGAAGGCCCAGCGCCGCTGAGGACGGCGCCGAGGACTCCATTATTTTTGGGAAATTCTTTTAGCGCAGGCAGTAACGGGCAGAGTTGTGCGCGATATGGCTGATGAATGCGATCCTCAAGTGCCGCAGACAGCAGCTTGCGGTCTCCCTGCACGAGCGCCGCTAGCAAGAGCATTGAATTTTGAATATTGGCCACAGCATCACCGCGCGAATATTGCTGCGGCAGAACGCCGCGCGCCTGCTCGGTTGGAAGACTTTCTTCAGGGATGGCCAGCAGGAGTGGCCAATTTGTTTTGGGCACGAACCTCGCAAACTGCGCATCGCCGTTTTCTGACATGCGCGCAATGGCGAGACCTCCCAGCCAGCAAGCTGCAGCATTGTCGGGATGATGTTCGCGGCGTGACGCCTCGCCGAGAATCCGGGCGCTCGTCCACTTCAGCTTGCCAAAATGGACAGCAAGCGCGATACCCGCCAGCCGGGCGGCCGCCGATGAACCTAGCCCTTTGCCGATTGGGAATCCATTGCCGATTTTCAAGACAAGTGGAACTTCGCGTTTCCGCTCTGCCGCGAGAACTCCCTTGTAAGTCGTCACAATCAGGTGGTTCTCGAGCTTGCGGCAAATCTCAGGATCGCGACCGCTAGCCTCAATCGAATACGCTTTTGCCCTTTCCGCTCGAATTTCAAGCGACAAATCCATCGCGAGTGCGGCTGCGTCGAACGCAGGGCCCAGGTTTGCAGAGGTTGCCGGGAGTTTGATTCTGAATTCCTTCATGCTGAATTTACCCTTCTGATTAAGGCGAAGCAGCAGTCGCGAAGCAAGTCATTTTTCGGATGAACGCAACAATTGGACAACCGCTTCGACCGTCGGCTCCAGAATTACCGGTGCGCGCTGGTGCGCCATTGCCGCATTGCTCTCAGATTCATATTGCGTTCCGGTGAACAGATCGCCCCGATGAAACTTCAACGTGTATTCCGAGTCCTTGAGCACATGGCCGGTCAATATGAGCACGACGGATTCATTCGCTTTTATGAACCCGCGCTTCGCCAGCTTCTTCAAACCAGCAAGCGTGACAGCCGATGCCGGTTCACAGCCAAGACCTTCTGCGCCGATTTCCGCTTTCGCAATCGCAATCTCGACTTCACTCACCTGCTCGACGCTCCCACCGGTTTCCTGAATTACTCGCAACGCCTTCTTCCACGAAGCCGGATTGCCGATGCGAATTGCGCTCGCCATGGTTTCGGCGCGAACTGGAACCAATTCTTTCCCCTGCTTTTCTCGAATGGTGCGTACGAGCGGGTTTGCGCCTTCAGCTTGAATAACCGAAATTTTCGGGATTCGTGAAATAAATCCGAGCTGCTTCATCTCTCGAAGGGCCTTGCCTATGGCTGACGAATTCGCAAGATTGCCGCCAGGAACAATGATGTGGTCCGGCGGCTCCCACGCAAACTGTTCGAGCAATTCAAAGGCGACCGTCTTTTGCCCTTCCACCCGATAAGGATTCACCGAGTTCAGGAGATAAACCGGCATGCGCTCCACAACTTCGTTCAAGACACGAACACAACCATCGAAGTCGGTCTTAAGTTGGCAGGTGAGGGCGCCATAATCGAGCGATTGCGAAAGCTTGCTCCACGAAATTTTCCCGTCGGGTATTAGCACCAGACTGTGCAGCCCACCGCGCGCGGCATAGGCCGCCATTGATGCTGACGTGTTCCCGGTGGAAGCGCACGCCACCCATTGATACCCAGCGTGCCGAGCGAAAGACGCCGCGACCGTCATGCCGGTGTCTTTGAACGATCCGGTTGGGTTCATGCCCTGGTGTTTCGCGTAGAGATGCTTGACTCCTGAGCTCTTCGCGCAGTGCGGAAGCTCATATGTCGGCGTGTTGCCTTCGTGAATAGTGATGATTTTCGAAGTGGAAATTTCCGGCAGAACTTCGCGGAAACGCCAGACACCGCTCTGGTCAACGGGTTCAAGCGACGCCCGTCTGTCACGCCAAAGCTTCTTCAGTTCCGCCGCGCTCAGTCCTGCTGGGCCTTTCTCCTCCCATCCCGGATAGACAATTTCCAGCAAGTCGCGGCAATGCTCACAACGAAAGCGGTCGGGCAGGGCGATGCGTCCGCAGCCGATGCAGCGTAGTTGAGAGACACTTCTCTCGGTTTGAATTGCCGATTCGGCCATTCGCAATTAGAAAGCGCAAGAGATGTTGGCGAAAGATAAAGAATACCAGAGCCCCGCTGCGGGCGGCGCTTAGTCAAGAAGGCAGAAATAAGCGCCGGTTACTTTCGAAGATAGCTGTCGGTCTTGTTGATCCAGTCGGCGCGCGGCGGATGGAAGGTATCAATCGCCAGAGTATCTTCTAAGGCTTCGGCTTTGTGTGGCATATTTGGCGGAATGGTCAAGACTTCGCCAGCGCGAACGACGATTTCTTTGTCATCAATCCAGAATTTCAAAGCTCCCTCGAGAATGCTGCTTAGTTGTTCGTTCACGTGGCTGTGCAATGGAACAACACAACCCTTGCGGAGCAAAATGCGCGCCAGCATCACCTGTTCGCCGACAATCAACTGCCGTTCGAACAATGGTGTAAGCACCTCGCGCTCTACGCTGTCCCACGGAAGGTGTCTCAACTCGGACTTGCTCTTGCGAGTGCTCACTGTCTTGTTAAGAGCGACGCGCTTTTGCTCGCGCGCGACCGGCCTTTTCTTTTTCGTATTCTTTGGCATTTTCACAATCCTTTGTAGGCGCCACCATCAATCAAGATTGTTTGACCCGTAATGTAAGAGGCCCGCTCGGAAGCCAGCCAGACAATTGCATCGGCCACTTCGCGTGGTTCAGCGACTCGCTTCAACGCCGAATCACTCGCCCATGATGCGAAAACTTCGTCTTCACTCTTGCCTTGCACAGCGGATCTCGCCTTGGCCAATTCTTTTAGACGATCTGTCGCAGTGTATCCCGGACCGACGTTGTTCACCAGAATTCCATCTTTGCCGAATTCGTTAGCCAGACTCTTAACCAGGCCAACTACCGCAGCGCGAACCGCATTTGAAAGCACCAGATCAGGCACGGGCTGCTTGGTCGAAATGGAAGTCAGGGTGATAATCCTTCCCCACTTCTTGCGCTGCATATGTGGAATGACTTCACGCGTGAAATAAACTGTGCTCAATAAGTTCGCGTCTATGGCAGCACGCCACTCGTCGAGGCTCGCGGCCAGGAATCCCTTTGCGGGCGGGCCGCCCGCGTTGGCGACACAAATATCTGCACTGCCGAATTTTTGCACGACCGCTGCAACAAATTCGTGTACCGCTGCCGAATTCGTAACATCGAGGGCCTGCGCGAGAACTTCTGCGTCCGATTCATTGCGAATTTTCTGGGCAGCGGCCTCGAGCGTTTGCGCATTGCGGGCGCACATCGCCACCTTGCAACCCTCGGCGGCAAAGGCCTGTGCGGTTGCAAGGCCAATGCCTTTGCTCGATCCCGCCACTATCGCAACTCGGCCCTTGAGCCCGGTTTCCATGAGCCGTGAATTATAAGGCGCAAAAGCATGTGGGTGCTGGCTTGCCCCGCCGTCCACCGGGAGCTAACCTGTAAGCGAAAAGAGGAACCATGAAGCAGCACCGCTTTCACCCCGAAACCGAGTCCGTGCACGGCGGCAAGAAGTTCGAAAAGCGCAACGCGCCTATGTCGCAGCCGATTTACCAGACTTCTACCTTTACGGTTACCGACTCCGACGAGCAATTGCGCGCGACCAACACCGATATGTTCTATACGCGGTACGGCAATCCCACCTGCAGCGCAGTTGAAAAGACGATCGCTCAGTTGGAGGGGGCCGACGCTGCGCTGCTTTTCGCCTCGGGAATGAATGCGATCACGACGAGCATCCTTGCCGTCGTGAAAGGCGGCGACCACATCGTCGCGCAACGCGACATCTACGGCGGCGTGACGAAATTTCTTTCCATGTGGCTGCCGAAGTTGGGAGTGGAAACAACCTTTGTCGATACCACCGACTACTCCCAGCATGAGCGCGCGATCCGGCCGAACACGAAGTTGTTGTATCTCGAATCGCCGACAAATCCGACGCTACGTGTAGTCGACCTCCGGCGAGCTGCCGCTATCGCGAAGAAGCACGGTCTGATCACCTTCATCGACAGCACGTTCGCCACGCCCATCAACCAGCGCCCGACGGAGTTTGGTATCGACCTCGCGCTTCACTCCGGAACGAAGTATTTCGGCGGACACACTGATTTGATCTGTGGCGTCGCGGTCGGGCGACAAGACCTGATCGACCAGATTCGCTCGACTCGCACCACGCTGGGCGGAGTAATGGATCCTCATGCCGCATTTCTGCTGCTTCGCGGAATCAAAACCCTCGCGGTCAGAGTTGAGCGACAGAACGAGAGCGCGCTGCGAATTGCGGAATTCTTGTCGCAACATCCCAAAGTGCGTTCGGTAAATTACCCCTTCTTGCATGATCATCCGCAGCGTGCGCTTGCCATGGAACAGATGACTGGGGGAGGAGGCGTGTTGAGCTTTGAAGTCGAGGGCAGCGGCGAAGACGCGAAAAAGCTTAGCGAGTCGTTGCGATTGTTTGCGCTGGCGCCGAGCCTGGGCGGGACTGAATCACTTGTCTGCCTTCCGGTTCTGACCTCTCACGCCATGATCTCGGCCGACCAGCGGCAGAAAATGGGAGTAACTGACCAACTGATACGGCTATCAGTCGGCATCGAGAATGTGGATGACCTGATCGCAGACCTGGAGCGGGCGCTGGCTGCTGTGACGTCAAGGTCTGAGAAAGTTGCAGTCGGTTAAATCGCCGACAAAATAAAAGCCCGGCCTCTCCAGGCCGGGCTAAAGTTACCGGATCAACTCAAAAGATAAATTTCAGCGCCAACTGCAAAATTCTCGGGTTGTGGGCCGAAGCTATGTAGAGGAAGGTGTTGCTACCAGGCGAGAATGCATTGTCGCCAGAACCACCGGCTGACCCCGAATCGCCGCCGATGTTTCCCCATTGTGTGTGGTTGAAGACGTTGAAGGCCTCTGCACGAAATTCGAAGCCCATTCTTTCGTTGATGGCGAAGTGCTTGAACAACGCCATGTCGAAATTCAAACGACTTGGATTTCGAAGGATATTTCGGCCAGCATCTCCGAAAGTTAACCCGCGCGGCGCGGCAAAAGCGGCAGGATTGTAGAATTGCGGTCCGAGTCCCGATTGTGGATTTTGTGTGAAGCCGGAATCAGGATCGCCCACCAAATCGGGTCGAGAAGAAATTCCCACGCCATTTCCGACCCCGGCGTTGTCGCTGATGTCACCGTAAGTCACACTGAACGGCGAACCGGTATTGAAGCTGGTAATGCCGGAATACTCCCATCCGCCAAGCACGTTCTTCGTCAATCTGGACGAAGAACTTCTAAAAAACGGGAGATCCCAAAC
The DNA here is from genome assembly GCA_036770325.1 of Terriglobales bacterium. Lineage (GTDB taxonomy): Bacteria > Acidobacteriota > Terriglobia > Terriglobales > Acidobacteriaceae > Gp1-AA145. Next base: position 12,322 of record DAIPJJ010000038.1, read on the forward strand.
ATAGCTGAAATTCAGAATATGTCGCTCATCGAAATTCGAGCTAGCACGGTTGCTGCTTGGATTTAAGGAATTAACAAAACTACCGTCACCCCGATCGGAGGAGTCATCGATTGAGTGACTGAAAGTGTACGCAACACTCAACTGCAGCCCACCGACATTGCGCCTGGCTGACAGTTGAAAGGCGTGATAAATAGACGATGCTTTGAACTCGAGATGAGTGATATCTGAGTAGCCCAAAAATGGACGGAATGGGTCGGCGCTGGCCCCGCAGGCAACAGTCAGGTTTACGGCAGCTTGCCCGGTGACTGGCGTCCCGTTAACCGCCAGATTGTTGCAGTCTGTATTGAATCCCGGGGAAGAAGCTTTCGTGACCATAGGCTCGCCCGGCGCATAAGGGTTCAACGAGAGCGGCAAGGGCGCCAGTTGATTCAGGTCCGTCTGACGGGTCAAGTGAGTTCCCTTGCTGCCGACGTATGAAGCGGTCACGACCGTATGCGACGGAAGTTCGTGTTGCAGATCTAAATGCCACTGCTGGACATATGGCCAAGTCGCCTTAGTGGGTATCGCGTTGACAGTTAGCGGGAATTGAGGAGGTGTTACAAAGCCAGATCCAATGTTGGTATATCCCGATATATCGTTTTGTGACACTGCACTCGCAAGTGGAGGCGAGTTTTCCAGCGATTCTGTATTTCCTTCGTTGCCATTGGCGTGTTCATAGAACATTCCGTAGCCACCACGAACGGCAGTTCTTCCGTTTCCAAACACGTCATAAGCAAACCCGATGCGTGGGGCGGGGTTAAAAAGGTGGCCCTGCATGCAACTGACTGGCACCCCCGGAGTCACTCCGCACTGAACAATGCCATTCGGCAAATCACTTGGTGAAGGCACTCCGTTATCTGCAGTTAAAAACTTAACGGTGCCGTCTGTTGGATCCAAGGTAGTCTGCCCGAATACATAATGCGCGGGGTCGAAATTAAATGCCTGCTTCTGCTTCTCGCGATACGTTCCAAAGAGACTTACCCGCAGTCCAAGGTTCAACGTAAGGCGGTTCGAAACTCGCCAGTCATCCTGGAAATAGGGTTCGACGATTTTGTACCGGTTGTAGTACTTCAGGAAGCGATCTTGCTGGCCAAAACTTGAGATATTGCCCAACAGCAAGTCGGCAAAGGGATTTCCGCTACTGATATTGCTGTCAGATGAATCGAACGTGAGATAGCCCGGTACAGATCCCGCACCGAGTTCTCCGCCGAATTCATTCTTTTGCCCGAAGGCAGCATAGGCTCCAAACTGTAAATTGTGTTTGCCCACAATCTTGGTCATGTTGTCGCGGTAGGTGTAGGTCGGGTTTGAATTGTAGGTACCATTCGGAATGTAACCCGGGTCTTCTCCGAACCCTCCACCATATGCCGCCCCGCCGGCCAAATTTATTCCTGGTAGCGAACCATTGAACCCATTCTGGAATATGCCTCCGATGGTAATGTTCGATCCTCGCTTCCAATTTCCAACATTGTTCAGAATTATGTGATCGGTGGTGTAGCTGAACACAAATTCATTGAGTAACGTGGGTTTTAGTGTCGAGGTAAGCCTTGCCACCAAACTGACGCCTGGCCCTTTGAAGGCGGTCTCGACAGTCGGGAAGCTGCCGGCGTTGGTCCACAGAGGCGTTGAAGTTACGGTGTCCCATGAGTCGTGAATGAAGCGGAAAGTCAGGCGTTCATTTGACGTGAGATTGTGGTCCACGCGAACCAGCTCTTCGCGCCAATTCGTCGGAAGACTGATGTTCGTGTTATAGAACTCCGCGCCCGGACTGCCGGTCGTTGGAAGAGGGATATACCCGAGTAAGGCTTGCACGTTGGGATCGCTGGCATTGAATCCCGGAACAACGTTGAGATTTGGAGTGTGACCGGTACCGTCGAGAAAACCGGGAACGGCTGGGCAGTCTGCCATGGGATCCGCTGTTGGGTCCGTGATGGTAGGATTCGGACACAAATCGCTAAAATCTCCCGTCCGTTCCGCCGGCGACGGCACAGCTTGATTGAAATTGTTCGGAACGCGGTCTTTTCTCCATTCCTGGGACCAGAAGAAGAAGGTGTGATTTTTCCAAATAGGTCCGCCGACGGTATACCCATAGTCATTCTTCTTGTAAGGCGCAACGCTGCTATCGAAGTAATTCTTTGCGTTGAATGCGTCGTTGCGAACGAACTCATACACGTCACCGTGGAAGCCGTTTGTCCCCGACTTGGTTTCGACTTCAACAGTTCCAGATCCATTGCGGCCATACTGCGCCCCGTAGTTCGATGTAAGCACCTTAAATTCCGCGATCGCGTCAACGCTGGGGTATACGTTCAGCGTCTCGTTGCTGCCGTTATCCATGTTGTCGCCGCCATCGAGCTCCCAGTTGTTGTACTCCAACCGGCCGCCGTTGACGCTAAAGCCCACGTTTCCATAGACACCGACCGTGCCTTCATCTTGCCCAGTCTGGTTGTTGACGCCAGGGGTCAAGGTCACAAGTTGAGTGAAGTTTCGTCCATTTAGTTCTAGCTGGCTTACTTCTTTCCCTGTGATCGTTCCCGCCAGATCCGATGACTGAGTCTCCACCTGCGCAACGTTCTCACCTTCCACATTGACTGTTTCCTGGGTCGCGCCAACTTCCAATTTGACGTCGGTACGTGCCTTCTCACCGACGTTGAGAACAATGCCTCTCGCCTCAAACTTTTTGAATCCCGCAGCAGTGACCGTCAGGTTGTACGCACCGACAGGCAGCGCCGCAAATAAATAGTCTCCGCTGCTGTTGGCGGTTGCCGTCCTGGCTGTCCCTTGGGACACACTCGTGATTGTGACCTGGGCGTTCGGGACTTCGGCTCCCGAAGGGTCGGTGACGGTGCCGGTCATCTGGGCAGTGTCCTGGGCAAAGAGGGCCACAGGGACAAAAATCAATGCGAACAGCAGGCAGCATAAGCGGGATTTCATAGTTCGACTCCTGAAGCGGTCAAGCGTTTTCAGACGAGGTTCTCTGGTTGGGGAACGACGAAAGTCGGCTTACCCACAAAATCTATTAAAACGTGTTAATACTGGCGGAATCGCTAAATCACTGTCAAGCCAAAAATCTGTAAAAGTGTGTAATTGCGGCCACCGGCACGGTGATTTGTCTAAGCGTTTGTGCAGTTTGGCGGTGCGGTTGAATTTCGCGTGGCGAGTTCCGGCAGCAGCTTTCGATGTTGAGCAACGATCTTGCGCTTCTCCTGCACCGCGGTAATCCCCTCGGAAACAATGCTTACGGCCATTTTGCCCATTTCTGCCAGTGGCTGACGGACCGTGGTGAGAGCCGGGGTCAACAGGCTGGAATGTGAGACGTCGTCGAAACCAACGACTGAACACTGTTCAGGAACTTTCACTCCAGCTTTGCTCAGGGCGCGGATTGCTCCCAATGCAGTCATATCATCAAATGCCATGAGCGCTGTGAAGTGCTGGTTCTGACGCAGGAGATCGGTGGTTAGCTTGTAGCCGGCCTCAAAGCTCGAAATCGGATCACTGGATTCCGGCAAATCGAAGACCAGCGCCGGCTCAATTTCCAATTCATGCTCTTTGGCAAAATTGCGCACACCCCGCCAGCGTGGGGCAGTGTCGGTGATGTGCTTGGGTCCGCGAATGAAAGCTACTTGTCGATGTCCCAGCGAGTACAAGTGCTCGATGGCAGCTTTCGCGCCGAGTTCGTTATCAACAGTAACGGAACTGATCGAGCCAGCCTGCAGCTCCCGGCCGATCATCGCCGTAGGAATATTTGCCTTTTCGAGATCGCCGAGGACATCGATCTCCACGAACAGCCAGTTCGCGACAACGATCAGTGCTTCAACCCGCCGGTCGAGCAACATTTCAAGGTACCGCTCAAAGCGGTTGCGCTCGTTGTGCACGTCGGTAAGAATCGGAAGGAACGAAGCCTCGAAAAGAGTGCTTTCTATACCGCGAAGGATCGGCGTGCAGTACGGATCAGTCATGTCGAAGACCATGACACCGACAGTGTGGCTGCGCTGATTGCGAAGGGAACGCGCGAACAGGTTGGGACGATAACCGAGTTTTTTAGCCGCGCGCTCAATGCGCTTTTTGGTTGTATCGGGAATGTAGCGCGCGAGCGGCGCGTTATTTAGAACAATCGAAACCGTGGTTGACGAAAAGCCGCTCTCCTTCGCCACTTCTCGAATGGTAACCACGACTGGTCTGCCTTCACTTCCCAACGCTTGAACTCTTGCCTCCCGCTGGCGGACACTACAGCAGAGACTCGCACCGGTGTCAAGCATCTCACGAGTTCGGCTGTTTCTGGTTGTTGCGCTATTGCCGGCATTTGCGTGGCTGGCTCCAGCCTGCGGACAATCGTCGGCACCCCCGCCGGCGCGGCAATCGGCTGTGACGGACCCGCGCGCAATCTTCACTCGCGGGCAAAATGCCCTGCAACATGGCGACCTGAAGACCGCTGAGCAGGCGTTCCATGAAGTCCTTGCTGTCGACCCTCAGTCGGCTGCCGCATACGCCAATCTGGGAGTCGTTTACATGCGCCAGAAGCGCTGGACACCCGCACTGGCAGCGCTTAAGAAAGCCGAGGCACTCGCGCCAAATGAACCGGGGATACGGCTGAATGTCGGCCTGGCTTACTATCGGCAAAGCAAATTTCAGCAAGCCATTGCGCCTTTTGAGTCTGTGGTTCGCGATTCGCCATCATCGACGCAACCGCGATATCTTCTCGGGCTTTGTTACTTCCTCACGCGAAATTATTCCTCGGCGGTCACGACGCTTATGCCTCTCCAGCAGGAAGAGTCTTCTGATCTCAACTATCTTTACGTCCTGGCGATTTCCGCCGGAGAGTCGAAGCAAACGGAACTGGAACAACGCACGATGGCTCGGCTGGTCGAAATTGGCGGAGATACGCCGGAATTTCATCTCCTGATGGGCAAAGCCCACCTGAACCGGGAAGAGTACGACGAGGCCATCAAGGAGTTGCAGGCGGCCGCGCAGGCCTCGCCACGGCTCCCTTTTGCGCATTTCTATCTCGGCCTGACCTATATGAAAAAGCAGCAACTCGATGCCGCAAAAGGGGAGTTTCTGAAGGACGTGCAAGTCGAGCCTGATGTGCCGTACAACTACGACCAACTCGGCGTCATTGCCCAGCAGCAACAGCACCCAAAGGAGGCGGAACAATATTTCAGGAAGGCCCTTCAGCTTCAACCGGACCTGGCCAGTTCGCGCTACCAACTGGCACGCGTGTATCAAAGCGAATCAGAGTACGCTAAGTCCCTGGCCGAGGCTGATGCCGCCCTCAAGCTCGCGCCCGAAAATTCGAGTGTTCACTATTTGCGTGGTCAGGTTCTGCAACATCTCGGGCGAACCGAGGAAGCAAAAGCCGAGATGAAAAAGGCTGCTGATATCTCAAACCAGGCCCGCACAAAACGCCAGCAGGAACTTGAAAATCCCGAGCCTGATCTGCGGCAACCCGCCGTTCCACAATGATTTTTGCTAGACTTACGTGGCTTTCAGCCTACTCCTGAAACGGACGCCTCATCCAATGTAAGTCCTCGGAGCGGAGGTCCTTATGAAGCGCGCAGCAAAAATAATTGGAATCGTGATCGCGGTGATCATCGTGATCCTGCTGGTTCTGCCGTTTGTGATCGATGTGAACGCCTTTCGTCCCCGCATTGAGTCGGAACTAACGAATGCGCTCGGCCGCAAAGTGACAGTCGGCAAGCTCAGCCTGTCGCTGATCTCGGGCAGTGTGGGAGCAGACAACATCGCGATCGCCGACGATCCCTCGTTCAGCAACTCGCCTTTCATCAAGGCCAACAAGCTGAGCGTTGGCGTCGAAATGCTGCCGCTAATTTTCTCGAAGACGCTTCACATTACCGACCTCACGCTCTCTCAACCGCAGGTCAGTCTGTTGCGGGATCGCTCAGGAAAATGGAATTTTTCAACCCTCGGGAGCGCCAGTCCAGCAAAGAAAACGGGCGCGACTCCGCCATCGAGCGCGGGCCAGGCTCCGGCGGCGCCAGTAGGCAACTCGGCGGGAAAAGAAAATACTCCGGCGAAGAACAGCGGGAATGCGGCGCCTCAGAACGAAACCACGACCCCAAATCCGAGTCAGTCCGGCGGCTCTGAATCGGGAATCGAGCAGAATCTGTCAGTCGGAAAATTGAGCATTCAGGGCGGCGAAATTTCGGTAGCTGACACTGCGGCGAAAGCAAAACCTCACGTCTACAAGAACGTCGACGTGAATGTGAAGAATTTCTCTTACAGTTCTCAATTCCCCTTCACGTTGAGTGCAGATTTACCCGGTGGAGGAAATGCAAAGCTCGACGGCACGGCCGGCCCGATCAACTCGAGCGATGCCTCTATGACGCCACTGCAGGCGAAGATTGACGTTAAAGGGCTGGATATTGCCGCTTCGGGATTCATCGATCCGAGTTCGGGGATTGGCGGCCTGGCAAATTTCACCGGTTCAGTTTCTTCCGACGGAAATGAGGCAAAGAGCAGCGGTGACGCAACGGTAGACCGGCTCAAACTGTCGCCGAAGGGCTCTCCCGCTCAGCGATCGGTCGCGATGAAATATCAGACGACCTACGAAATGCCCAAGCAAACTGGCAGGCTTTCGGCAGATGTCACGGTAGGCAAAGCCCTGGCAAAACTGGCGGGAACCTACGACCTGAATGGTGAGACCGCCGCGCTCAATATGAAACTCAATGCCGATAACATGCCGGTGGATGACCTCGAAACCCTTCTGCCGGCGCTCGGCGTTACTCTTCCCGCGGGCTCGTCGCTACAAGGCGGGACGCTAACCGCAGATCTCACGGTCAATGGACCTGTGACACAGCTTGTCATTAACGGCCCCGTGAAGCTAGCAAACACGAAACTACATGGCTTCGATATGGGATCGAAAATGTCCGCGATCTCTGTATTGAGTGGAGTTAAGACTGGACCTGATACTACGATCCAAAATTTCAGTACGGACGTTCACGTTGCGCCGAGTGGAATTCAAACCAGCAATGTAAATCTGATCGTGCCATCGCTCGGGACTGTAACCGGCAACGGCACCGTCAGCCCGCAGAACGCGCTCGACTACAAAATGCAAGCCGCCCTGAACGGAAGCACTGTGAGCAGCTTGTCACAGCTCGCAGGCATGGGTGGCAAAGGAGCAACCGTTCCATTCTTCATTCAAGGCACTGCATCTGATCCGAAATTTGTGCCTGACGTAAAAGGCATGTTGAGTAGCGGATTGGGCAAGGGCCTTGGCAAGAATCTCGGCTCGCAAATTCCTGGGGGTCAAAATGCCCAGGGAGCCGTCGACGCCATCACCGGCCTTTTCAAAAAGAAGAAGCAGTAACTGCTTCAGGGACTATACGTATCCCAGGCCGGAGAGCCGGTCATGAATGATTTGATCGTCGGCAGGGGTGCCGGAAGACTTCTTTTCCATGCCCGCTATTAAGGATCGCCCTTGCATCGTTTCAGGAATTTCATACCCTGCAAGGTCAAGCAGCGTCGGCGCGATATCGAGCAGCTTCGCGCCTTCGTATTCACCGTGCAATGGACAATTTGGCGCGGCGAGAATAAAAGTTCCGTACTGTGCGTGATTGCAACCGTCGGGGCCGGTGTCGTTTTCCTGCACATGAATGGACTTGTGACCAACTGTGCCGATTGAGCGCCAGTAGAGCCCGCCAAAGTGGACGATCAAATCCGGTGCCACGTTGCGGACGTTCTTGTAGATTTCTCGCGGCTTGAATACAAGCGAATTCAGCGGCCGACCTTTGTCATCGGTCAAGGCTTCGAATTTTGCCTTGATTTCATTCTGAAAAGAATCGTACTCGTTTGCGGGAATGACACCGTTCGGCTCGCGGCCTTGCACGTTAAAAAACACACGGGCGTAGTATCCGCCCTCGCTCCAGACTTTTGTCTTGCTCCAATTCACGTTCAATTTGTCGAAAGGGCTGAGCGCGGCCGGATATTCGTTCAGCGTCAGCAGGCCCTCGCGAATTAACCATTCGTTTACTGCGATTCCTCCGTCCAGCCGCTGGGCACCGTGATCAGAAACAACAAGAACCACCGTCTCTTGACCGAGCAATTCAAGCGCCTTTCCGATCTGCTCATCAAGCCACAAGTAATACTCCGGAATCGCATTCTGATATGGATTTCCAGGCTCGAACTGCACATGCTTGTCGTCGAAATAATTCCAGAAACCGTGATGCATGCGGTCAACGCCGATGTCTACGAAATGGAAGTAATCCCACTCTTGCTCTTTGAGAAGCCAGTGCACGATCTTCCACTGCTTCTGGCTCATCTGGAAAATTTCTTCCTTGAGCCAGTCTTTGCGGTCGGTGCGAAAATTCTTGACATCGACGGGATACTCGCCGACGAGTTCATTGATTTTCGTCTTCAAACTTGCCGGATGAGTGAAGTCGTTCTTAGTCGTATCCGGAGTCAAGAAGCATCCGATGCTAATCCCGTTTATTTTTCTTGCCGGATAATTCGGCGGCACGCCCACAATGATCGACCGCTTTCCTTCGCGAGCTAGTTGGTCCCAAATAGCTAGCGCCTTGATCGAAGCCGAGTTTGCAAACCCGAGCTTGTCGTAAGAGTGATCAACGCGATTGCGAAATCCGTACACACCCAGCGAACCCGGATCCTGGCTGGTGCACATGCACATCCAGGCGGGAACGGTGATCGGCGGAGTTACGCTCTCGAGACGTCCGTACACACCGCTGTCCATCAGGCGGCGAAGATTCACCAGCCGTTCATCACCGAAAACAATTTCCGGCGCGGCACAATCGAGACCGAGAACACAAATTTTCATTTCAGATCAGCGAAGTCCCTTCCATGGTTTTTGGAACCGGAACTCCCAGGTAAGTCAGAATAGTTGGGGCGAGATCAATAATACGTGGGACGTTCCCACTTCTCCCAAAATCGGGGGGAAGCGGGGCACCCGCGACAGGGTGGGGCTTTTGACTTACAAACAGAATCCCCGGCGCTGCTTCAGGATCGATAATGTGGTCCCCGCTCCAGCGGCGCATGTTGTCCTCGATCAGAGAATTTGCGAAGCCTCCCACCGCGCTCTGCCACGAAACGCGGAACCCGGGGCAGAAATTCACCAGCAGATCGGGTGCATTCGCGGCATATGGCCCGGAGTAGAGTTCCTCTCGACGCGATACGCCACGGACCGCCATCCGCTGAGTGTTTGCGTCCATCACTCCGGCAAGTCCATGCTGAATCGCCTGTCGCACCTGGTCGGCTTCTGTTCCCTCCTGCAAGGCTCCCTCGCGCTCGCGGCCTTTCAGGTTCAAATAAATTCCGCCCAAGCCGACCGCGTATGCTCGCGTGCGCGACCAATCGATAGCAGACGATGCGGTATCTATGTGGTCTCCAGGACGTGCACCATTCTTCAGTACAAGCAATCCGTTCTGACAAAGCCAGGTGTTCGTATCGAACGCCCGCCGAAATGAATTGAAGCCATGATCGGAGAGCACGATCAGCAACGTGTCTTCATCCACCTTGTCGAGGACGGGCGTGAGCAACTTATCGCACCGCGCGTAGTGCTCCTCAACCAGAGTCGAGTATTGCTTGGCCAGGTCAGCATCGTAGAACGGGTGTTCGGAATCACGGAAGCGCCAGACCATATGCTGCACACGGTCGGGCGTGTCATACAGCAGAAAGAAAAATCCTTCAGTGAAGCGGTCGAGTTCGAATCGCATCAGGCGCTCGCGTTCCTCGAGCACCAGTTCGCATTGCTCGAGGTACGCGCGCTCATCGAACCTCCCATTGTTCAAACCACCGTGGTCTTCCGCCATTCCGAGTGTTGAGAAAAGCCCCAGCTCATCTGCAAGGTCCTTCGCGTAGGTCGGTGGCGAGGAAACCCGAAACAGCGGCGCAGCCGGATCAAAATTTATCGGGGAAACATAGAACTCAACTGTTGGCGCAATTTGCTTTACGTAAATTCGCGCAATGCCCGAGATCGATTGCAGCATCGACAACTTGAACTTGAAACGAACCCATTCGCTCCACGCGCCCGCGGCAAGTTCGATCCGGGCCGGCGCGCCACCAGTCTCAATAACAAGCGACCGACGATCGTTACACACCCGCACTTTGATTTCGCAGACAGCATCGCCGGCCGGGGATTGCCGTGTGTTGCGCGGTCCTATGACCTGCGTTCTGAACTCATCGCCCGCGGGAACAATCACGACCTGCTCACTCTCCTGCGCTTGTGCTTTCGCATCTTGCGTGTAAAAAGTACCCTTGCTCTGCGCGCCACGTATATCCGGAACGCCAACTCCCGCCAACATTCGACCATTCAGTTCGTCTGGCGGAAACGTACAAGGACAACGCAACACAACGCTGGGAACTCCCGCATCGCTGAGCACCTTCCAAACCGGGACACCCTTGCGCGAGTTCACCACCTGCGCCGGAGAAAACATATTTTTTGGGCGCTCAAAATGGTTCAACGCAGCATCAGGAAGATATGTCTGCGGATCGCGCGAGATGAAGTCGAAAATTCCGTGACCGCCAGGATTCGTTCCAGTCGCAAATGACGACCACGCTACTGGAGTCTGGGCCGGATAGGTCGTGCGCAATCGTGAATACCAACCACTCTGCTTGATGCGCGCCAGGTTTGGAAGCTCGCCGCGCTCGAGCATCGACTCGACAATCGTCGGCTCAAGTCCGTCGAGTCCAATTACGATCACTTTCTTGCGCAAGAAGTCGCCTAGGAGGAAGTTTTGGTCGTGTCCTGCTGCGGGGCTGAATCGGAAAACTTCTTGTTAAGACCGAAAAGTTTCAGAAAACCATTCACCAGCTTGTTCCAGAAGATCAGCAGAAAGCCGACAACGCTGGCAATGCCTGAGGTGACGGTCATCACCTGGTCTGGCCCAGCGTAGATCGCAGAATGAAAATGCATGCAAGCTCCGAAAATCAGCGCTCAGTAGATTTTACGGGAGTTCGCTGGCTTATGCCTAATGCCTTCGTGGGAACCGCACGCCCGTCAGTGCATCAGTAACGGTTTCAAGGATAAGATCGCGGCGCGCCCTTCCGGTGTCTCGGCCAGATTCCTCGATTCCATCGGATCATCTTTCCACTTATAAACTTGCACGCCATCTTTTTGATGAACGATCAGGTGCCATTCGGCTGACACAACAGATTTCATCCAGCCATCGGTGGCGATGGGTATTTTGCCTTGCATTGCGCGATCTGCGGCAACGATTGTGTTCGTCTGCGGCAGCTCGGAGATAGCAGGCGGCCATGCCCTCGGCGCAGGTCGATAGGCGGATAGAAATGTAAGGCGCGGATCGGGGAAAGGGTTATCCGTTGTGGGAACAATGTCCATCACGACATGTGGTATCACCGCATTCGAAAACGGCTGCTCTACGCGCAATCCCTCATTGAGATGCCCCGGCCACGAGATGATCAGTGGCACATGCACCAGTTCCCAATACAACGCCGCACCGTGAAAGCTCAGGCCGTGATCACCGAGCGACTCTCCGTGATCGGAAGTCACGATGACAACTGTATTCCTGAGGACACCTAATTGGTCGAGTCGCTCCAGCAGCCTGCCAATGAAATCATCGGTGTACTTTATGCCCGCGTCGTACTCGTCGATCGTTGAGCCGCGGTCCCACTCTGGCTTCGGATAATTTCTTGGTCCGCCGTATCCGTAGTGAACATCGAGATAATTCAACATAGCGAAAAATGGATGTTCACGGTCCCGCGCGATCCAGCGTAGGGTTTCGCGATTCACTTCGTCGGCCCGCTTACGGATTCCGAACACTCCACCATAGTCGCCGGAACCTTCGGAATCTTTGTCGAGCCATGAACCGAGGCCGAGTTTTCGAAATAGTCGCGTGAACTTGCTCTTGTCGCTGCGATTCATGTAGAAGCGGCCGAACTCACGACCGAATTCGGTGCGGACGAAAGAATCCCCAATCCCATCGAAGTAATCTTCGAAGTGAATGAAACCGCGCCCTAGTCCCACATTGCTCGTGAAGTAAACGCGGTTCGCCGAGAATGCCGCAGTTCTGTATCCATGCTTTTGCAGGAGTTCGCCGAGAGTTGGCAAACCATTTAATGCTTTGTTGCCCCAACCGGACCACGGCATCGGTTCCACATTCCCTAGGCCGTGTTCATGCACAGGCCGACCGGTCACGAGAGCGGCATGCGAAGGCAAACTCCAGGAAGAAGGAGCGATTGCGTTCTCAAATAAGACACCATGCTGTGCGAGGCAGTCGAGATTGGGACTGGTGGGACGAGAATACCCGTATGCAGACAGATGATCCGCCCGAAGCGTATCAACAACAATGACGAGAATATTCGGCGCTCCACTCGGGGCGGCAGGCAAGTTTGAAATCGCACGCGCTTCGCTGATACGCTTGCCGCCTTCGATACCAATCACAAGGAGCGCGAATGTAGCTAGCAGCCACGGCGCCGATCTACGCCAACAAACTTCCGCTCTCGGTTGGTGTTTTCGAAACCAGCGATCAAGAGCCACGGCCATTCCCAATGCAAACACCAAAGCCGCGCGCCGGTAGAAATGTCCTGTGAGCATGAGCCAGTCGTAGGCTGTGACGAAAACCAAGAAGAATTCGAGCACGCGCAGCGCAGGCAAACGTCGAAACACTTTGGCAATGAACGCAACCGCCACACCAACCAGCAAATAGAAGCAGAGATCCACGACAGGGGAAATCCACAGAATTTCTTCCGAGACGTGCATCATGCGGGCCCATTGCGCCCAATTGATCCGCTGAAAAAGCAACAGGCCGATTCCTTCGCCAATTCCTGCGACAACACCGAAACAAACTGCTGTCGAGAGAAGCGTCTTCAACGATCGACCGACGGATGCCGCATTCTGGATTGGCTTCGGTTGGGATTTTGCGGAGTCAGCCGCATACGCCGGCTCGCCAAGAGAGGGCGGGTTCATCTCGCGTCAGTTTAACAGGAGCGATATGTGACACCGCTTAGAATAGAGGCCTCAATGACAACAACGAGGCAGGAGCCGACATCGCGCCGTGCTCGAGCAGCGATGCTTGTCATGATAACGGCGGGATTTCTTCTGCGACTCCGGCTAGCCTGGCTCACGTTTCTCAATCCCGACGAAGCGCTGCACTATTTCCTTGCGCATCAACCATCGTTGAAGCTGGCGTATGAGGCCAGCCTGACCACGGCACATCCTCCACTAATGATTGTCTTCCTTCATTTCTGGTCACGGCTGGGCAGTTCCGAATTTTTCCTGCGGCTCCCGTTCGTACTCGCAGGTACCCTTTTCTGTTGGATCATGTTTCTCTGGGTCGAACAAGTCGCGAGCAGAGAGGCAGCCTGGTACGCGTTCGCGTTGTGCCTGTTTGCGCCATCGCTAGTCGCTCTTTCAGCAGAAATCAGGCAATACGCGTTTCTGTTCCTATTTTGTTCCTGCGCTCTGTATTTTCTCGAGTGCTCAATAACCCGAGGCTCAGTCAAATTGATGGCGCTCTCCGCCATTGTCCTGTATCTCGCGTTGCTCACGCACTATTCAGCGCTCATTTTCGTTGCCGCGCTCGGCGTATACGGACTGGCTTGCCTCGCAACGAGAAAACCCTCATGGAGGCTCACGACAACTTGGATCGCCATGCAGGTTGGTGCTCTCGCGATCTACGCCTTCCTGTATCACACACAAATTTCCAAGCTCCGCGCCAGTGGAGTGCCTTCAGAGATCGCTGGGACGTGGTTGCGCAATTCCATTTTCCATTCCGGCGAAGATCACATTTTTCTGTTTGCCTGGAGCAGAACGCCGCGCTTATTTCGTTATTTTTTCAGCCATGGAACGATTGGGCTAGCGGGGATCGTGCTTTTCGTGTTCGCCCTCATCGTGTTGCTCTGGCCACGAGAACGGAAGAGTCGCAAAGTGTTTGCGGCTGCGCTTCTGATCTTTCCATTTTTGCTGACTCTTTCGCTCGCGTTTGCCGGTATTTATCCGTACGGAGGAACCCGCCACGATTCGATTCTGGCAATCTTCGCCTTTCCGGGGATTGCCATTGGCCTTGATCGGCTGCGAGTGAGTTCAGTCCAACGGGCAAAATTCCTGAAATGTCTACTTCTCGCGATCGGCCTGGTCGTTTGCAATTTCTTCCCGTCCCCAGCAGGTCCATACATACGCCCAAAAAACCAGGCCCGCTCGCTGATGCAGCAAGCCACGAATTCGATACGAACGCTGCCTCCGAATTCAATAATCTTCACCGACGATCAGGGCAGCATGGTCCTGAACTATTACCTGTGCGGCGAACAGATGCCGCTGCCGTTTGCCTCCCGCCGTCAGTTGTTTCTCACTTTGCGGTGTGGCGATAAGAATCTTCTGGTCGCAACCGGCACGCAGACGGGATTTGATCGGGCGCAATTCCCTGCGTTGC
>DAIPJJ010000039.1:0-26532 GCA_036770325.1 Terriglobales bacterium
GGGTGCCCCACCCTTGTCGCGCGCTTTTCGCGACAGGGTGGGTCTTTTGACTTATCCCACACTTCCTTCCAAACTCACGCTCAACAGCTTCTGTGCTTCGACCGCAAACTCCATTGGAAGCTCGCGGAAGACGCGCTTGCAGAATCCGTTCACGATCATTGAAACCGCGTCTTCGACTTTTAGGCCACGCTGCCGCAGATAAAACATCTGGTCTTCGCCGATCTTGGAAGTTGATGCCTCGTGCTCCATACGCGCACTGGCATTGCGCACGTCGATGTACGGAAACGTATGGGCGCCGCACTTATCGCCGATCAAAAGCGAATCGCATTGCGTGTAGTTGCGAGCGCCAGTCGCGCCCTTCAGAATCTTCACCTGCCCACGATACGTATTCTGCCCATGGCCGGCCGAAATCCCCTTCGAAACGATCGTGCTCTTCGTGTTCTTGCCGAGATGGATCATCTTCGTGCCGGTGTCAGCCTGCTGATAATTGTTGGTCAGAGCGACCGAGTAGAACTCGCCAACCGAGTTGTCACCTTGCAGAATGCAGCTTGGATACTTCCACGTGATCGCCGAGCCGGTCTCCACCTGAGTCCAGGAGATTTTCGAATTCACGCCGCGACACGCGCCGCGCTTGGTGACGAAGTTGTAAATTCCACCCTTGCCCTGCTTGTCACCGGGATACCAGTTCTGCACGGTTGAGTATTTGATTTGCGCATTGTCGAGCGCGATCAGCTCAACGACAGCCGCGTGCAACTGATTTTCATCGCGAATTGGCGCGGTGCAACCTTCGAGATAGCTGACGTATGCACCTTCGTCGGCGATGATCAAAGTTCGCTCGAATTGCCCGGTTTCAGCCGCGTTGATTCGGAAATACGTCGAAAGTTCAAGCGGACAGCGTACTCCCTTGGGAACGTAGACGAATGATCCATCGCTAAATACCGCCGAGTTCAGAGCAGCGAAGAAATTGTCGGTATGCGGAACGACCGAACCGAGATACTTCTGAACCAGATCCGGATGGTTCTTCACCGCCTCGGAGAACGAACAGAAAATAATTCCGAGTTCAGCGAGCTTCCCTTTGAATGTGGTCGCAACAGAAACGCTGTCAAACACCGCATCGACTGCAACGCCGGCCAGCATCTTCTGCTCCTGCAGAGGAATGCCCAGCTTCTCGTATGTCCGTAAAATCTCCGGATCGAGTTGGTCAAGACTCTCGATCTTCGGCTTCTGCTTCGGCGCCGAGTAATAAGTAATGTCCTGATAGTTAATTGGCGGGTACTTCACATTGGCCCACTTCGGCTCAGCTTCCGCCTTCTCCAAAGACGCCCAATGGCGATAAGCTTTCAGCCGCCACTCCAGCATGAACTCGGGCTCGTGCTTCTTGGCCGAGATCAGGCGAATAATGTCTTCATTCAAGCCCTTCGGAATCCGCTCTTCTTCAATGTCCGTGACAAAACCCCACTTATATTCCTGCTGGGTTAAGTCGCGGATTGTGTCAACATTCGTGCTCATTGCGTGCTCCCAGAAACCCGAGTAATGCCAGGGACAACCTTTCCGCGTGCGTCCCGGATGGCAATTAATTGCGATTCCAATGCTGGATTGATCAAATCGGCGAGGCTGAGTTTTTCGAGCGCCCCACGCACAACCTGGCTGATCAATTGCTGATTTCTTTTGATGGGGCAGGACGGCTCCAGGTCGCAGAGCCCACTCGGATCAGTCGTACACTCGGTCAGACCAATTGGCCCTTCCAGGGCGGCAATGATCTCTGCGACGGAAATCTCACGGGTATCGCGAGCAAGGCTATAACCGCCCTTGATGCCTCGGTGCGAGACTAAGAAGCCGCTTTGCAGCAGCACCTTCAAAAGCTTGCTCACCGTGGGCAGCGGCAGGTTTGACTTTTCGGCCAAGCCCCGCGCCGTGTGCAGGATATGGTCGTCACCGCCCTTTGCCACATAGCCCATCAGTACCAGGCCGTAATCCGTTAATTTGCCCAGACGGATCATAGGAAATCCAGCTTCTCTTAATAGTACTAAATCGGTACAGATTTATTATAGGTCTTCCCATACGGCCCAGGCAAGGGAGCTTCGCGAAATGTCAAATCTTTGCAGCGGAGGTAGATTTTTCGCCGTGAAGTGCAGAAGATTTCAGAAGCGCGTTATTGCCATGTAGGTTGAACCCCGCAGCTCCAGGCGACACATTTCCAAGCAGGTCACTATGTTTCATCCCGGTCGCTCCCTCGCACCCAATGGAAGAACATTTGCATCTTTATGGATGAGCATGTTTTTGGGGTTCTTTAAGCCGCGAACAGGTGGATCCTCTGCCATAGCGCACTACGTCACCCAGGTCTGCTGCTGTCTCTTCCTGACGCCCATCCTTGGAATACCGTGCCGGGCTGCAGATTTGCACCAACAGTTCTCGCCGACTCCCAATTCCGCGGTCATAATCGGATTCGTTGGTGGGTTTGTTCGTCACGACGACACGCGCCATGCGGAGGTTCAACTGGCGAACCGCTTACGTTCTGAATATGGCAATCATGCATATGTGAACGTCTTCGAGAACCGCAATCGCGAAAGTGCGCGGACCGCGGTTCTCCAATGGCTGGACAAAAACAGCGACGGAGCACTCTCAAGATCTGAGAAAGGTCGAGCCCGAATCGTCCTTTACGGACACAGTTGGGGTGGTTCAGCGGTGATAGCCCTAGCCCGAGAATTGCAAAAAGATGAGATTCCTGTGCTCCTCACCATTCAGGTGGATAGCATCTCTAAACTCTGGCAGGATGACCACACCATTCCCGCAAACGTTTCTCAAGCGGTTAACTTCTACCAGACGGGTGGGCCATTGCATGGTGACCGCGAGATAGTAGCCGCTGATCCGGCGCGCACAAAAATTCTTGGTGATTTTCGTTTCGACTATGAAAAGCAGCCAGAACCGTGCTCGTCATACCCCTGGTTCGCACGACATTTCCTTAAAGGGCATACCTCGATCGAATGCGACCCGAATGTCTGGTCGCAAATCGAAGCCTTGATCAGCGAAAAGATCAGCGAAAACTTGCCATCAATTGGAACTCAGGCCGCAGCAGTCTCCCGCCCTCCGAGCGAGTAGCTGATTTCTTCCGCCGACCCTCGCCTGTTTGCGACGTTCTGGCATGATTGCAACTTGCGTCCTACGAGCTCAGTTTGTTACTGTGAGCGCCGCACGGCGATAGTGCAAATCCGCCTTTGGTCCCGATCTCCAAATGAAAAAATTCTGGAAAATTCTTCTAATTGTCCTCATAGCTTTTTGCGTCGTTTTGGCCACGGCCATTAGCTTCACAGTTGGGTGGAGGCCATTCATTGGGCCACGAAAGAGAGCAACTACCGACCAGCAGTTTGAGAGAACCCCGGAGCGACTGGCCCGCGGGAAATATCTGGTTCAGGGATTGCTCGGCTGCGAGACATGCCACTCGCCTAAGGATTGGAGCAAGCACGGTGCACCGAATTTACCTGGCATGGAATTAGCGGGTCAGGTGTTGCCGCTCTCCGGCCTTCCCGGCACAGTGGTTGCGCCAAATCTCACTCCCGACCGCGAAACAGGTGCAGCAACCTGGACAGACGATCAGATCGCGCGCGCAATTCGCGAAGGCATTGGCCATGACGATCGGACGATTTTTCCGATGATGCCCTATCAGGAGTATCGTCAACTCTCAGATGAGGATGTTGCGTCAGTCGTAGTTTTCCTCCGCTCTATTCCAGCAGTGCACAATCCTTTACCTCCAACAAAGATCAACTTCCCGGTGAACTATCTGGTGCGTGGGGTTCCCCAGCCCGTAACCGAACCCGTGCATGGACCAAATCCCAACGATCTTCTTGCAACAGGCAGGTACATGGCTCAGCTTGGCTGTGGCTGCCACAATGCGGTCGAGAAGATTCCGTACGGCGGTGGCGAATCTCTTGCCGGACCATGGGGCCCTACCGTCACCAGCGCCAACATCACACAGGATCCTTCTGGGATCAGCTACTACGATGAAGCGCTTTTCATAAAAGTTCTGCGTACTGGCTATATCGGAGCTCGCGAGTTGTCGTCCATCATGCCGTTTGGGGAGTTCCAGAACCTGAGCGACGATGACCTGAAGGCCATCTTCGCTTATCTCAAGAGTGTGCCCCCGGTGAAACATCGTGTAGACAACACCATGCCGCCGACCTACTGCAAGATCTGCAAGCAAAAGCACGGCGCGGGAGATCAAAATTAATAAGCGAACTAACTTGCATTTCACAAGTTAAGCTTGTTATCGTTCCAGCGTGCCGCCGAAGTTAAAAGCGAAGCACCGTTCCGGCTGTCCGGTTAGTGTCGCCCTTGATCTGCTTGGCGATCGCTGGTCGCTGTTGATCATCCGCGACTTGATGGTGCGCGGGTTTCACACTTTCAAGGAGTTCGAAGAATCGGGCGAGGGCATAGCTACTAACATATTGGCGGACCGGCTTGAACGGCTTGAACAGTCTGGCATCATTGAGGCGCAAAAAAGCGCCAAGGACAAGCGCAAGCTGAACTACGGCCTCACCAGGAAAGGGATCGACCTTGCGCCCGTGCTTCTGGAGTTGCTGATTTGGGGAGCGCGGCATGAAAGGACGGATGCTCCGTGTGCGCTGATTGAACAAATGGCAGCGGGGCGGGAAAAGTTGCTTGCAGAGGTTCGGAGGCGCTGGGAGAACAACGACCCGAACCCTCTCCAAGTTGATGGCCGCTGGGTGTGGCCATAAACATCCTGCAAGGGAGTACGGAAATGCAAAATCACTCCATTTCCCTGGCTCGAGAGTGAGGCGGAAGAGAATTTTCCTCACAGGTAGAAGCAGAGGACAGACGAATTTTCGCAAAGGAGAAAAGCATGTCGAGCGTTCGCGTTCTGGTGGGTACTCGCAAAGGCGCATTCATTCTTACTTCAGACGGCAAGCGCGAAAAGTGGGACGTTCAGGGCCCGCTCTTCACCGGTTGGGAGGTCTATCACCTGAAAGGATCGCCAGCCGATCCGAATCGCATTTACGCATCACAAACCAGTGGCTGGTTCGGCCAGATCATCCAGCGGTCCGATGATGGCGGCAAAACCTGGCACCAGCCTGGAACACCAGCCGGCGAGGCGACCACCGGCCCCGGCGGTATGCCGAAAGGTGAGAGCAACAAGTTCGTTTACGACACCGCGGCAGCGCCGCTTACGACCCATCAGTTCTATGACGGCACCCAGCATCCCTGGGAGTTCAAGCGTGTGTGGCATCTTGAGCCATCGCTCTCTGATCCAAACACCGCCTATGCAGGAGTTGAAGACGCCGCGATTTTCCGCACTACCGATGGTGGCAAGAGCTGGCACGAACTTCCTGGCCTGCGAGGCCATGGGACCGGCCCAAAGTGGCAACCGGGCGCAGGCGGCATGTGCCTGCACACCATCATTCTTCATCCGAAGGACCCGAATCGCATTTGGATCGCGATTTCCGCCGCGGGCGCATTCCGCACCGACGATGGCGGCAAAAGTTGGAAACCGATCAACAAAGGACTTTATTCGCAATATATTCCCAATCCAACTGCAGAGATCGGACATTGCGTTCATCACATCGCAATGAATCCGAAAAAGCCCGGAACGATGTTCATGCAGAAGCACTGGCATGTAATGCGCTCCGACGACGCGGGCGACAATTGGACGAAGATCAGCGGCAATCTCCCGACTGACTTCGGGTTCGTGATCGACGTGAACTCGAATGAGCCCGAGACGATCTATGTCGTTCCCATCAAGAGCGACGGCGAACACTTCGTGCATGAAGGCAAGCTGCGCGTCTTTCGCAGTAAGACCGGCGGCAACGAATGGGAACCGCTCACCAAAGGCCTGCCCCAGGCGAACTGCTACGTGAATGTCCTGCGTGATGCCATGGCAGTCGATACGCTCGACAAGTGCGGCGTGTATTTCGGCACCACCGGCGGCCAGGTCTATGGATCGAACGACGCCGGTGATAGCTGGAATCCAATTGTGCGGGATCTGCCAGCGGTGCTGAGCGTGGAAGTACAGACGTTGGCCTAGGAAAGCTGTAACGTAGATTTACACGCAGTATGTGCTTCATGCTATACGCCGGAACTCTCAAGGCTCTACCACGAAAGGCGTGGCAGAAGGCGGCTCCCGATCTCTCAGTCGCATCCCTCGCGGAGCACGACGCAACCGTGAAGGCACATTTCGATAGTCCAGAGGTCCAATCGATCGGTTCGACCGCAAGTTGCGGCTGTGATTTTCCGTGTGTGACTCTGCAGAGCGGCGGATGGCCAGGCTTTGATTCCGATGAAGATCCAGAGCAGGTCGCGACTGAACGTTATAATCGTGAGGCTTTGGTCCGCCTTCTGCGAAGCGCCCACGAGCAAACGGTCGAGCTGTACTGCGTTTGGTTCGGAGATTTCGGCACACCGCCGCTAGCGCGAGAAGAGATATTGCTAACCAGAATTCTCGATGCGGATTTCCGCTTTAAGGAGCGCGGGTTTTATCTAGTCCGTATTCTTTGAAGCTACTTCAAGGTTCCCGTGGTTGTGGACTTTTCTGTAATGATATACAATTGAGATGTATATCAAAGCGAGCAGCCATGCAAGTCTCAAAATGGGGAAACAGTCTCGCGGTGCGGCTCCCCGCGGAAGTAGTTGAAGCCCTCAATCTAAAAGAAGGCGACCAGATAGAAATCCGGATCGCTGACAAGCACGAGTTCGAAGTTCGACGCGACCCTTCCCGACAAAAAGCTCTGGCACGCTTGCGGCGCCTTCGCCGTCCTCTTCCCGCAGGTTTTGTGTTCGATCGAGAAGACGCAAATGCCCGCTAGGGATTTCTTCGACACGAACATACTGATCTATTCGTTCGCGGGCGATGCGGATCATACGAACAGAGCAGAGAAACTTCTCGAGCGCGGTGGCAGAATTAGCGTCCAGTCGCTGAATGAGTGCGTGGCTGTCTGCCGGCGTAAGTTCAGGATGTCATGGGATGAAATTAGAGAGATCTTGCAGATCATCTCTCTGCTCTGTCCTGATCCGATTCCAATCTCGTTGAAAATTCATACTTCGGCGGTTGCTATCGCAGAGAAGTATGGATACAAGTTTTACGACTCGCTGATTGTCGCGGCTGCTCTCGACGCCGGATGCACTACTCTCTATTCCGAAGACTTGCAAGATGGGCAGACTATCAATAAGCAACTAACAATTCGGAACCCATTCGGCTGAAGCTTCACAATCTCCGCCATTGTGCATCCCCCGGGAGCGCTGTCATTCCGAATGGCTTTAGCCATGAGGAATCTGCTTTTCGGAATCTTATTTACTTTTCGGAATCTTATTTACGAGGAATTGACGAAGCACAGCTACTGAATGAAAGACGAAAGGTAGGATAAAATTCACGCTGTGAGCAGCTCCGACACAACTCCGGCCGTGGAATCACTTCATCTCGGAATTCTTCGGGCTATGTCCGGAGAGCACCGCCTTCTTTTAGCGCTCGAAATGAGTGACTTTGCCCGCGAACTCGCCAAGGCGGGAATCCGACGTGAGCATCCTGATTGGCCAGAAGCGAGCGTTTCACGCGAGTTGTTGAGGCTGGCTTTTTTTCCGGCGCCGCTGCCAGCCCGCTTCGATGATGAAAGAGAAGGGAAGCCTTAGTAGATCAGCTTGAGTGAAAACTGGATCTGCCTCGACGTCCCCGCAGTGCGGCTAATGATCCCGAATCCGCTGCCGCTCAGAATGTTGTCGGGCAAACCAAAATTAACGATGTTGAACACGTTGAAGAACTCGGCGCGAAACTCAACCGTCGCGAGTTCGGCGTTCCCACGATGCCCAACCGGCGTGTCTTTGATCAGCGCCACATCGAAATCGTGAAATGCCGGCCCGCGGAATGTGTTGCGTCCAAGGTTTCCGAAACGACCCTGATTGGGTCCGGTTCCGCCCGGCACGTTGATCGGAATGGAAAATAACGATGCGTTGTTGTTGCCGCGACCGAAATAGTCCTCACGAACATGTCTGCTGGTCGAGAGATGCGGCTCTCCAAGCAGATCCGGACGATCTGTTCCGCCGCCACCACCGACTCCCGTCTGTTGCACTCCAGAAAAAACTGTAAAAGGCGAACCGCTCGTCAGTGTAGTGATATTCAAGAACTGCCATCCCGAAGTTACGGCCCGCGGTATCCCCCGAAGAAAGCTCACGCGATCCAGATACAGCAACTGAATCACACTTGCGCTGAACACGTGTGTCACATCGAAAGTTGATGGTCCTTTTTCCGCTCCCGGGTTCCAGGGATTCTGCGGCTGCGTTTGCAGAATTACACCGGCAGTTCCCAGCAGACTGCCGAGCACCGCGCTCGTGTCGTCGAGCGACTTTGAATACGTGTAACTCGCCTGCAATCCAAGCCCTCTTCGCGCCGAGTTCTTGGTCAGACTAGTTTGAAGCGCGTGGTAGCTAGAATGCGAGCCGCTGCTGATGATGCTCTCTACTCCGTAACCGCCGATTGCATTGCCGCTCGAGTCGAAGCGCGTGAACGGCGCGAACGCCGGTTCCGCGCCCACATAGCTGTTGGGCGAATAAACCCGTGGCAAATGCACGCCAACTGTGCCGACGTATGCCGCGCTGAACTTCACATCACCAAAATCGTGATCGAGTCCCGCCGTAAAGGTGCCGATATATCCATTGCGAAAATTGTGGGCGATTCCGGATACGCTCGGCAGTTGCACCTCATTTCCAGGCGTGATCGCGGCGATGTCGGCCGTCCAGCGGTCAATATCAAGAATCGTATTTGGCCGCACAGAAGTCGTTGTTCCGGCTGGGAACACAAGCTGGCCATTCGTCGCATATGGTTGTGGCAGGGCCAACGAAACCGGGCTGTTGCTGAACGGAACCGGAACGTTCGGTTGGGCGGTGATATTGGGCGTAAATGTGAACGGAGTACCTGCAGTCAGAAAATTATCCTGCCAAAGATTCGGAAGCAAGGTTGTGATTGCGCCCGCAGCATGCAACACCGTACTTGATGAAATCCGATAGTCCATCGCAAGCCGCGGCCCGAAGCCCGACCAATCCTGGTTGTACGGGGGCTGAGGGTCTACAACGAAAATCTCTCTAGCATTACGATCGCGGTAATCGGCGAAACTCCCGTCCGCATTCAAAAAACGCGGCAAGGATGTCCGCTTGGTTGCTTCGTGGATGCGGCTGTTTACCTCATAGCGCAGCCCGTAGCTCAAGGTCAGGCGGGAGTTCGCCTTCCAGTTGTCTTCGAAATAAAAATCGTAAGCCTCGCGGCGCACGCCCGCTTCGTCGAATTTGCCGCCAGTCGGAGTAAAAGGAGCAGCAACTGTCGCCGCGTACGAAAAAGGTGTAGCCGTCAGCAGTCCGACGAGCGAATCCGGCAGCGGGTCGCCGACGTTAATATCGTGCGTTCCACTGGCCGAGGGAATGAAAACCTGCGAAAATGCCCTGCCCCCGCCAAAGGAATACGCACCATTCGGTGTTACGCCGAAGATCGTCGAATCGCGGTTGACGCGGATTTCCGTTCCCCATTTGAACGTGTGCTGGCCATGGATCGTCGTCATATCTTCGCGAAATTGATACAGGTTCGAATATGAGCCGAAGATCGATCCGCCGGGGGCATTGTAGCCCTGAAACAGGCCGTCGCCGAAGCCAAGCGCCGGCTGCGTGTGATTGATTGCCGGAAAGAACGGCGTGCTGCGAATGTAGCTCAATCCCGTGTCGGAAGTCGTATGACTCGAAATCGCGCGCGAATATCTCACAGTCGCATTTCGCTGATGATCGAAGAACTGAATCCCGAAGCTGGGATCGATCGCCGTCTGATCGGGGTTCGTAGTCGGGCCGGTCACCTGATTCAGGCTGAAGCGCGTGAGCAGGTTCGCTTTGTCAGAAATCTTGTGATCGACTCGGATCGAGAACTGGTCGGTGGTGGTTGAAACTTTCGAGAAAGCTTCATAAGTTCTCGGACCATATGGTCCAGTAGGCGCATTCGGCAAAGGATAGTGATCAAGCACTGGCTGAATTGCCGGACTTACAGGCACGGTAAGCGTGTCGCCCGGAAAGCTCGTAGTGTCGATGCCTTGACGCTCGGCGGCAGTCGGAACTGGCAACACCTGTGTTGTGCCGAGCACCTGCCGAAACCCTTGATACTCACCGAAATAGTACGTCCGTCCGCGCCCGTCATAGATTCCAGGAATTACCACCGGCCCACCGTTCGTAACGCCAAACTCGTTACGCACAAACGGAGGAATACGCCGATTGCTGATAGCGCTGGGGTGGTCAAAGTAGTTGCGCGCGTCAAAAGCCGCATTGCGAATAAACTCAAACGCGCTCCCGTGGATATGGTCCGTTCCGGATTTTGAAACCACATTGGTGTAGCTTGCTCCCCCGTGTCCGATGTCGGCCGGCATCACCCCCGAGTTCGATTGCACTTCCTGAATCGCATCCACGTCGAAATTGGAAAACGTCGCGCCTCCCATTTCCGGATCAGTTGTGTCGGCAGAGTCGATGGCGAACACGGTTGCCGTCCCACGCTGACCGTTTACTGCGAACTGCTGCGTAAAATTCGCCGCACCATTTGTGTCCGTCATGGTTCCGGCAGCGAGCAGCAGCAGTTTGCTGAAGTCTCGCGAATTCAGCGGAAGGCTGGAAACTTCGCCACTTGAAAGACGCTCGCCTCCACTCGACTCCGGCTCAGCCACCTGCTGCGCGGCAATAACTTGCGCTTCGTTGGTGGCAGAATCCAACCGCAATTCGGATCTGAGCGACACGCCTCGTATCGGAACGGGAGCTGCCGTGTGGTAGCTGGCCCCTTTGAAGATCACCTCAACTTCATATTCTCCGGCAGGCAGACTGGAAAAACTGAATTTGCCTTCGGCTGAGGCCGTAGTCGAGAAGGTTTTTCCGGCGCCAGATCGCACCTCCAACGTGGCCGCTGAAGCCGGCGCGCCATTTGTGACGTGCACCACCCCCTGCCACGAGCCCGAGGTTTCAACAGCAGATGCCCACAGAGAAAAGACGAAAAATACGGAAAGTATTGAAATGGACCCGCGCCTCAGCAGCATCTTTGGAGTATATCTGTAGCGGTTGCCTTCTTTGTTGATGTCGCGTCAGGCTGATCGCACGTTAGTTACGATTCCAGCACCGCGTCTTCCAGTTTCTCCGCTTTCCACTTTGCGGCTGCGCGCAGAAACTCAACAATAATCGGGTGGGGCTTACCCGGTTTCGATGAGAGTTGCGGTTGGAATAAGGTAGCGACAAAAAACTTTCGCGTCGGCAGCTCCACCGCCCGAATTTCTCCTTGTTCGCCGCGAGCTGCAATCGAGAAGCCTGCGTCGAGAATACCGCCTTCGAAGTCGGGACTCACTTCAAAGTTGCAGAAGAACTCTTCGCTCACGACGTCCTTTTTGTAGAAGGAATGCAAATACGAGCCCGGGCGGATCCGAAGCTCGGGAACGGCACCGGAGAGCTTTGGTGCGTTTCCTTTGCGATTCGGCACCGCACACGCTACTGGGCTGATAATGATGTTTTTCGATCCGGAATTGTTTTCTGCCGAATCGGCGTCTTTTATGCCTAGCACGTTGCGCGCGAACTCGATCAACGTATATTGAAATCCGCCGCACGTCCCGAGAAAAGGCCAGTCGTGCGTACGCGCAAATTCGATCCCGCGCAGCATGCCGTCGAAGCTCTTGTACGGGCTTCCCGGCGCGGCCCAGAAGCCATCGAATGACTTCAGTTTGGTTTCAAGGTCGGCGCCAGTCAGCGAATCTGTTGCCAGCCATTTCCCTTCGGCGGACAATTTCAGCTTTTCCGCGGCATGTTGAATGGCCTTCTCGACAGAAGGGAGCGTAGGCGAATTCGGATCGTAGTCGCCGAAAATTCCGATCTGTAGGGGATCAGACACCGGAATATTTTAGTGCAGCAGTTGCCCGAACCTATTTACTACTGCCCCGCCCCGAATGTCATGGCTACATCCGCCTTGTCCGCCTCATCGATCTTCAACATTGTTCGCGGAGTCAGCCGCATGAAGGCTGCAACGAACGTGTCCGGGACCTGCTGAATGCGGATGTTGAATGTGTTGACGGAATCGTTATAAAACTCGCGGCGGTCGGCGATCTGATTTTCGAGCGCGGTGATGCGCTGCTGCAACTGCTGGAAGCTGGCATTGGCCTTCAGGTCAGGATAGTTTTCAGCAACCGCGAAAAATCCGCGCAGGGCCGAGGTCATGCTCTGGTCCGCTTGCGCCTTCTGATCAATCGTGGTCGCCTGCTGATACTGGCTGCGCGCCTGCGTAATCTTGGTCAGCGTGTCGCGTTCGAAGTTGGCATATCCTTTCGTGACATCAAGCAGCTTAGTCAGCTCGTCGTGCCGCTGCTTGAGCAGCACGTCGATGTTCGCCCATGCCTTGTCGATGTCGTTCTTGATCGCGACCAGCCCGTTGTAAATGGTAACGAGGTAGATGAAAAATCCAGCGATAGCGAACAGAAAACCCAAAAGAATGATTATGTTCATAGTTTTCTCCGCCGGTTGCGCTTACAGCCAACCGAAGTTTGCTAGCAAAATGTAGAGACAGACAAGTGTCAGGGCCGGCCCTCCCCAGATCATCGCCGCTGACTTCCACCCAAGCGAACTGACCAGGTCGCGCTGGCTTCTCCATGAAATCAGAAAGCTCGAATCGTGAGTTCCCTTCTTCATGATCACAGAAGGATGCAGATCGAATGCATTGCCAGTGGGCGAAGAATTTTCCTTCAATAGCGCGCCGCTTGATCCTGGCATTCCTGTGCCTATGGTAGTGAACGGCTTGATCAAGGCTGCAGCAGCGGGACTGACTCCTGCGACCGCCCATGCCGCCGGACTCCTAATGCCAGCCTTCACCATAGCCGCAGCAATTTTTTGTTCCTGCGCTTGGGAAGCAGATGCATCCCCGTGAGCAATCGCGTTTAGCCGCGCCCGCGAAATGTAGTTCGCCCCGACATGCGGGCCTGCGATTGAGATCTCGCTCACAGTTGCAGCGGCCGCTGTTGCCTGGGCTGCGTGTGGCACGATGGCCGATGGGTCTCCTTCGCCAGTCGGATTTTGTGCCAGAGTTCCCAGTACGAACAAGAAGTTTTTCGGCTTGATGCAGTACTCTTCGACCTTCAACGAGCGTCCAAAATCCGCTCCGCAGCGCGAGAGGAACTGGCTGACCGAAGGCGTCATGTCGCCTGTTCCGAATAAGCTGTTGTACTGCTCCTTGAAATCGCAATGCAGGTCCATATCCGCGCCTGTTGGGTCAACCAGTAACGTGCCGCTGCCATCGTCTACGAAGAAGGGAACGTGCAGGCTCTCTTCGCCGATTTTTACCCATTCGCGGTTCTTTCCCTGTTGTCTCAGCTCCCACGCCACGCTGCGATAGTAAAAGCAATCTGCCTGCTTCAGCGGGGATGTGATCACATATGGACCGGTCGCGAGTCCGTTGATCTCGACCAGTCCAATTGAAGCGCTGCGAATTTTCGATGTGGGAGTGTTCAGAATGAGCCGTCGTCGCTGCATCAGGCGAAAGCCGCGATAAAAAAGATACACACCAGTCCCGGTACCCACGGCACAGAGCGCCAGCAGGTTCGAGGACACGGAGAATATTGCCAACGCGGCGGGTTCAGTATTCAATCAGTGCCACCAGGGCGCACTTCAGTCCGCAGTGTAGCTGAATCGGCAGCCGGCAGCTCTGCCGGACAGCTGGCTACGCTTACCGGGGTAATCGCCCTTCCCAACTCAGCGCGGAGTAGTGACCTTCGTAATTGCGCAGTTCCGTTACTGCGTTTTCCGGCGTCCCTCCCCGCCTAAAATCTTCAGTTGGATGACTCTGTTCTCCTGATCATCCTTCCAGCCTCAGGTGTTGCCTGCGGCATAGAAACCTTCTATGGCTGAGACTCCAAAACGGGTCGACCGGCAAGAGATCGCCAGGCGAGTTGAGCGGGGCGAGAAACTCCTGCAAAAAGGCAAACCCGCCGAGGCGCTCGAAGAATTCCTGCAGATTCTAGCGCTTGACCCGGCAAACGACAGCGTCCGCCAAATGGCCGCCGATTTGTGTCTTTCTCTACAGCGGCTGCCTGACGCAGTGCGCCTGCTGGGGGAATTGTTCGAGCGGCAGATGGCTGGCGGCGATGCTATGCGCGCCAGTCTTACTTATAAGAAGCTGGCGCGATTCACCAGCCCGACCTGCGATCAGAAGATCCGCTTTGCGCAATTGCTTGAAAGCTCGAACCGCAAGCTTGCGCTCGAGACCTACGACTCTGTGCTCGACGAGCTTGCCCGTCAAAACCGCAAGCCGGATTTGTTGGCAGCTTTGCGGCGGATGGTGGCGATTGACGCTTCTGAGAAAAACATGACGCGACTCGCCGAGCTCGCCTCTGAACTGGGTGAACGCAAGGAAGCGGCCGCAATCTTCCTGAAACTCGCTCAGAAAGCAGAGGGGGCGAGCGCAGATCCGAGCCAGTGGTTCGAGCGCGCGTATTCAGAAGAATCGACAAACGAAACTATCGCACTTGGCTATGCGAAATGCCTGATGCAGCAACAGCAGATTGGCGCAGCCATTTTCGTGCTGGAGCCGATCGCCAGTAGCGGCCAGAACTCTCCTGAGTTTCGCGAGTTGTATGCGCGCGCCTTGTTGAGTGCTAATCGGCTTACAGAAGCGGCTCCGCTTGTGTGGCAAATTTTTGAGCAGAACCCTTCGCGCATTGAGCAGGTGCGCGATCTCATCGGTGCGTTTCTCGATTCTGAACTGGATCGCGAAGCGGTCGTGCTGGCGGAGAAATTGGAGCACTTCCAGCGGCGCAAAGGCGAACGCCGCGCGTTCCTGGCGATGATGCAGGACATCGCCAACGGCCACAAGCCATCGGCAGAGATGCTCGAATTCCTGGCTGAGCAGTTCAACACTGCTAATCGCGAGGCGGAATATTGCGCAACCCTGCTCAAGCTGTTCGACGTTTACTGCGAAAAGAAGAATTATGTAAAAGCAGGAGACGCGCTTGATCGTGCCGCCGAAATCGATCCCTACGAGCCCGGGCATCAGAAACGCCTGGAGATGTTGCGAGGCCGAATCGAGCAGAACCGCTACGATGTAATCGCCTCGCGTTTCACCGGAACTTCACAAGCGCAGCCGCAACGCAGCAGTACCGAAGAGAAGACCCTCGGTTCGAGCACCCTTCAGGACCTGATGTTACAGGCCGAGATACTCGTGCAGTACGGAATGCGCAACAAGGCACTGGAACGTTTGCAGAGAATTCAGCAATTGTTCCCTCATGAAGAAGATCGCAACCCAGATTTGCGCCAGCTTTATATGACAGCCGGAATGACTCCGCAATATCCGGGCGGTCAGGCTGCCGCAGTTCCAGTACCTGCCGCTCCTGCTGCTGTTGCTGCCAGTGGCGCACCTAGAGCCGCGGCCACCGAAAATCTCGATATGGCAGCGTTCGCTCGCGTGCCCGACATCACTCGCAAGCTGAACAAGCAGAGCACTGCGGATACGGTGTTGAATACTGCCGCAACGGAAATTGGGTCGCAATGGAATTTGTCCCGCTGCATCGTCGCACTGCGGAGGCCGGGATTAGTCACGAGCGCCGCCAAACAATATGCCAGTACAGGGTTGCAGCCCGCGGACGGAGAAATCGTCGAGCAACTCGCATCGACGTTGCACGAGCTTGCGATCAGCCGCGGCTCGCTGACTTATCCGGATGTGAACGGCGTTCCAGAATTGCAGGCTTTGAAGACGCAATTCTCGGCGTCAAACGCGCGCTCGTTGTGCGCTCTGCCGCTCATGGATGGAAACGATCACCTCGGCATTCTGCTGCTGATTGATGCAAATCCGCGTAACTGGCCGCAGAATGACGTAATCGTGTTCAAAATGATCGCTGAGCAGGTGACGATCGCATTGAACAACGCCGGCCTGCGCCGCCTGGTGAAGAACCTATCGGTGACGGACGAAAATTCCGGCCTGCTGAAACGTGCTTCCTACCTGGATTTGCTAATGGGAGAAGTGAGGCGCGCGGCACAGCAATCGACGCCTGTGTCGGTTTTGATAATGCGCTTCGGCGAACGCGCCCAAATCGCCAAGGAACAGGGAGAAGCAGCCGCCGACCAATTGATGCAGCGGCTCGGCCAGCTTGTCGCCGCCAATGTGCGACAAAATGACCTGGCATTCCGCTACGCGGCGAGCGCCATCGCAATTGTTCTTGGCGAAACGGCCGAGAATGAGGCTCTGCGCGTCGTAGAAAAAATGCGTCGACTCATCGCGACCGCAATCGGCGAAAAGCAAATCGCCAGTTCGTTCAATGCAGGTGTCGCCGAAGCAGTTATCCGCCAGCAATTCGATGCTGTCGATACCGTCACAGAAGTGATCAATCGCGTCGAGCGCGCGCTCGAAAAATCAGTTGCCGAAGGCGTCGGCAAGAGTGTTGCGGTGCAGGCGGCACTGACTGCAGCCGCCGTGGCCTAAATTTCCTGCTCCATCATTCCACATTTTTCGACGCTGTCATTCCGAATGGCTTCAGCCGTGAGGAATCTGCTGTTTCAAAAAAACTTTAACCGCAGAGCACAGCGAGTCTGCATGTGGAGTACGGAGAGAAAATCGCCATCGACTGAAGTTCAACAATCAATGCGCCTGCTTCTCCCCTGCGTCCTCGCCTTGAACTCGGCACTTTCTACGCTTGAGAGCTTTTCCCACGCTGGCATGTGGCTTCCTTCGGCTGTTAGACTACGCTGTTCCACGAAGCATTTCGATCCAATCTGGCCACCATGCTCAAACCCGGCGACATTGCTATCGTTAGCGGCGCGCGTACTCCATTCGGACGTTATTGCGGCAAGCTGAAAAATTTCACCGCCCAGGAACTCGGCGCAATCGCCGCGGAGGGCGCGATTGAGCGCTCAAAAGTAAATCCGGAAGAATTCGACCATGCTGTCTTCGGCAACGCGCAGCAAACGTCAGGAGATGCATTGTACGGCGCGCGCCATGTCGGCCTTCGGGCGGGATTGAAAATTGAAACGCCGGCCTTGACGGTCAATCGCTTGTGCGGAAGCGGCATGCAGGCGATCGTGAACGGCGCACAAATGATTCAGTTGCGCGAAGCGAATGTGGTGCTCGCGGGCGGGATGGAAGCCATGTCACAGGCGCCCTTCGTGATTCGCGGACGCGACGGCTTCTCGCTCGCCCCCGGGGGAAAGCTCGAAGATTCGCTGATGGTCGCACTGCTCGACAGTTACTGCGGCATGTACATGGCGAACACTGCGGAACTGTATGGCTCGCAACAGGGCATCACGCGCGAGATGCAGGATGAATTTGCACTGCGCTCACAAGAATGTGCTGACGACGCGTACAAGGCAGGACGCACTCAGGAAGAACTCGTTCCCGTGCCGTTGAAGAATTCCAAGGGCGAGCCGACCGGAGAATCGCTTACAGAAGATGATCATCGCCGCCCGCAGACCACGTTGGAAGGATTGGCGAAGCTCAAACCCGCGTTTGGGAAAAATGGAACAGTTACTGCCGGCAACGCTAGCGGCATTGTCGATGGTGGCGCGGCGGTTGTGCTGATGTCTCTCGAAGAAGCCGGCAAGCGCGGCGCTTGGCCGCTGGGGCGAATCGTGAGTTGGGGAATCGCGGGTGTTGATCCGAAGATCATGGGCAGCGGCCCGGTTCCAGCGACGAAGGCCGCGCTGCAAAAAGCTGGAATGACGCTGGAGCACATTGATCTGATCGAAGTGAATGAAGCATTCGCGGCGCAGTATCTCGCCGTCGAAAAAGAATTGGGCCTCGATCGCGAAAAAGTGAACGTGAACGGTGGTGCGATTGCTTTGGGGCATCCTCTGGGTGCGACGGGAACGCGACTGGTGATCACGCTGCTTTACGAACTCCGCCGGCGGAAGAAGAAATATGGGCTGGCGACGGCGTGCATCGGCGGGGGACAAGGGATCGCGATGATCGTGGAAAGCTTGAACTAAGTTTCACCGCGGAGACACTGAGAGACGGAGAACACGTCAACGAGGGTTCGTATCAGAGCACGGCTTCAGCCGTGCTGAACGGGTATCCTCCACGATTGTCATCCCGAGCGCAGTCGAGGGATCTGCACTTTTACTTTTCTCCGTGCCTCCGTGCCTCCGTGGTGAATGACTCTAATCCGTGTTCATCCGCGTCAATCCGCGGCGAAAGAAGTTGAAAAGATGGACATTAAGAAAGTTGGCGTGCTCGGTTGTGGGCTGATGGGCTCCGGCATTGCACAGGTCTCTGCGATGGCCGGGTTCGAGACCGCGGTTCTCGAAGTCGAGCAGAAATACATCGACAAGGGCTTTGCTGGAATCGAGAAGTCACTAAGCAAGTTTGCCGAGCGGCCGCCGGAGAAGGGCGGGATTACTCAGCAGCAGAAAGAGCAGACACTCGCGCGGCTCAAAGGAACCACCCGTCGCGAAGACCTGCGAGATTGCGACATCGTCATCGAAGCCATTATCGAGAGCGTGCCACAGAAGAAAGAGATGTATGCCGCGCTCGATGCGGTTGTGAAGAAAGACGCCATCTTCGCCTCGAACACTTCCTCCATTTCTATTACCGAGCTGATGACCGCGACCAAACGCCCCGAGCGATTCATCGGGCTGCACTTTTTTAATCCTGTGCCGCTGATGAAGCTGGTGGAAGTTGTCCGCACAATCGCGACCGCGCCAGACGCTTACGAATCCGCGTACGAGTTTGCGAAGAAGCTGGGCAAAGTTCCGGTGCGTACCAGCGACAAGACGGGATTCATCGTGAACCGCCTCTTGGTGCCGTACCTGCTCGACGCAATTCGCGCTTACGAAGAGGGTGTGGGCTCGATCGAAGACATTGACCAGGCGATGAAACTCGGCTGCGGCTATCCCATGGGGCCGTTCACGCTGCTCGATTTCGTCGGCCTCGATACGACGTACTACATCACGCATGTGATGCACGACGAATTCAAAGAGCGCCGCTTCGCCTCGCCGCCGCTGCTGAAGCGTCTGGTGATGGCAGGCTGGTACGGACGGAAATCGGGCAAGGGTTTCTACGATTATTCGGATCCAAATAATCCGAAGGTGAATCGTTTATAACTTCTTTGCGCGCGGATTAACGCGGATGAACACGGATTAAATGCCTGAGGATAAGATTTGGCTAATTTTGGTTGAGATCGTAGGTGATACCGATGCAGCATCTGGGCGATCTGAAATTGGCTTCATGAACATTACAACGTGGGCTGGCGCCGAGAAGTCCGCAGTGGAAAAGATTGAGAAGTATCTACAATCCTTTGGGTGGCAGTTAATTTCGGTTGAGAAGGCGGACATCATCGGCGAGGACGGACAATACGGAGAAGACGTCACAGATATGATCGAGCGCACACGTAACAATGCGAGCGCAATCATTCTTGGAACGTTCCACACTTACAAGACAAATTGAATCCGTGTTCATCCGCGTAAATCCGTGGCCAATGAAGTTGACCCTATGAATTTCGAAAATATCCTCTTCGAAAAGAAAAATGCGATTGCCTACGTCACCGTGAACCGGCCGAAGGTGCTGAACGCGCTGAATATGGCCACCATGGAAGAGTTGCGCACGGCCTTTCATGAAATTAAAAATGACGCGAGCGTGCGCGTGGTGATCATGACCGGCTCGGGCGAGAAGGCGTTCATCGCAGGGGCGGATATTGGCGAACTATCGAAGAATGATGCGATCTCGGCAAAGGAGTACACGCACCGTGGGCAGAGCGTGCTCAACCTGATCGAGAACCTCGGCAAGCCGGTGATCGCCTGCATCAATGGATTCGCGCTAGGCGGCGGGTGCGAGATCGCGATGGCCTGCACTATGCGTCTGGCGAGCGAAAACGCGAAGCTCGGACAACCCGAAGTCAAGCTCGGAATTATTCCCGGATACGGCGGCACGCAGCGACTACCGCGACTGGTTGGAAAAGGGATTGCGATGCAACTCCTGCTCACGGGCGAGATGATCAGCGCTCAGGAGGCGCATCGCATCGGGCTGGTGAACGAAGTTGTTTCTCCGGCCGAGCTGATCCCGCGCGCGGAGGCGATTGCGCAGAAAATCATCGCCAATGGTCCTCTTGCGGTTCAGTACACAATGGAGGCGGTGAATAAAGGTATGGAGACGCCGCTGGCCGAGGGGCTGTATCTCGAGGCAACGCTTTTCGGCGTGGCCTGCGCAACGGAAGACAAGAAGGAAGGGACGACGGCGTTTCTGGAAAAGCGCCCAGCACAGTTTAAGGGAAAATAGTTCAGGAGCTATGAGACTGATTAAGTCCAGCTTGAACCTCGTACTGCTTTTCATAATGTTGTTAGTTGCGCTACTGATGAGCGCACAAACAGAAAAGAGTGTCGCTCCCTGCTACCAAGTTCACGGAAGACTTTCATACTGGAACGGTGCTCCATCAACACGCATCTGGGTCATTGGAACCCACCGAATGCTTGGTCTTCATGATGAAGACAGCAATCTGCCGCCGAACGTTGCCAAACTGCTAAAAGGGGACTTCGATGATGAAGTGTTCGGTAATTTCCTGGTTTGTCCGGTCACGAAAGATAGGCCAGGGGAAATGCAGATGGTGTACGTGAAATCGGCGAATCGCTTGAGGTACCACCATCGAGATACCAATTAGCGATGCAAAACATTTCACCACGGAGACACAGAGACACGGAGAAGTCCACCGAAGAAAAACTTCGGCGGAAGACGTGTGCCGGAAAGCTGGACGCGTCTGGACTTCACTTCGCGATAGTCGTCTCGCGATTTAATGAGTTCATCACCGACCGATTGCTGCGCAGTGCTTACGACGGACTGATCCGCTCAGGAGCACAAGACAGCGACATCGAAATCGTTCGAGTGCCTGGTTCATTCGAAATTCCGTCCGCCGCGCGCACGCTTGCTGAAACGAAAAAGTACGACGCGATCATCTGCCTCGGTTGTCTTTTACGCGGAGATACGGCGCACTACGATGTGATCGTGAACGAAGTCACGCGTGGCATCGGCCAGTCGGCGCAGGAGACCGGAGTTCCGCATGCATTCGGCGTTCTCACCTGCGAGACGCTCGAACAAGCCATTGATCGCGCTGGGTTGAAGATGGGCAACAAAGGATTCGAAGCGGCGCTCGCGGCGGTGGAGATGGCAAATTTGAAATCAGCCATCAGCCATCAGCCCTCAGCCGTCAGGAACACCGCCCTTGGTCGTCGGTCGTTGGTCGTCGGCGAAAACAACCCCGTCGCACGTCGCACGTCGCAGGCCGTGAGCAAACCTGCTATCGGCAATCAGTCAACAGACAACAGGAAACACCAAACCGGAAGCTCCCGCTCTACCTCTTCAAAGAAGCGTTCGAATTAGTTCCGGCTCAACGCTGCCGATTCCGACTGCTGTAAACTGGCGCTGAAGCTTACGGCGCAGCCGGTGTTCCTGACGGCTGATGGCTGATGGCTGAGAGCTCCATGGGCACCCGCCGCAAATCCCGCGAACTGGCTCTCCAGATGCTCTACCAGGCCGATCTTGGTGAGCAGCAGCCGGCCGACGTTCGAAAGACTTTCTGGAAAGGCCGTGGCGAGGTTGATCACGAAGTGCAGGGCTTCGCCGAAGACATCTTCCGCGTGGCTCAGGACCGCAGCGGCGAGATCAACAAGCTGATCGAAAGTCACGCCGAGAACTGGCGCATGGACCGAATGGCGGCCGTAGATCGCAATGTTCTTCGCGCCGCCGTGGCAGAACTCATCGGATTCCCCCAGACGCCGCGCGCCGTGGTCATCAATGAAGCGATTGAAATTGCTCGAAAGTTTTCCGCCCCCGAGTCCGCGCAGTTCATCAACGGCGTCCTCGACAGCATTGGGAAAGAGCTGGAGGCGGCGAGAGTTCAGCGGTGATTTATAGCTATCACCTGCCAGGAGTTCTTCGCGGGCGAGGGCGCCCGCGCCACATAAGGGTTCGCGGACAGGAGTGTCCGCGCCACACGGTTAAGGCTTCACGGCTATCAAATCCGGATTGCACGAAATCGGTACCACGCCAACACCGCTTTGGCCGCTCGCATTCGCACCCTGAGCGTTAGTGACCGTAAACGCCGGATTCCCAGAAGCATCCGTTCCCAGCGAGCTGATCGTAAAAGTACCGTTGTTCACTCCATCGCTCATCTTTGAAATCGTAATGCTCTGGTTCACTTTGAGCGGTGGGCCCGACGTCAGAGAGTAGCTGTAAGTCGTACTCGACCCGTTCTGTGCGGCCGCAGAGACTCCCACCTGGGAAAGAGGCACCTGGGTTGCCGGATTTCCTGGCCCGAGGCACAACTCGTTTGTCGGGAAAGGAAATGTTACCTGTTGCGTATCCAGACCAGATGAGGTATCGATCACGTGAACTGCGCCGTCATTCGCGCCGACGAAGAGGAGATTCCCGGTTGGCGAGAGTGCGGCGCTCAAAGGAATCGCGCCACCGCTCAATGAAAGCACCGCGGGAGTTTGCGTAGTCAGATTGAAAACAATAATAAGTGCTAACCGTGAAGGCGGCGGTCCAGCCTGAGTCTCGCCAAGAATGTACGCCTTCTGTCCATCGGGAGCGACGATAAATTGCGTAGGTACGAAGCTGCCTTCTCCGAAGTTGAATGAGCTGATCGTGTCGGTGATCGCTCCGGTGCATAGTGTTGACGTGAGCGACGTCACATTAATGATGTCGACATTCGGCGGATCGAGCACAAGCAGGCTGGAACCGTCGGGCAATGCGCGAATCATCGCCGGCGCGTTCGCCGCGCTTAAAGTCCCAGAAATCTGTGCGTTGTCGCAGACACGATAAGGCGTAAGCGAACCCGATTGTCCGGCAAGGAATGCAAACCCGCCCTCGGGGTGAAACGCTACATCATTCGCAGTTCCACCAAGCGGTATTGTCTGCAGCGGATCGACTTTCGAGTAAACGTAAAGCGTATTCCCAGCGAGGATGTAGGCTTTCAAACTGTCGGGAGAAAAGGCCGCCGCAGTCGGTCCAGTTCCTCCTGCTGGAACTGTGAACGCAGTAACCGTTCGACTCGCCGCACTGCAGCTCGAACAAATGAAGAATTGCTTAGGCGAATCTACAGTGTCGGAAGTAATCACCGAACTCTGATCGGGAGAAATTGCGAGCACCTTGCCGGCATTGTTGTTCAGCCTGGTCACCGTAGTGCCGTCAAAAACCATCAATCCCTGCTGTCCGAAATTGCTGGAATCAACTCCTAAATAGGCTTTGGCACTCGCTGGGCTATTGTCGAAAATCAGCGAGTTGGGTGAAGCTGGCAACACAATCGGAGTGCTTGCCGCAAAGGATGCCGTCGCCGAATTGGCCGTGATTGGCACCAGAGTGGGGTTGCAAGTTGCCCCCGTAGGGTTCGCGGCAGGGTCCGTGCAAGCTGTCGTGGTCGCGTAGACAGTCGGTGTCGCCGCGGGAGTGGTACTTCCATTTTCAACCTGGAAACTGAACGCCGCCTGCGGGTAAATCGGCAGTGACGGCTTTATTCCCGCGTTGCAGGCAGGTGGTGTGCAGGACGCGATCACCGTTCCCGCGCCCACAGCTGGCGAGCTCGCTGTGCCGACGCTGCCAAAAACCGCGCCTGAGTTGTTGCCGGCAACGCCCACCGAAATAGGACTCCCGGCACTCCAAGTAAGTGGAACACCCGTAATCGTCTGGTCTGCCGCATCCTTGACCGTGGCATTCAACGTTGTGGAGGTATTGGTGTTTACAACAAACGACGTGTTGGTAGGCACGTTGCCTTCCGCCGCAATCGAAATGCTCTTGACCCGGCAGGTCTCAATCGAGATTGGCTGGCTGCTGAAACCTCCAGTTGACGCAAACACCTGACCAACCCCGGGAGTAGTCGCGGTAACTACTTGCTGGTTCAGGCATTGTCCCTGAGAACTCGCGCAGCCCTGGGTACCTGCAGGTAGCGCCGACAGAGTCACAATGTTTGCCGATCCGGGGTTGATCTGCTGAAAGGTAAACGGACCCACCGAGTCAGTGATGTCGTTGCTCCCGTTGAATGCATTTGCCTGAAGCAGCCAGCTCTCAGGCCCATGAATGGTACCCTTCGAAAGGCATTGATTCGAAATTGTAGAAGGCTGGCCAGCAACCTTACTTATAGTGATATTCGTGATCGGCTCATGGACGTAAATCGTCACCGGAGGACTGGTCACGCCGACGGCGCTGACAGTGATCTGCGCGGTTCCAGTGGGTCCGGGAGTGCAAACCTGCGGCGCCGTAAGCGAATTCCAGGTCCCGGCGCAGGCCTGTCCATTACTGGCAATGGTGACAATGCGCGTATCACTGGACTGGAAAGTAAACGTGTTTGGCACGGGGGCCCCGGTAAAAACTTGAGTCTGTCCGGGCACAAGCGAAATTGCTGAACTGGGGCTGATGGTTACAGCCGTCGGAACCACAGGCGGGGCCACGGCGGTTGGATTTCCGCCGCCACATGAGGGCAGGAAAACACAGCCAAGCAGTAGAAACAGAAGAGAGATTGCAGAAAAGAACTTTCCCATTAAATCCTTCGCGAAAGACCGGCGCGCATGTTCTGGAAAACACTCAGTGTAGAGGGTCATCATTGTTTCGGCAACCGGAACTGAAGCTTTTAGCTGTTAGCCTTTAGCTCTTAGCTTCCCTCTGCGATTCGAGTTACTTCTACGATCTCTGTCGGTGATTGTTTTTCAAAAGCTCTTGCCGCAGAGTGCGCCGAGGAGCGAAAGCCGAGTTCCCTTCTCGAATGTCGCTTGACCTGATGGCTGACGGCTGATAGCTGAATTGTGAGATGCACGATACCGATGTTGACGATCTGCTTTCGCGATTGCTATATTTAAACAGTTCCGCGAGATCAGATTGACTTGCCTGTATTGTGTTCAGTCGTCGGACACGATAGAGCGCAGTGATTTTTAGAGATAAGTCTTTGCTATCGTGAAGACCCCTCGCTGAAACGTTCCGCGAACCGCTCCCGACGTGGGAGATTATGCGGAGCGAAGCTGGCGAAACGGAGCATCTCCCGGCTTTATAGCAGGGCCTGAGGCCACCGTCGTCAGACCTGTCAAA
Organism: Terriglobales bacterium; assembly: GCA_036770325.1. Taxonomy (GTDB): domain Bacteria; phylum Acidobacteriota; class Terriglobia; order Terriglobales; family Acidobacteriaceae; genus Gp1-AA145. The sequence goes on from DAIPJJ010000039.1 coordinate 25,034, forward strand.
GGGCAACCAATTTTCCGGTTATCGTGTGCCGGAAGTATGGATGGCGCAGGTCATCCAGCCTCAAATCCTGGAATGATCCGGGAAAAATGATTCGAGCCTTTGTGCGCTTCGGCGTTCATGGGCACAGCAGTGCAAGGAGCGGCCAGCGTGCCTACTTTCAATCAACTGGTTCGCGCGGGTAGAAAACATCCGCGATACAAGACGGCGAGCCCGGCGCTGCAGTCGTGCCCGCAAAAGCGCGGTGTATGCACCCGCGTTTACACGCAGACGCCGAAGAAGCCGAACTCGGCCTTGCGCAAAGTGGCCCGCGTTCGCTTGACGAACGGGATTGAAGTTACGACCTATATCCCCGGTGTCGGCCATAACTTGCAGGAGCACTCGATTGTGCTGATCCGCGGCGGCCGCGTGAAGGACCTGCCGGGAGTGCGCTATCACGTGATTCGCGGGACCTTGGACGCTGTAGGCGTCGCGAACCGCAAGCAAGGAAGGTCGAAGTACGGGGCGAAAAGACCAAAATAGTTGCCAGTTGTCAGTGGCCAGTTGCCAGTGCCACTGAGAGCTGACGGCTGAAAGCTGATAGCTAGAAGCTAGCAGCTAGGAGCTAGTAGCTGAAATGCCACGCAAAGGACATGTTCCAAAACGAACGGTCGAGCCGGATCCAATCTATGGCTCTGATCTGGTCACCAAGTTCATCAACTCGATGATGTGGCAGGGCAAGAAGAGCACCGCTGAGGGCATCTTCTATGAGTCGTTGAACCGTCTGCAGCAAAAAGGCGGCGATGAAGCCCTGAAGCTGTTCAAGAAGGCGGTTGAGAACGCGAAGCCCCTTCTCGAGGTCAAGACCCGCCGCGTTGGCGGCGCGAACTATCAGGTTCCGGTCGAAGTGAACCCCGACCGGCGCACTTCGCTTGCGATCCGCTGGCTGGTCACTTACTCGCGCGGGCGCGGCGAAAAGGGCATGATCGACAAGTTGTCGAACGAACTGCTGGATGCGGCAAACGGCCGCGGCGCAGCAATCAAGAAGAAAGAAGACGTACACCGCATGGCGGAAGCGAACAAGGCTTTTGCGCATTATCGGTGGTGAAGGCAGCCTCTAGCTGCTGGAAGTGATTCTCTCGGCGAACTCGCGGTTCTACTTTGCGAACTCTGCGGTTAAGAGCTTTTCGAAAAGACTTTAACCGCAGAGTTCGCAGAGAAGAATCGGGAACGCAGAGAGAGCTGAAGGCTAATAGCTAAGAGCTGAATTTACATGAGCAGTCCTGCAAACACGGTCGGCGAACAGGAAGTCCGCAAGGACGACAAGAAGAAAGCCTCGTCTCGTACGGTGCCGCTCGAGCGCTGCCGCAATATCGGCATCATGGCGCACATCGACGCTGGCAAGACCACGACGACCGAGCGCATTCTCTTTTATACGGGGCGAACCCACCGGCTGGGCGAAGTGCACGAAGGCACCGCCACCATGGACTGGATGGAGCAGGAGCAGGAGCGCGGCATCACCA
>DAIPJJ010000308.1:0-2286 GCA_036770325.1 Terriglobales bacterium
AATTCATTTCACCAGGAATGGTGAGCCTCAAGGCATCGAATGCGATTTCATCGCGGGATGCGACGGCTTTCATGGAATTTGCCGTCCCACCATTCCGCAGGGCGTTCTCACGGTCTATGAACGAAGTTATCCATTTGGCTGGCTGGGAATCCTCGCCGAAACGCCGCCTGCCTCGCACGAACTTATCTACAGCTATCATGAGCGCGGGTTCGCCCTGCTCAGCATGCGCACACCTCACCTGAGCCGCCTCTACATACAGTGCGATCACGATGAGGACATTCACAACTGGCCGGATGACCGCATCTGGCGGGAGTTGCAAGTAAGGCTCGCATCAAACAGCGCAGATTGGAAACTCACCGAAGGTGCGGTCTTGCAAAAGGGTGTCGCCGGAATGCGCAGCTTCGTGGTTGAACCGATGCAGTATGGCCGCCTGTTTCTCGCCGGAGACGCGGCGCACATTGTCCCGCCGACTGGCGCAAAGGGCTTGAACCTGGCGGTTGCGGATGTTCAGGTCCTCGCAAAAGCCCTGCAAGCTTTTTATGCTTCGGGCAGCACGACCGGACTTCAGAACTATTCGCAAATTTGCCTGCGCCGCGTGTGGAAAGTGCAACGCTTCTCCTGGTGGATGACTTCAATGTTGCACAAGTTCCCAGACCAGACTCCGTTTGATCACAAGCGCCAGCTTGCAGAACTGGATTATGTCACTGGTTCTCGCGCCGCTTCACAAAGTCTCGCAGAGAACTATGTCGGCCTGCCGCTGGAGATTCCAGAATTTTGATGGGCTGCCATCAGGAACGAAGCGGCAGTCGCCCGATCTCGCCCGACTCGTACATCACGGAAAGGGTATTCATGATCGCAGCAATCGGATCTTCACCAATAGCGAACACGTATGACCCTCGTCGCATGATGCGGGCGTGAATCTCCGTTGCCGTGGCGTCCCCTTCCACTTCAAGCAGTGCGATCTTGCAGGCTCGCCACAGCGCGTCCGAAAACTCACGTGGCCGTCGCGATCGAACTTTATGAAGCATCCGCTTACGCCGGCTACCTTGTCGACTCCCTTTAGCCAGTTTCGCAGGCCGCTGCGCGTTGCGCAGGATGTGCAATTGCCGCCGGAGATTCCGCATCTCGCGGCGGAGGTCCGCCTTCTGCCGGGCGAGATCGTCCATCTGTGAATAGATAACGCTCACCACCTGGTGAAGTGACGCGGGAAGATTGGCGGCTGGTTCACTCATTTCGATCTGAAATTCGTGTTTACTATTGTGCAATGATCGCCTCGCCAATTGGCCTTCTACGGGATGAGGAACTCCGAAACTGGGACGAGTACCGTTGTTTCGATACATACAGGCGTCTTGCGGCAACGAGCGGCTTGCGTTTTCGCAATTGCTCTACAAAGGTAGTCATCACCACCACACATCAATCAGAGAAGGATTCATCACAACTCGTCCCTCAGCTACTTGTTTTTGACGGGCAAACCGTCTAATTCGTAAGCAGAGAGTCGCTGCTTTGGGAGGGACTTGTGGTTACCGCTGCGCAACAGTTCGCGCCTGGTCTGCTCGAAATTCGGCCAATTCCCGGCCAACAAGAGCAAGCCGCGGAGCGCGGCTACCGGGAATCGTCCATCTATGACATTCAGGAGAAACTGCGCGTACTTGCGCTCAAGAAGGCAGCGGTTCAGCAGGAGATCTATGCCACGCGCAATGCATTGGCAGCGCTCATCAGTTTGTTTGGTCCAGGCATTCTGAGTGAAGGACAGCAAACTGTTGCCTCAGCGATCGGAACCTTCTCGCCGCGGTCGAAGCCAACCGACCTGTTTGCCGACATGGTGGCGCGGTCAAACCAGTGGACGACGGTCCCCGAACTTCTGGAACGGATACAACACAGCTCGCCTTCATCGCTGGCACATTTCAAGAACCCAGGTGCCTCGCTCTCCAACTTCCTGAGGACACTCCATCGTCGCGGGCAGGTAGAATTACGCGTGCAGGATGGGGAGCGCATGTGGAAATGGCTCGGGAGTACTTCCGGCGACCCGCTCCGTGGAGAAGTGATCTGAGATCACGAAGTCTTCTTTCGTTCACACGAACTGTTCTTCGCATTGAATGGCGCGCACCTGGCCTTCTCCGCGTGCTTGCGTTCGTGGCCCTAGGGTTGAGCTTCCAGCAGCGACTATGCGCCGCGGACGCAACCATGTTTCGCGCCGACCCACAACACTCCGGCACCTATGCCGGACAAGCAATTGAAAAATTATCCGGCATCAAATGGAAATTTCACACCAACGGAAAGGTTCTC
>DAIPJJ010000226.1:0-6007 GCA_036770325.1 Terriglobales bacterium
CGCGCGTGCTGAACATCTATACTTACGCGCCGCTCTTCAATGCATATTTTGAGAGCCTAGGTGTGCAGCCGGAAAACATTATTTATTCCGACTACACCAACTCAGATCTTTATCGTGCGGGCGCGAGCCGTGGCGCCATCGATCCTTGCTTCCCGGCGAAGATCGGCATCTCGCACGTTTACAATCTGGTCCAGGAGAAGCACCGCAAGAAGCCGCTCAACGTCATCTTCTTCCCGATGTACGACGTGCTGCACTCGCCACTTGTGAACCTGCAAGGTACGAATGCGTGCCCGACGGTGACCGCCACGCCGGAGACCGTGAAGGCGGCGTTCACGAAAGAAAATGATGTCTTCGCTGAGAACAACGTCAAATACATCGACCCGGTGCTGAACTTTGCTGATCGGAAACTGTTTGCGTTCCAGATGCTGCAGGCGTTTCAGTCGGTTCTCGGCCTATCTGACCAGGAAAACGATCGCGCATGCGAAGCTGGGTTCGCCGCCTTGAAAGAATACGAAGCCAGCATCCGCCGCCGCGCGCGCCAGGTGTTGGATCAGCTTGAGCGCGAAGACCGCATTGGCATCGTGATGCTTGGGCGTCCGTATCACCACGATCCGGGCCTGAATCACGAAATTCTTGATGAATTCCAGAAGCTCGGGTACCCGATCTTCTCGCAAAACACGCTCCCGCTCGATGAAGACATGCTCGAACGGCTGTTCGGCGAGGAAGTTCGAGCTGGCATGATCAAAAGCCCACTCGACATCGACGACGCTTGGAAAAATTCCTACTCCTGCAGCACCAATCACAAGGTTTGGGCCGCGAAGTTTACAGCGCGGCATCCGAACCTGGTCGCGCTTGAGATTTCAAGCTTCAAGTGCGGACACGATGCGCCCATCTACGGTGTGATCGAAGGCATCATCGAAAATTCAGGCACACCGTATTTCTGCTTCAAAGACCTCGACGAGAACAAGCCGACGGGCTCTATCAGGATTCGCGTCGAGACGATCGATTACTTCCTCAGGCGTTACCGAGAGGACGTGATCCGTAAGCGCAAAGCCGTTGAAGACATCGACCGTCAGCTCGCCGAACTCGAAGCGCAACTACGACGTGAGCGCGGATTAGTCTCCAACCCTGAGTCAGTGGTGCCAGTCTTCGAGAACGAAGGCGACCGCGAACTGCAGGAGCTGGCGGGGGACTAGCACATTCCTCGGAGACTCTCTTGCAGTGGACTCGATCCTTCGCCACTTACCCTTCGCCCTGTCATCCCGAGCGAAGAAGTTCATTCGCTCGCGAATGAACTTCCCAGTCGAGGGATCTGCATTTCGGGGTCGAAATCTTAACTGCAGATCCCTCGCTGCGCAGGATGAGTTGAAAACTCATCCGGCTTGCTCGGGATGACAAGTGCTAGAGGTATTGGGTCCTGCCGCAGGTTCCTCAACTTCCCGCGTAGCGAGTAGGCATTCGATTCGGCACGACTGAAAATGGCGCCCCCGAGTTTTGGTATTCTCCAAAATACGCGACTCCCAAATACGCCAGACTTGATGTGCTCCCGAAATCCAGCTACGCTCGAAATGCATGATCCTCGCGGGCGATCTGGGCGGCACCAAATGCAATTTGATCTTGTTCGAAGCCGATGGGCAGCGCTTGCGGCCGGTGCATCAGTTCAAAGCACGCACCGCCGACTTCCCCAGCATCGAAGCATTTGTCGGACATTTCAGAACACAGGCGCAGAATGCCGGCTACTCACTCGACAATGACGCGCTTGCTGCCGCTGGTTTCGGTGTCGCTGGCGCAATCGTGAATGATGAAGTCGTTTGCAACAATCTGCCTTGGACCATCAATCGCAACCGATTAGCTGCGGCGTTGAAGCTGCGGCCGGAGAAAGTTGCGCTACTTAATGATGTCGAAGCGGCAGCATCGAGTTTGACGCACCTCGATGGCACGGACCTGCTGATATTGAACCCTGGCACTCCTCAGCCGGGAGCACCTAAGGTCTATATTGCCGCGGGTACCGGTCTCGGCGAGTCAATTTTGTTTTGGAATGGAAGCCGCTATCAAGTCTCTGCCTGTGAAGCTGGCCTGACGGATTTTGCTCCTGGTACCGAAAAAGACATTGTTCTACTGCAGAAGTTGCTGAAGAAAATGCCACGCGTGTGCACGGAAGAGATCGTTTCCGGACGTGGTTTCCGATACATTCACGAAAGCATCTTTCCTGAAGTGAACCATGCATTTTTCGCCGATCCGGCCGCCGATACTGCGGCCAAAATCACGCAGCAGGCGTTTTCTAAATCTTGTGCGGCGTGTGAAGAAACACTACACATGTGGGTTCAGATTTACGGTTCAGAAGCAGGGAATATGGCTTTGCGAGCCCTGCCTTTTGGTGGCGTCTATATTGGTGGCGGAATCGCGCTGAAGATCCTGGACAAGATGAAGGATGGAACGTTTGTCCGTGCATTCTGCGAAAAAACTCTGCTGAGCGCGGAGCTGGCGAAGATGCCGATCTATGTTGTCTTGAATCATGACGCTCCGGTATTGGGCGCGGCGTACGCGGCACTCGCGGCTTCATGACCGGACCTCTGTGGAATTGCTCTGTGTGACTCTGTGTTCTCTGTGGTAATTATTTTCAAATCCTTACCACAGAGGACACCGAGTTGCACAGAGAAATGCCACAGAGCGTACCGCCGAAGTAGTTTGCCTTCCTGCGCAAAAGCCTTATATTGACTGACATGTCAGCGAACGGCCGCAAAGCGGCTATGCCTGCGTATCAGCGCATCCAGAATGCCATCCGGCAGCGGATTGAAGCCGGGCAGTTGAACTCGGGCGACATGGTGGCTTCCGAGCGCGAGCTGGCGCGCATACACAAAGTCAGCCTGATGACCGCGCGGCACGCTCTGGCCGGACTGGAGCGTGAAGGCGTTGTCGAGCGGCGGCGCGGTGCGGGGACATTCGTTGCCCCGCCGAAAATTCATTTCAACAAGCTGATGAGCTACACCGAGCAGATGCTTGCTCGCGGTCTGGCGCCATTTTCGAAAGTGGTTGCGTCGAAGATTGTCGACGATGAAGAAGAGATCGCAGGTCGCCTCAGCTTACCCTCGGGCAGCAAACTGGTGAAGATCGAGCGCGTGCGGCATACGTCCGATGAGCCGTTTGCGGTTGAATCCTGTTATTTGCCAGCGGAGAGGTTTCCAGGCTTGGTGAGAGAGCCTGTGGGCCGGAATTCACTGTTCGGTTTGCTCGAGAAGGATTACGGCGTGCAGTTGACCTATGCAGACGAAGAAGTGGATGCGACCGCTGCCGACGGGCGAATTGCGCAGTTTTTGCAGGTGCCGCGCGGGTCGCCGGTGCTGCGAATCCGCCAGGTGATTTATTCATCGAATGCCAAGCCGGTAATTTATGTAGTGGGATTTTATAGGTCGGAGAGGCATTCGTTGTTTATAAGAAGATTTCGGTGAGGCGTCGTTGGTCATTGGTCGTTGGCAAAAACGAAGGCGTAGCTCGCTCGGATGACCGCATTCTTTCGCTAAATCCGACCGCGCTGTCATTCCGAAACCGCTTCAGCGGTGAGGAATCTGCTGTTCGCTGACTTCGGGGCGGTGGAAAAACGACCGAAGAGGAGACTACCTCCATGACGGATCCCTCAGATTCACATAGAGGGGATGTGTTCCCTATCTGGATACGAGGGTTGGCCATTACGACCGGCTTTCTCGCGTTTTCTTCCGTTTTTCTTGGGTGGGGATCGTTGGCGGAATCGACTTGCCTCGTTGCGGCTGCGGTCGTGCAGCCTCGAACGCCGCGGCTTGGAAGATGGCTGACCTGGGTGAGTGCCTTTCTGCTAACCCAGTTCGCAGTTGTATTTGCGATCCCCGCTTCTCGCGAAATCAAGGCAGCGGGTTTTACTAGAGCGGATATTGCTAGTTGGATAGTCATTTTTTTCTTGGTGTTGCTGATGCTTGTTCTCGACATCGCTCTGGTGGTGGATTGTGTGAGATCAACACGGCTCCAGGCCCGAGGCAAAGAGTTTCGCAGGGACAGCATCAATTGGGTGATTTGGGCAGCAGCGGCTCTTCTCAGTGCATATTACGGGTGGTTCAGCTTCTGGACCGTACGTGCATACCAGCTTCGTGGGCGTGCCGATATGGCTATTGTCAATTTTGTGGGAGACTTGGTTGTCCTTGGGTTCGATGTCGCACTTATCTTCCATGTCAGATCCGGGCTCCGAGAACCATAAGGACAGAAGCAGAGGAGTAGCGCCATTAAAGTAAAAGGTCGGACAAGAATGTCCGACCCACACAGAAAGTGCTGAACTAGAAAGCTACTCTTTTTCTTCTTTGGTCTCGCCGGCCGATTCGCCTTCAGCGCCGGCTTGCGCCTGCTGCTGAGCTTCGGCTTCTTCCATTGCTTTGCGAGTTTCCTCCGCTTTTTTGGCACGGAGTTCGGCGCGCTTCTGGCGCTTTTCGTCGAGGACCTGTTCGCTCCCGAGCAGCTCGATGAACGCCTTGTCAGCTCCATCGCCTTTTTGCCAGGCAGTGCGAACAATGCGCGTGTAGCCGCCGTTGCGGTCGCCGAAGCGTGGACCGATGGTGTCGAAAAGCTTCTTCACAGCTTCGTCGGTCATGAGATACGAAGCGGCCTGCCGGCGGGCGGCGAGATCTCCGCGCTTACCGAGCGTGATGATCTTCTCGACAGATGGGCGAAGGGCCTTGGCTTTGGGGACAGTGGTTTCGATCCGCTCTTCGATGATGAGGGACGTCACCATGTTTCGCAGCAAAGAGCGGCGGTGGGAAGTGGTACGTCCGAGTTTGTAACCAGATACTTTGTGACGCATAAGAACCCCAAGTTTCAAGGTTTCGAGGTTTCAATGTTTCAAGGTCTCAGATTGCAGCACTCATGAAACCTTGAAACCTTAGAAACTTTGAAACCTGATTCGCGGGCGAGGGCGCCCGCGCTACACATCAATAGTTATCGTCCGGGCCGTAGGCTGAAGCCGGGAGTGGAACGTTCGAGGTCGGGCCGGGGACAGCGTTCCCGTGCTCGTCGATCTTCATGCCCAGGCTCAAGCCCATGGTGCCGAGAATTTCCTTAATTTCGTTCAGCGACTTGCGGCCGAAGTTTTTCGTCTTCAGCATTTCGGCTTCGGTCTTCTGCACCAGTTCGCCGATGGTCTGAATGTTCGCGTTCTTCAGGCAATTGTAGCTGCGCACCGAAAGCTCGAGCTCTTCGACGGAACGGTTCAGGTTTTCGTTCTTGATCTCCGGCTTGCGATCTTCGGTCGTCGTGCCGGTCTCGATATCTTCTTCGAAGTTGATGAAGATATTCATGTGGTCTTTCAGCAGCTTCGCTGAAAGGCCAATCGCGTCCGCTGGAGTAATGGAGCCGTTGGTCCAGACTTCCAGCGTGAGCTTATCGTAGTCGGTGATCTGGCCGAGACGCGCGGCTTCGACCGTGTAATTGCACTTGCGTACCGGCGAGTGGACGGAATCGATCGGAATAAATCCGATGCCGAGATCTTCGTCGAAATTTTTGTCGGCTGATACGTAGCCGCGGCCTCGCTTCAGGCGCATTTCCATATCGAGCTTGCCGCCTTCGCTGACCGTCGCGATATAAACGTCTTTGTCGAGGACCTCGACATCCCCGTCGGCTTCGATCATGCCGGAAGTGACGACGCCCGGCTGATCGGAGCGAAGATAAATCGCCTTCGGCGCGTCGCCGCTCAGCTTGAACGGGACCTGCTTCAGGTTCAGAATGATGTCGGTCGCGTCTTCAACAACTCCGGGGATTGACTGGAACTCGTGCAGCACGCCTTCGATCTTGACGGCGGTGACAGCCGCGCCTTCGATCGAGCTCAGCAGCACGCGGCGAAGCGCGTTACCGATGGTGGTACCGAAGCCGCGTTCAAACGGCTGCGCCCAGAAGATTCCGTACTTGTCAGTGAGGGTTGAATTGTCGACTGCGAGACGTTTTGGTTTTTGAAAACCCTTCCAAAGCATTTGTTTCTCCTTCGGCCATGTGG
>DAIPJJ010000040.1:0-26351 GCA_036770325.1 Terriglobales bacterium
GACCTTGGATTTCATGCAGAGTGGCTGAGGGACGAGCCCTAAGACGCCACGGCAACCGGATCACGATCATCTATCGTGACCGCCAGGTGCCAACTCTCGACCCGGAAACGGGGAAACATGAGATTCGGGGTGCGCGAATTTAGGCACTTCCAGAACCTCTTTTCCACCTATCCGGGAAAAAGAGGATTTCGTTTTTAGGGCCGAAAAATTGAGTAATTGGGTAATTTTGTAATTGGGTAGTTGGACCGACTACGCTGGGTTGGTTTAATTTTGCTCAATTTCCCAATTACTCAATCAGGAACCTGTAAGCCGCTCAGATCGAGCGTGCCATGCGATACGAACTGCGCTGTCGGGAGTGCCACAAGAGCTGGGGCAATGTCCCCAAAACGGTTTGCGAGGAGTGCTTCTCTCCTCTTGAAGTTTTCTTCGACTACGACTCAGTTAAGCACGAATTCACCCGCGAAAAGATCGCCGCGGGCCCTCCCAACATGTGGCGTTATTCGGCGCTGCTGCCGCTCCCGCAAGATTTTCAGCCAACGCTTCCGGTCGGCTTCACGCCCCTGATCAAGGCTTCAGGCTTAGCGCGTGAGCTTGGCGTTAAGAATCTGTTCATCAAGAACGACGCCGTTTGCCTGCCGACTTTGAGCTTCAAAGATCGCGTGGTCGCAACTGCTCTGGCCAATGCCCGCGCTTTCGGATTCGACACCGTCTCTTGTTCCTCTACCGGCAATCTTGCGAATGCAACCGCTGCACAAGCCGCGCGCAACGGCTTCAAGTGCTGGATCTTTATTCCTGCCGACCTTGAGCAGGCAAAAATTATCGGCACCCAGGTCTTCGGTGCAAAGCTGGTGCGCATCTCCGGCAGCTACGATCAGGTCAATCGCCTGTGCTCGCAGATCGCCGATGAGCACAACTGGGGGTTCGTTAACGTCAACCTGCGTCCCTACTATTCAGAAGGTTCGAAGACCTTCGGCTTCGAGATCGCCGAGCAGCTCGGCTGGCGTTTGCCCGACAACGTGGTCTGCCCGATGGCAGGCGGATCGCTCATTATCAAAATTAAGAAGGCGTTCGAGGAACTCATTCATCTCGGCTTAGTAGAGCCCAAGCCGGTCAAGTATTTCGGCGCGCAGGCCACCGGCTGTTCTCCGATCTCAACTGCCGTCAAGCTTGGCAACACGGAGATTGAGCCGCAGAAGCCCTCGACCATCGCCCGCTCGCTTGCGATCGGCAATCCTGCCGATGGTCACTATGCGATCAAGTGCATCACCGGCAGCGGCGGCTGGTCGGAGGATGTTTCCGACCCAGAGATCGTCGATTCGATCCAACTTCTCGCGGAAACGGAAGGCATCTTCACCGAGACTGCCGGCGGAGTGACTCTCGGCTGTACGCGCAAGCTTTACAAGAATGACCGCATCCTGCCGGACGAGACTACCGTCGTCTGCATCACGGGAAACGGGCTCAAGACTACCGACGTCCTCACCGGCGAGTACGAGATGGAGGAGCCAATCGCGCCAAAATTGACGGAATTTAATCGTTTTCTGGAAGATTCTTACGAACTTCCGACTGCAGTTGGCGCCTAGCATCACTCCTGAAATACAAAGCTAAACGTTTTTCTTCAACACTCCCGCAGTTTCAACTGCGGGATTTTTCTTGTGCCGCAAATCGCCCGCCCCTCGCGGGGTTGCAACATTTTGCAACCTTTACTCTTCGTCAAAAAATTGTCACGGGATTGCCGATTCAGCTTCTTTCCACGTCCAGAGTAGGTTATTGTATTTGCCGCTCTTACTTCCGGGTTGGTGGAGGATTTTAATGAAAGGGTTGAAGTACGCTTTTCTGTTTGCGGCGCTCTCCTTTTTTGTGCTGACGCCGCTCGCGCTCTTCGGACAAAACGTCGATCGCAGTCCGATGAGTCCTAATGCCTCGCGTCCTGGTTACGCCAGGCGCGCTCCGGTTCCGGTCACTAATGTTCAAGTTCCCAGTGGATCGCCGGTGTTGGATTTTCCAGCCAATGCACGCACTTCACGCGGCGGAGTAGCCGTAGACGAAAACGGGATCTCAGCATGGAGCGGCATGGCGAATCGTTCCAGCGGGTTCGCGAACTCCAATGCCGACTCAAATCCTTTGAACAGCGCGGTTATGGGAAACGGCAACATTTTTGGTCTCGATACAATTGACACATTCGAAGGCGCATTCGCGGCTACCGGTGGACCGGACGCGGGAGTCGTGTTCCCATATCCGATGATCGGCAACAATCCGGCACAGGGAGGCACCACCAGCATTCCCGCGAAAATAACGCTCGTGACCCTGAAGCTGCTCAATGCAGACGGCAGCTTGCGCACAACCATGAGCTACGATCCGTTCACGAATCTTACGCTGCAGTCTCCTGTGTTTGAAAAAGCACTTTTTGGCACGGGGAGATCACAGGTCACCGACGCGGTCCAGCGCGCCGAGTTCTTCAACATGATGAAGTCGAATTGGCACACGGAACTGAGTCCCACCATCGTGAACAACATCACCATCACTGTTCCACGATTCGTAAACGTCCGTCTGCCCAACGGGAACATCGTTCAGGTCCAGAACTACTTCTTCGGCACCGCGCCCAACGGTGATCCCTTCATCGAGTTGTTTGACCTGTTCTTCAACTCGGTCTATGACAACGCCGTCATAAACGACATCATCGCCGGCAACAACACCACTGACGCGTTGAACATGGAGTTCTATCCGAATACGTTCCTGTTCTCGATCGATCAGAACGGTCAATTCGCGAATTGCTGCGTGCTCGGCTTCCACACCTACTTCCTCGATTCGTCCGCTACTCCGCAGCCACGCTGGATCACTTTGTTCGCCAGTTGGATTTCGCCCGGTCTATTCGGCGGCGGATTCCAGGACATCACGCCGTTGTCACACGAAGTGGCCGAGTCCTATAACGATCCGTTCACGGACACGGCAGTGCCGGTGTGGCAGTTCCCGGGTGTACCCGCGGATGACTCCGTCGATTGCCAGGGAAATCTGGAAACGGGGGATCCGCTGGAAGTGTTATCGGATGCAACATTCCCGGTGCCACTCGGACACGGAAAGAATATCTTTACTTACCATCCGCAAAACGAAGCGCTGTTGCAATGGTTCTCGCAAGGACCAGCTTCGAACGCAATTGATGGTACGTGGAGCTATCCGAATGAGAATGTGCTAACGCATTCGGCGCTTCCCTGCCCGGCCAGCAGCGGCGGAGGCACCACATCATCTGGCGATAAAGATTAAGCTCGCCTAGCGACGAAAGCGCCGGAGCAATCCGGCGCTTTTTCTTTTTTGAGATCGTGTTCTAACTCGCCGGACCCGGGCTGATCTCAGCCGCTTTGCCGTCATGATAGCTGATCTTCAGCGGCTTCCCGCCATTTGGATAATCCAGCGTTCGGTCAATTGAATCGCTGCCGGTTTCAAGAAGTCCGATGCCGATTGCAAAATCAGCCTGCAGTTCGCTCATGCCGGGCTTCACCTGGTGCTGATCGATCGCCTGCCAGAGGTCCGCCGGCCAGTGCTTGTACAAATCGTGCGGGTCCTCGATAAAAAGCATTTCGTTGCAGAAAAATTTAAAGTCACCGCTGCGCTCAGTGCCGACGGGAGTAGCGTAGGTCTTTCCGCCATCTGCAAAAACCGCGAGCACCTGCCGCTCGCCAGGATCTTTGGGAGAGGTTCCGGTTACGACATCTTTGATTACGAGCTTCTGGAGGGGACCTAGTTTTCCGGCTTCATGCGAGAAGTCTGTCGAATGGCTCGCGGGATTGTACGGATAAAATCCGTACGCGTATCCGACCTTTACCCACGCAGGCTGGTTCGTCAGTTGCTTCTTCGCCGTTTTCAGATCGTAGGGATAAAGCTTTTTCGGGGTGACGTAGTAGTCAGGATTTAGCGGCCCGTTGTCTTTCTTCGCGGGGACAATTGCAGCCTCGTGACGCTCATAAAAAATCCATCCCAGGCGGATGCCGGTGACCACAATGGCAAGAATGAGGACTATATGAATCTTCGTTTTCACAATCCGGTAGCATAACAGCGTTGCTCGAACTTCTTTCTCTTCTTGCTACATCTCATTCGCTGTCATCCCGAACTGCTTCAGCAGCGAGGAACCTGCTGTTCGCAAAAGCAGATTCCTCAGCGATGAATCGCTTCGGAATGACATCAGGTTGAAAGAAGGACTTGAATGTTAGCCAACGGCCGAGCGCAATCGTAGCTACGGTTCTATTCCATGCTCGACCCAAGCGGAGTGTAGCGGTACTTGTGACCGTCCCAAAAAATGGCCGAGGTCATTCCATCTCCACTGGCTTCTTCCACATAGATGGCATTCACACTCTTCTTTTTGTTTCTCGTTCTCATCTTCTTCACGGTAAGCGTCTTTACCGGAAGATTGATGATGACGTACTTCGCCAGTGGTGTTTCCGATCGCCACGCATCTGGCCCCGCCCCGTGAATTACGAGCAGTGCAATGCCGCGAAGCTTCGGGTCATCGGGCGCAAACCCGGTTGTAATGCTCGGATTGCCGTATCCGTAGAAGGAGTCCATCGGGTCAATCACTTTGTAATCTTTGTCGCCCTGATCGACTAACGCATTCTTGCAGCGCGCTGCGATGACAATGTCGTCAATCCCGTCGTTATTCAGGTCTGAGACCATCGGAGCCCAGGAAGACTCAAGCGAGCAGCTCTCCCCAAACTGGTGATGCACAAAGTCATTGTTGACAATCGGTTTCAACGAATCACTCTGCGCGGATGCGCAGCATGAAATTACGAGCGCGAAAAGAATGCGGGACCACATGAGCCTACTGTAGTCCCGCACGTTAAACATCGCCAGAGTGGCCAGGTAACGAAAGTCACGACTTATTTCGTAATGGCCAAGCTGTCCACACTTCCAATTTCAGTATTGGTCAGGAGAAAAAACGAATTCGGCACCTGGGTGAGCATGCCTGTGTTCTGATCGATCTGGAATGCGGCAACTCCGATGTCGCAACTGAAGCAAGCGTCCTGATCACCGGTAATCGCCCATACGAAATCGCCGGTGGGATCAGCAACTGGCCAATCTCCCGGGCCTTGCGCGAAGACTTGCGCAATCGCACCCGTGCTTTCGTCGATCGAGTAAATTCCACAATTGTCGTACATGAATTTCCCCGAGCTCGGGATTGTCATGTTGTCCGGGCCAGGAATCCCGACCGTGCCAGGTGCAACCATCGTTCCGCATTTTCCGGCGTTAAAAGGCGAGCCAGTTAGCGGAGTCAATGCACCTGACATTTGGTCGATGCTGTAGCCGAAAAGTTTCGACGAATCATTGGCGTCGATCTGGTACAAGTACGAGTTCGTCGGAGTAATGACGATCGCCCATGGCTTCACCACATCGCCGCCGAAGGGTGAACCGGTGATGGACGTCAACGCTCCGGTGTTTTGGTCAATCATGTACGCAAAAATTCCAGACGCTGTTGAGACGTACAAAAACTGATTTGTCTGGTCAACGGCCATGAGCGTCCCTGGCTGGATAAACTGCGCACTCGATTTACCTGCTGCAAACGGAGAGCCTGGAACTGGCGTCAGTACGCCCGTGCCAGACTGAATTGTGAAGGCTTCGATGCCTTTGGCCCCGAAAGCGTAGAGAAACTTGCCGCTGTTGTCTACAACGTCTGCGAACATTATCTCGCCCGTTAAATACGAACCAATCGGGTTCCCGATTGATCCATCGGAGCGGTTAATTGCATACACGTAAATTCCGCCTTGCGCTCCATTCAATGCCTGCGCCGTTTGAAAAACGAACGAACCGGACGGATCAATGGCAAGCGTCTGGGGAGCATTGTTGTTTGCTGACCCGCCGTTATTGGTTGAGGCGAGCTTCCCTCCTGCCTGGATACTGAGCGCGTACGGACTTCCGCCGGGAAGCGGGTTGGCATACAAGAATTTGGCGGCAGCGGTCTGCCCTGAAGCACCCGTTCCCGCGCCATAACCTGGAACCGATTGGCCTCCCCCCGAACCTGAACCACCGCCTGACCCCGAGCCTCCTCCAGAGCCGGAACCACCTCCCGATCCTGATCCACCTGAGCCAGCGCCACCACCTGAGCCAGTCGTCGTTGTTGTGGTTCCTCTCGAAACCCCGCCGCAACTAGTGAGCAGAATGAATGTTGTAACCATTGCGAGCAGTGCAATGAGTTTTCCCAGGCGAGCCATGTTGCCTCCGAGGAGGGCGCTAAATTGGTCTTGCTGGAGCGCTCACTTGGATGAAACGTGTTCACCTGAGTT
Organism: Terriglobales bacterium; assembly: GCA_036770325.1. Lineage (GTDB taxonomy): Bacteria > Acidobacteriota > Terriglobia > Terriglobales > Acidobacteriaceae > Gp1-AA145. The sequence continues at coordinate 6,267 of DAIPJJ010000040.1, forward strand.
GGCTTGGAAGCCATACTGATGCCGCTTTTCAGGTATTTCTTGTTCGGTGATGAGGAACTTTACTTAGCGGACGTCTGCCTGAAGTGCTCCCATCCGCCGGCACGCAGCAGAGAACGAGCGCCATTTTCATCGGATATGAAGATGCTTCTAACGCGCTTGATCTCCCCGATGCAGGTAACAGTTACTCCGGCGATTCTTGACGGGACTTTCGTTAGCCGAGAAGCGGTGAACAGCAATTCATATTCTTCGCCACCGTGCAAAGCCAGGTTTACGTCGACAGGCCCGACGCCCATTTCCGCGCGGGGAATCTTATCGCTCCAGATTTCCGCGCCCACACCGCTCTCTTCGCAGATATGGCTCAGATCAGTCGAAAGGCCGTCGCTGATATCGATCATCGACGAGGGAATGCTCTTCTCGCGAAGGAATTTCCCTATCGCGACTCTCGGTTCGGGATAGAAGTGTCGAGCGAACTTTCTCGGATCCACCTTCTGCTTCGAGAGAAGCATCTTCAGCGCAGCCGCGGCCCCGCCAAGCGCGCCTGTCACATAAATTCGATCTCCAGGTTGCGCGCCGGATCGAAGTACCGCTTTTCCCTCGGGTACGGAGCCGATAACCGTAACGTCGGCAAGCACACCAGAAAGCGATTGCGCGGTATCTCCTCCGGCCAGCGACACTCGAAAAGCCTTCGCAAGTTTTAGAAGTCCCTTGAGAAAACCATCAACCCACACCTGCTCGAGTTTTTCTGGGAGAGCCAGGGATAAGAAGACCGCGAGCGGCTCCCCGCCCATTGCTGCGATATCGCTCAAACCGCGTGCCAGGCATTTATGTCCGACCGCCGCTGCCGGGTGCCAATCGCGGCGGAAGTGCACCCCTTCCAGGCTGAAGTCGGTGGTGACCAGCAGATCTCTGTTCGCGTCCAGGCGTAGTACCGCGCAATCATCCCCTATTCCAGCAACTAAGGATTCCTTAACCTTTTTTCGCGACAAATTCTGGCGCTGCCGGGGGGCAGAGGCCGCCTTCGCAATCGCAGAAATCAGCGCTCGTTCTGAGAGGGGCAAAGCGAAAACATCATAGCGGAACTGAGTTCCACTCCTGAACCAGGATTCGAGCCTTACCGAGAGTTGCACCGCAAAAGCGGGTACAACCGGGGCCTTTCTACGAACATCTACGGAAGGTCTACGGTTTTGTACCGAACAGAGCTGTATCTCCGCGAATCTTAGAGGTGCATGATTCGTTCCGTTTCGGGACAGTAACTGGCCCGATGGTCAGGAGTTGGTTACTGTCGTCTGTAACGTTGTAGAGAACTCCGGCGTCGTTGACACGTTGGAACCTGCTTTGCTACCGTTTAGGCAAGCAGTCTCCCGAAAGCCTGTGGTTGAGGTAAGTGCCGCATCCGCTTTGGTTTAGCGTGATGCCACATTACCCGCCCCCATAGTCCGGGCGTCAGGCGCGCCATTCGCCAGTGATTTTCAACCTTGCGGCTATAGGAATGACACTTGCTCATTCCCACGGCGGCAAGAAAGAACACAGGGACAAGCGAAGGAAACGAATATTGCGTAAACGGTTTTACATCCTTTTCGTGACTCGCGGCGAAGATGGCCAGCTGCGCAAAATTCCCATTCCGGTTCGTTACCTTTATGTCTTTGTGGCCGGTGCCGCGGTTGGCTTATTTGGCTTGACTGGCATAGCCCAGTCATATATGCGCATGCTCATGAAGACCTCGCAATATAACGAGTTGCGGGCCGAGCAGGAAGACCTGAAAAGCCGTTACGCCCACTTGGAAGAAGTTGCCAAAGAACGCGACATGCAGGTCGCCTCATTGGGTTCTCTGGCGAGCGAAGTCTCGTCACTTTACGGTCTGAAGCCGGACCCGATTCTGCTGGCGGCGGCTTCGTCTGACAAAGTTCAGGATGACCAGGTCAGTTCCTCCATCGACAGGCTTTCTACCCTGAAAACTACAGCGCTTAGCGGTGCCACTACGGCTGGGCTGACGCTTGGCCTGACCCGCAACGCCACAACTGCAGATTGGATTCGCGCCAATTCAGCCCCGAATTTGTGGCCGGTTGAAGGCCCAATTACCGGCTCCTTCGGCGAGCGTATTGATCCATTTAATGGTGAAGGCGCATTCCATTCAGGCGTAGACATTGGCGCGACTACCGGCCAGGCAATCGTCGCCCCCGCCGACGGCGTCGTGCTGTTCGCCGACTTTATGGGCGGATATGGGCGCGCCGTCGTTATCGACCACAATCACGGAATTACAACCCGCTATGGACACCTGAAAAGCTTTGCCGTCTTCCCCGGGGAACATGTGCATCGTGGCGATACCATCGGCTATGTTGGCGATAGCGGACGCAGCACCGGCCCACACCTTCATTACGAAGTCCGGATCAACGATATTCCGGTCAATCCTCACAAATACATGCGTACGACCTACGCGCACGTTGGCGGCTTCGCAGCCGGAAGTTAAGCGGCCCTGTCCTGACTTAAGCTGCTTTTAGAATTTCCTCAAGACTCGAGTAGATCTTCAGGCCAAGGCTCCGACCGACATTGACCATCTCGTCTGCTCCTGCTGAAGGCCCTCCCACGCGAAGCACGGCATCGCATTTCTGCAGCAATCGAGTCGCAATCGGGTGAAAAACTTCATTGAAAGCCGCATCGCCCACTTTTCTGGAGCCGGCCAGTTCCACCAATGGCAACGCAAGCCACTCACCAACGACCGGAATGTGTCCGGCACGGAAAAGGGGCAGCGCGTAAGCCTCCATTTGCTGGACATTTTTCCGCATCAGGGCAGGATCGTCGCTCGTACCGGAGCGGTAAGGACCTGCAATCAGGATCATCATGGACTTCTCGCTATTTTTGTCCCGGCCACTCTCAGGGCCGCTCATTTGTCACCTGTGGGAACGATGCCGGCATTCTCGACCATAAGAATCACCGTGCGCTGCGGCGCGCGGGTTCTATGCATGATGCCCTTGGGAACTACGAATCCCTGCCGCGGCTGCAATTCAACCGTCCGGCTTTCAAGATCGATGAGCAGCTTGCCTTCGACGACGTAGAAGAACTCTTCATCGTTGTCGTGTTTGTGCCAATGGTATTCGCCCTCAATCACTCCCAACCTGACGACGGAATCGTTCACCTGGCAGAGCGTCTGGTTGTACCACTTGTGCGGAGCCGTATCTGCCAGAGCTCTTTCGTCGATTAGTTCCAGGTGCTTGTGTAAAACATTAAGCCGGGTGTCGTATGGATACTGCGTGGCTGTACTCATTCTTCTCTCCTGGCTAAACGTGTTGTGAAATCTGGCGCTTGATCGACCGGATCGCCGGCTCGTTCCGCCTGTAAAAAGTCCATTTCTTGATCCGTTTGCTAGTGAGGAAACCTGCCTGCGAGAGTATCTTCAGGTGCTCCGTCACAGTCGGCTGGCTAACGTGCAGCTTGCGCGCAATGAGCAGGCCGCACACTCCGTCCTTTATCAGGTCTCCATCTCGCTGCGGCGGAAAGTGCTTTACCGGGTCTTTTAGCCACCCGAGGATCTGCAGGCGCCGGTCATTCCCCAAGGCTTGGATTGATCGCGTGAACGTCATTTAGTCAATTAGGCAACTGACTAAGCAATACTAAATGAAGATTGAAGAAGCTTGCAACGCAATTGTGCGTTATTCTCGACGGTGATCATGCCGGAGCTTCAGGAAAAACCCGCCGATAGCCAGCCTTCTGCAGGCGCTCCGAAGCAAGCTTTTTTTCGTCTGGATTCGGGGCCACAGCGGACACTCTGGGTTTTGCTGTTTCTTACCGCCGGCTTGGTTCTTCGCGTCTGGCATGCAAGCGGCACGTTTCTTAACTCAGACGAAATCATGCACTTCGCCGCCGCGAACCAGACATCGTGGGCGGCAACTTACCGGATGAGTCTGGCCATTTCCCATCCTCCACTGTTGATATTTGTGCTGCACCTGTGGCGAGCACTGGGGACCTCGGAACTGATGTTGCGCATGTCTTCCATTATTGCTGGCCTGGCTTTCTGCTGGTTTGCCTTGCAGTGGGCGCGCTTGTTATTTGCAGAAGAGGTAGCGTGGGGGCTTTACGTTTTTGTTTTGTTCCTGCCGACGTCGATTGAACTTTCAACCGAAGTTCGCCAATATGCGCTCTTTCTCGCGTTCATGATGGCGGCCGCATACTTGCTGGAACGCGCTTTAGCGGAAAATTCCGCAGGAGCGATGCTCCTCTCCGGCGTGTCGCTTTGGTTTGCGATCGGATCGCATTACTCGGGATTTTTGTTTGCTCCCGCACTAGGGGTGTATGCAATCTGGAGAATTCTGCGGCAAGGTCACCGACTGCGAGTGACTCTCGCCTGGGTCGCAGGTCAGGTTGGCGCGCTCGCTTTGTGCATTTTTCTTTACTTCACGCAAATCCGCGAGTTGAGCCATTACTTCGGCGGGCAGGACCCCACAAAGGGATGGATGGAGAACGCCTACCTGGGACATTCTTATTTTGTGTCCGGAAAAGTAAACCCAGTGATATTCATCATCGGGCGTACAGTTGGAGTTTTTCAGTACACATTTCGGCAATTAGTCGTTGGGGACATCGCTTTCCTGCTCTTCCTGGCGGGAATTTTTCTCTTATTCCGAGGCAAAATTTCCTCGCGGGTAAACTCCCGGCCGCTCGGCGCTTTGCTCCTGTTGCCCTTTGCGGCGAATTGCGCTGCCGCGATGGTTCGCGCGTATCCTTACGGCGGCACCAGGCATTCGTCGTTTCTGCTTCCGTTCGCCCTGGCTGGAATTTGCATCGCCCTTGCCGGAGCTTTAAGGCATAAGCTATTGCCGACGATTGCCACAGCGATCGCGATCTGCCTTCTCTGCCGGCTCACCCTGGCCAACAAGCCACCTTTTTTCAGTTCAACAGACGAGCGAGCGTCGAATATGCACGCGGCAATCGATTACATCGACCGACTTCCCGAAGACGAAATCATCTTCGGCGACTTTCAGACCAACCTGATGCTGGGGCATTATCTTTGCAATCAGCAGCCGTATGCTCCTGACCAAAGGGTCCCCGGTTTTGTCAGTTTCCAGTGCGGCGGACATCGTGTGATTGCAAGTACGACGAAATACGTTTTCGATGCGAACAGCTTCTACGATCAGATAGAGAAGGCAGCCTTCCGGTTCGGCCTCCGCCCGGGATCGACGGTTCAGGTAGCGCAAATGGGATGGAACACGCATCTTGTATCCGAGATTGGAAACTCCGGCGTAGTGCCGCATTCCTTTGGCAGCGAACTTCACCTTTTTGAATTCACAGTGCCCCAGTCCGGGCCTGCAATTCTTCCGAAGCTATGAGATTGATCACGACCATTGCGGAAATGCGAACCGCTTCGGAGCGCTCTGCCATGCGCAGAATTGTTGACCTTGTGCCGACTATGGGCGCACTGCATGAGGGGCATCTCTCGCTGGTACGGGCGGCGCGTGCGAAGTCCAACGTCGTTGTGGTCTCGATTTTCGTAAACCCGACGCAATTTGGGCCCAAAGAAGACTTCTCGAAATATCCACGCAATCTCGAGAGAGACCTTGCCTTGTTGGAACAAGAGAATGTCGACATCGTCTTCGCGCCTGCCGCCGAGGAAATGTATTCCCCGGGCGCGGGTGCGAATACGTGGGTCACGGTCAAAGGCATGAGCGACCGCCTATGCGGACATTCGCGTCCCGGACACTTTCGTGGCGTAACTACCATCGTCGCGAAGTTGTTTAACATCGTCGCGCCCACCATCGCTTTTTTCGGACAAAAAGATGCGGCGCAGGTGGCCATCATTCGTCGCATGGTCCGCGATTTGAATTTTTCGGTCACGATTGAAGTCGGCCCAATCGTGCGCGAGCCCGACGGCCTGGCGATGAGTTCGCGTAACGCATATCTAACTCCTGAACAAAGAAAGTCCGCGCTCGTGTTATACCGATCACTGCAACGCACGCAGGAGTTGTTCCATCGTGGCGAGCGAGATGCCGCGAAGCTGATTGCCGCGGGTAAGCAAGAGTTCGAGAAGGAACCTGCGGCCAGACTCGACTACTTTGAAATCGTGGATCCGGACTCTTTAGAGCCAATTTCGACGATCTCGCAGTCCTCGCTCATCGCTGTTGCCGCGTTCATCGGGAACACTCGCCTGATTGATAATTTAGTTGTGTCTCCCGAGCGCTGATTCATGCCCATCGTGCTCGCATCAGCGTCTCCGCGTCGCCAGGAACTCTTGAAAGAGGTAGGCGTTGAATTCGAGGTCCGGCCGGCAAACATTCCTGAAATCCGCTGTTCCGGGGAAGCTCCCCAGGCCTTCGCCGAGAGATTAGCGGGAGAAAAGGCAGAGGCGGTTGCAAAGATTGTCAGCACTGACGCCTATGTTCTCGGCGCCGATACCGTAGTTGTGGTTGATGATCAAGTCCTCGGCAAGCCAGAGGATGAGGAAGACGCGGCACGCATGCTTCGCCTGCTCTCCGATCGCAAGCACGAAGTAATTACCGCCGCTTGCCTGGTGGGGAAAAACTGCAAAGTGATTACTTCAGAGTCAACCGCCGTCTGGTTCCGGGCAATCAGCGACGACGAAATTCGCGAGTACATTGCCACGGGTGAGCCGATGGACAAAGCCGGCGCCTACGCGATCCAGGGCGGAGCCTCGCGCTGGATTGCAAAGATCGAAGGCGATTATTCGAATGTTGTGGGCCTGCCGATTGCGCTGGTGATGCAAATGCTCCTGCAGAACGGAGCGATGTGACTTATGCCTTCTTTTCTTCTTTGTTCTCTGGCGTGGCAGCGGCGGGAGGAGCACCACCATCCTTCATTGCCGACTTGAAGTTACGAATGCCTTCACCCAGCCCTTTGCCGAGGCCGGCAAGCTTACTTGGCCCGAAGATAAGGAGAGCAATCCCGAATATCAGAAGCAGATGTAGTGGTTGAAACAAGCCCTCCATAAATCCTCCAATTGGCGAAGTGACCCTGTGGAAATTCTAGGCTAGGCCGCGAGTTGAGTCAAAGGCAACCGTCAAATGGTGCTAATCAGCCCAGCCAGCAACGCCGCCCGGCGCGGCAACTCTGAAATCACCACCGATTCGTGCTCAGCATGCGCGCCTTCACCGACAGCGCCGAGGCCATCCAGGGTGGGAATGCCAAGCGCGGCAGTGAAATTGCCATCGGAGCCGCCGCCAACCGCTGCCTCTTCGAGTTCCCATCCCAGTTCGTCGGCCAATTCCGAGGCTTTGGCAAATAAATCAGCTACTCCGGAGTTTCGTTCCATCGGCGGGCGATTCATTCCGCCAGAAATCTCGAGCCGGCAGTTCGGGTCGAATGGCTTTAGAGAGCGCAGCTTATTGTCGATCTCTAGAGCATCTCCCATTCGCGCCACGCGAACATCGATCCCGGCAGTCGCCTCAGCAGCCACAACGTTGACACGCGAGCCCCCGCTGATCTTCCCAACGTTGACCGTAGTTCCTCGTTTTAAATCGACTAGCTTCGCGATTTCGACAATCTGCTTCGAGATCTCGATGATCGCGCTGTGGCCTTTTTCGAAATCCAGGCCTGAATGCGCGGCTTTGCCTTGCACACGAAGCGTGTACTCGCAAATGCCCTTGCGGGCAGTTTTCACAGCCATGCCGGAGGCAGGTTCTAAGACCAGCACTGCCTCAGACTTCCGCGCCAAAGCCTCCGTAATCGCACGCGAAGAGTGGCTCCCGACTTCTTCATCCGAAACCAGCAGAGTGGTGATGGGACGCGGCAGCTTGCCCGAATTCCACTTCAACAACGCTTCCACTACATGCACCGCGAGCGCGACGCCCGACTTCATGTCGAGCACGCCCGGCCCGTACATGCGGCCTTTCGCGACCCGGCACCGAATCTTCGATATCGTGCCAATCGGATACACCGTATCGAGATGTCCGAGCAGAAGTATCGACTTTTTCTGGCGGGTACCGGGTGCCTTAAAGTCGATCTGCAAATGGTTGCCGAACTTCTCTGTCACGTGCACGCGAACTTGACCCCCGAGTTCCGCAAATCGTGAGGCGACAACCGTGCCCACGCGATCTACCGCTTGCTTCAAATCGCTAGGCGATTCGATCTCGACAAACTGACGGATGGTGTCGAGAATTCTCGAACGTTGTTTCTCAAAGTGCCGGAGTTGCTCGCGTGCGGAGGGAATGGTCATCGTGATTGTTGTCGATCCGGAAGGTGCCGAATTGAGAGTGCAATAAAGTATAATCTTCGCTCCAGCAAGCATGACTGATTCGACACAGATTGCCGAGGCCGCGCCCGCTGCCGAGCATACCAAGCTCGACATACACGACATCCTGCGCATTTTGCCGCACCGGTATCCGTTTCTGCTGATTGATCGCGTGATCGATCTGGTGCGCATGCAGCGCATCGTTGCCATTAAGAACGTCACTATCAATGAGCCGTTTTTTGCGGGACATTTTCCCAATATGCCGATCATGCCCGGCGTTCTGATCGTAGAGGCGGTGGCGCAGGCCGGAGGCGCATTGCTGCTTACAGAAATCAAAGACCGCGAGCACAAGCTCATGGTCTTCACCGGGATTGAAAAGGCGCGCTTCCGTCGCCCCGTGGTTCCCGGAGACCAGTTGCGGATCGAAGTCGATGTGAAGGCCTGGCGCGGCGATGCCGTCCGCATGCAGGGCAATGCTTTCGTCGAAGACAAGCGAGTCGCCGAAGCCATTGTGACCTGCCGACTCATTGATCGCGACCGCGGCCGCGGAACACAATCGGAAACGGAAGAGACCGCTCCGGAATAGATTGACAAGCACAAGCGAGGCTCATTGCCGGAATTCATCGACGAAGGACAAAAGCACGAACGGGAAGGGCACGGCTTTAGCCCGTGCCGCTAAAGACGGAACTGGACCCAGGCTTTAGCCACTGCGGTCGTCAGGCCGCGTTTAAATTGAATGCTCGTCCACCCCACAGCCATCCTCGCCCCAACTGCGAAAGTTCATCCCTCCTGCAAGATCGGCCCGTACTGTACTGTTGGAGCCAACGTCGAACTGGGCGAGAACTGCGAGCTCATTTCGCATGTTGCCGTCGAAGGTCCCACCAAAATCGGCAACGGCAATCGCTTCTTTCCCTTCTCCTCAATCGGGCTCGCGCCCCAGGATCTGAGCTACAACGGCGAGCCAACGCGGCTTGAAATCCGCGACAACAACGTCATCCGCGAATTCGTCACCATCAATCGTGGAACAGCAAAGGGCGGAGGCATTACTCGCATCGGCAGCTACTGTTTGATCATGGCCTATACGCATATCGCCCACGATTGTGTGATTGGAGATCACGTGATCATGGCGAACGCCGCAACTTTGGGGGGTCATGTGATTGTCGAGGACTGGGCCACAGTCGGTGCGCTTTGCCCGGTTCACCATTTTGTGCGCATCGGCGCTCACTCGTTTATCGGCGGCGGAACGACGATCACTCGGGACGTTCTGCCGTTTTCAAAAACCGCCGCCGAGCGCGGAACCCACGCGTACGGATTGAATGCAGTCGGCCTTGAACGACGCGGCTTTTCGAAAGAGCGGATTCGAAAGATTCACCACGCGTATAAGCTCCTGCTGGCGTCGAAACTAAATACGTCGCAGGCTTTGGAGAAGCTGAAATCCGAGGCGGAGCGCGGGGAGGACGTTGATATGCTGATCAAGTTTGTAGAGGCGTCACAGCGTGGAGTGATCAAGTGAGGCGAACGGTGTCTAATCTCCTATGAAACGGAGCAGACTTCTCATTCTGCCGACCACCGGATTGCTTGTTTTTGCTCTAGGAACCGCCGCGTCGATTCACATGAATCGCATGAGGGGCAACAAGAACATTTTTTACTGGTCGTCCATCCCGCTGAGTTTGCATCCCTTGGAACGCCGTTACAAGCTTGTAGCATGCAACCCGCCCGATCCCAATTGCCAGTGGGAACCGGCATCAGTGTGGGTCGATCCAGGCCCGATGGCGAAGGTGCTGATAGTCTCAAGTTTTCCGGCATTTTTACTTGGCTTAGCTATCACACGCAGCTTGGGTCATGTAGGCGTAAGTGAAGTCACGACTTTCATGGTCTCCATGCCAGTGTTCATCTTCGCGTGGTACTACTTAGTAGCATGGACTTGCCGGTCTCTATTGCGGAGCTGGCCTCACCATCGATGATGTACACAAGAATCGCAGCCATCATTCATTGTCATTCCGAGGCGCCGCGCTCGCGCGGCAACGAGGAATCTGCTTGTCCCTAACGAACAACAGGTTCCTCACCCTCTGGCAAGGTTCGGAATGACAGATCATTAGAAATGCTGATGTCCGCTGCTCCCAAACTCGGTCTTATCGCCGGCAACGGGCACTTCCCGTTTCTTGTCCTCGATGCAGCTCGCGCACAGGGATACGAGGTGGTTGTGGCAGCCATCAAGGAAGAAACGTTCCCGGAGATCGAGTCACGCGGCGCGAACTCAGTTCACTGGCTTTCACTCGGAGAGCTATCAAAGCTGATTGATACTTTCCAGCGCGAAGGCGTCACGCGCGCCGTTATGGCCGGACAGGTCAAGCACAAGCAGATTTTTTCGAGCATTAGGCCGGACTGGCGGCTGGCGAAGCTCCTGCTCTCGCTTACCACTCGCAATACCGACTCACTTCTTGGTGCTGTAGCCAAGGTCCTCGCCGACGAGGGAATCGTTTTAGAAAACTCGACAGCGCTTCTTGAGCCCCTCCTGGCTAGGGTCGGCGTGCTGACCAAGCGTGCGCCTTCCGAGCAGGAGCTGAAGAACATAGAATACGGCCGCACGGTGGCGCGCGGACTTGCACAATACGATATTGGCCAGACGGTCGTCATTGCAGAAAATGCATGCGTTGCGGTCGAAGCCATGGAAGGCACCGATGCAACCATCGAACGTGCAGGTCAAATCATGGCCTCCCTCGATCCCGGCCAATCGACGCTTGCGCGCGAGCTGACTGTGGTCAAAATCTCTAAGCCAAAGCAGGACATGCGTTTCGACGTGCCTGTTGTCGGAGTGAAGACGATCGAAATGATGCAAAAAGCCGGCGCGACTTGCCTCGCAATCGACGCGGGGAAGTGCCTGCTTATCGATGGTGACGCTGTGATCGCAGCCGCCAATGCCGCCGGAGTGGCCGTTGTGGCAGGGTAAGAAAGCGCTTGGCAGCCAGCACTTAGCCAACTTCCAGACAACCCTGTCATCCCAAAGTCGCGTGGACGCGACAGAGGGATCTTACCATGCGAATGGGATTGCATCGGCGAGTACAGAACTCTGGCTCGTTAATCTTGCTCAGTAGATCCTGTTTACAACAACGACGCCGGATGCTGACATAAGGTCCCTCTCTCGCGCTGGCGCGAGTTCGGGATGACAATTTTTGGAATTGACTCACTGTCGAATGTTGAGTGCTACATTGAGTTATGACAGAACTCGAATTCATTGTTGACCAGATCAAGCGTTCCTTCGATGGTGAAGCCTGGCACGGCCCGGCGCTGATGGAGGTCCTCGAAGGAATCAGCGCGTCAACTGCAGCGAAGCATGCGGTCCCCTCGGCTCACAGTATCTGGGAATTGGTTCTCCACATCGCGGCATGGGAGCGGATCATCGCGCGCAGAACAACAATAAAGCAAGCGCTCACGCTTTCTGACGAGGAGAATTTCCCGCGAGTCGCGGACTCGTCTGAGCCGGCCTGGCGAGACGCCCTTGAACAACTACAAGCTGCTCACGCGCAATTGATCGAGACCGCAGTGAAGCTAAACCAATCCCGCCTCGACGAACGCGTCCCCGGCAAAGACTACGACATTCGCTTTATGCTGACTGGTGCCGCCCAACACGCGGCGTATCACGGCGGTCAAATCGCATTGTTGAAGAAAGCCGCCTCGTAGCTGCGTTGTACACTGAGTTTGAGAGACTCGCACTGCCAGACGATCAGCCAATCAATGTGGCCGTAATCGGTGTCGGCGCCTTCGGTCGCAATCATGCGCGCGTCTATCACCAGCTTGCACGCGAAACAAAAGCCGTAAATCTGGCAGCAGTGATCGACGAGAACTTTCCTCGCGCAGAAGCTGTCGCCAAAGAATTTAACTGTCACGCCTTCCGGTCGATAAACGACCTGGTCGCCAGTTCGCTGAAAATCCACGCCGCTACGGTCGCCGTCCCCACAATCCACCATCTCGCCGCCGCTCGCCAGCTCATGCAAGCGGGAATCGACGTTCTGATCGAGAAGCCCGTCGCGACATCTCTCCTTGAAGCCGACGAACTGATCGAGCTCGCAAGAAAGACCGGGCGCATCGCCCAGGTCGGCCATCTCGAACGTTTCAATCCCGCAGTTCGCGCGACCGTTCCTTTGATCACGCAGCCGATGTTTTTCGAAGTCCATCGCCTCAGCGTTTTCACGCCCCGCTCGCTCGACGTGGACGTAGTTCTCGACCTGATGATTCACGACCTCGATGCCGTGCTTTCGTTCGTCAATTCGCCAATCAAAGAAGTCCGTGCCGCCGGCCTGCCGATCTTGTCCAACAAGGTTGATATTGCGAACGCCCGCATCGAGTTCGCCTCCGGCTGCATTGCAAATTTCACCGCCAGCCGCGTCTCCACCGAACGGGTGCGGAAAATGCGCTTTTTCCAGCCGCACCAGTACATATCGATCGATTACAGCCGCCAGGACGTTCTTGTTTTCACGGTCGGCGGTCGTGAAGGAACACCTTCCGCCAACCCGGAGATTAAGGTTTCGAAGCCGGAAGTCGCGCCGGAAGAGCCGCTTCATGCCGAAATCAGTTCATTCCTGCATTCCGTTCGCACGCGGCAGAAACCCGTGGTTCCTCTACAAGATGGCCGTCGGGCGCTCGCTCTTGCACTGGAAGTTCTTCAACAGATAGAAGAACATGCAGGCCGGCTGAACCTTGCCGGATAAGGCGATTCTTTACACTTTTTGACAGCTTCCCACGTCAAAGACAGCTAGCCTTAGCTAGGGTTTCTCCGTAAGTACTTGTACTGTCAGAATTTCTTTTCTCGACGGAAAAGATGAGAGAATAAGTAAACCGCCCAATTGTCAGCATCTGAATAATTGAGTCGATGTCTCTGACCCAAATTCCGTCTTTGCAGGAACCGCCACCGGAGCCGCCGCCGTCGCGCTCCAATTCGAACCAGCTCGAGCTTGATCTTTACAACGCCGATCATTGGGAAACAGCCTATCGCCAGATGCATGATTTCCCGACGCTGCTCATCCAGGCGCAGGATGATCTGGCACGCTCGCGCAAGCGCGAAGCCTTCTGGATGTCGCTGTTCGCGCACGCCGTCCTGCTACTGCTGATCTTGCATCCTCCGGACTTTGCGAAATACTGGTTCAAACGATCGGTAATGGTTGTGAAACCAGTGCAGAATCGCGACCTGACGTTCGTGACCGCACCGCCCGACAACCTGAAGGTAAAGCGGCCGGATACCGACAAGATTTCCGATAAAAACCGGATCGCCTCCACGAAGCAGCCGCAACTTGATCGCGAGCAGCTCAAGAAGTTGATTGATGCATCACGGCAGGGACGGCCCAACCCGCCCGCGCAACAGGCTCCGCCACAACCGCAGCAGCAAGCAGCGCAGAGTCCACCGCAACAACCACCACAACAGGAACCGCCACAGCAGACACCCCCAGCCAACCAGGTGGCAAAGCTCCAGCAACCGGCAGTGAATCCACGGTCGATCTTCAACCAGGGCCCAATGTCTGCCAGCCGTGCGATTCAGCAGGCTGCGAATGCAGCCGCTGCAAATCGAACTCCCTACAGCGGCGACGACGGCGACCTCGGGCTCGGGCAGCGTCAGAAACGTGCGCGCATGGGCCCGGAAATCCTCAGCGATACGATGGGCGTCGATTTCGGTCCTTACTTATCAATTATTCTGCGCGAGGTAAAGAGGAACTGGTATCGGCTCACTCCGGAATCCGCCGCACTTAAGACCGGCGAAGTTTCCATTGTGTTCACGATCCAGAAAGACGGCCGAGTCGCGAACATGAACTACGTGACCAGCTCTGGCGACATGGCGCTTGACCGCGCCGCGTATGCGGGAATCTCAGCTTCGGATCCGTTCCCGCCGCTGCCAACAGAGTTCACCGGGCCGAATCTGATGCTGCGATTCAACTTTTACTACAACCTGAATCCAGATGGCACTCCGCTGCAGTAGGGCTTACTAAGGTTTATTCCTTCCCTAGTTCTTGCTTCTTCCGATCTTCCTCGCATGGAAAAATAGCCGCCTGATCAGATCGAGGGGCTGATTGGGCCGATACCTAGTGGCAATGCTCTATGTTGCTGTGTGCGCGATTCCCGCGCCCGCGCAGGAGTGTCCGCCGGTCCAAATTTTCGGGCAATACTCGCATCTGAGCGTCGACGCAAAGAGCATCACTTCCCGGCAGGGCACGAACGGCTTTGAGGTTGGACTAGACACCCTCCTGACAGAGTCCTTTGCAGTGGAATTCGAGTTCAGCCACTACCACGGTGACTACGTGACGGTTCCGGCGAATTCAGGCGTAAGCGACGACTTTTACCTGGCCGGGCCTCGCTTCAATTTCAAATGGTTATTCGTGCATGGCTTATTCGGCGGAGATCATCTCTACGACGTCGCCTTCAGGAATGGTGTAGCTCAGCAAGGATTCGCCGGTGCAATTGGCGGCGGGGCAGATCGAAGAATTAAAGGACCGTGGTCAATTCGTGGATCGGTTGACTACGTCTTTAGCCGGCACAGTGTCTTCAACGGCCCGACTTTCACGCAAAACAACTTCCGGCTCGGCGTCGGAATCGCATACACGTTTCATCGTGAGTCGGGAAACTACTAATCAGGCGTGGACAACCCACGTACTTCTTCGCTGGATCAGAGACGATTCCTGACCCAACCTATTCCGTGAGCCAGCCGAACCAGTTTCCGCACTCAATCTGATTCGGAGAAAAGTGCAGTGTCTTGTCAGACTTGTCTACCCAGACGTAGGCGTGCTCCGTCCGGTGATTCACGGTGGCTTGAACAATCACTCCACTACCGGTGGAGTACGAACAATTGATCGAGTAAGAGTTGATCGGCCCCCACTCGCCCGCTGGACCCCAATCCTGGTAAAAGTCACCGTAAGCGTAATTCGAATACTTCGCCGGATGCTGCTTCCAGTCGGGATCTTTCAACCAGATTCCGTAGGCGCGTTCGATGTCATGCTGCTTCAGGGCCGAAAAGAAATTACTGGCCACGTGCCGCTCAGGAAAATTCCGCAGGTGATAAAGAACCCACGCCAGAATAATGGCGGCAATTACGGCAATGATGATGAAGTTTCTGCGACGGCGGGCGCGCGCCTCGTCGAACTGCTGCGCATCCATTAGCGTCATGCTCTAAGCATAATGGAAGCCGGAGAAGAAGAAAAAGTTCCAGAATTGCGTTCGGTACCGCAGAACACATCTACGGCACAGACCTACCCTTGGTGGAGGCCGGCTTTCTCCGCAACCCTAACATTAGATGTGACTCGGTCTGCTCACGAGCGAACTGGCTAATGCTTGCATTTGCTATTCGCAGAAGGTTCTCAATCTCGCCGGTTCGGCAGTTGCCGACGCGAAGCCAGATGAATTTGGGAGGATGCCCGTACAGAACACTTCGATCCTGAAAGTCAGAGTCTTTCGAAACGATGATAAAGCCATTCTCTTTGGCAAACTGCCAAACCGATTGATCGTCTGCGTTCCCCAGATTGCACGATTGAATATGGATTGATCCTGGGTAGAGGTCGGCCGGAGCTCGCTCCAAACTAGGAGACAGGTTCTCGCCGAAAAGAAGTTTCACGCGTTGGAAATTTCTGACTTGCGTTCCCGATCAGCTGCATAGGCGAGACACGCACGGATACCGTTTTCCGTGAGGTATGGAAATTCTTGAAAATTTCCGTATTGGTCATTCCACTCGCCAGATACTCCAGAACATCGTAAACCGTGATTCGCAGGCCGCGAATGCACGGCTTCCCACCACGTTTGCCCGGTTCAATCGTGATGATATCGGAGTAGTTCATTTCGTCACTTTATTCGAAAAGTTATGACAGAGCAATGCAAATGCGTTGCAGAATGCTTAAAGGCTTCTTTTAAACAGCGGCACTGCAATCGAGAACGTGACAATCGCGAACACCGAAAGAAAAATGATGTCCGGCCAGATCGCGACAAAACCGGTTTCTTTCAACAGCAACGATTTGAACCCGTGCACGGCGAAGGTAAATGGATCGACTACAGCAATCGCCCGCAACCACTTGGGAAAAGCCTGAATCGGATAAACCGAGCCGCTGGGAAAAAACAACAGCGTGTTCAGAATTCCGAAAATTGCCCGCGGGACCAGCGGATCTTCAACTCGCACCATGAGCAGGAACATCATCGTGTTGAACGCGACAGAAGTCAGCAAGATCATGACCAGCAGGCCCAGGATCGTTCCTGCATGAAAGATCGTTCCTACGCCTGCAATCAACGATCCGATAAAGCTGATTACGATACCTGTCATCACCGCTTTAATCGCACCGGCAGCGTTCAACCCGAAAACTAACTCTGCTTTGGTGATCGGCGTTACGAGATAACCTTCATGCACACCACGGGCTTTGTCGTCGATGTAGAGCATGCCCCCGCCAATCATCACTGAGACAAACATCGCCAGCGCGATCGAACCCGGCAGCAGATATTTCATGTACTCGATGTACGGATAGAGCTCGACAATCTGCAGAACCGTCTGCTGTAGAATGCGCGGCTGAACTGCCGGATTGTTCAGGGACGCGGTGATCTCGGACAGCTCGTTTTCAATCGTGGAACTCATGAACGTGTCGCTGTTATCGACAACCAGCCCAATTTTCGGTCCATTTTGCTCGTATACATCTCGCGAGTACTGTGGCGGAATAATGACCGCGCCTTGGATTTTGCCGTTTCGAACATCTTCGGTGGCCTTCTTTTCGTCGCTGTAGTAAACCGGCTGGAAGGTGCGTATGTTGGCGCGAACGGAATCGAAGGCCTCGCGGATTTTGAGGGCCTGCGTTCCGCCATCCTCATCGACCAGGCCCAGTTTGGCGTCGCGGATTTTTCCACCAAAAGCATTTCCCAGCACGATGAGCTGCACCAGAGGGAACACCATTGCCACCAGCATCAGCGCCGGAGAGCGAAAAAATTTGCGCATTTCCCGTTCGACAATTGCCATCATTCGATTCATATCAAGCTCCGGGTCTCGACGGCATCACAAAGCCGTAGGCCTTCACCAGCTCGTCGCGAAGCTGGCGGCCGGTGTAGTGGACGAACACGTCGTCTAAGGTTGTGTTCTGCACGGAGAGAGACTTCACGCCGACTCCTGCCTGTACGGCTGCTTCAACGAGTTCGGTGGTGGTACGTGAGCCGTTGCCTGTCAAGATGCGGTACATGCCTGCGCCTTCATGCTGGATGGAAGTTACGTCATCAAGCCTCTTCAGTTGCTGGTCCCAGTCAGCGGGAGCGTTTTCGAATTGCGCTTCGATTACGTTCGAACCCGGCACGCTGGCTTTAAGGGCAGCAGGTGTATCGAGCGCGACCAGCTTGCCGTGGTCGACGATCGCTATGCGGTCGCACAACCGGTCGGCTTCATCCATGTAGTGCGTTGTGATCAGGATGGTGAGCTGACGCTTTGTCTTGATGTTCGTCAGCATCTCCCAAACCGCGACGCGGGAAACCGGATCAAGCCCAGTCGTTGGCTCATCGAGAAAGAAAATTCTCGGGCTGTGGACCAGCCCGCGTGCTATTTCGAGACGACGGCGCATTCCGCCGGAAAGCGTCTTGGTCTGGGCATCGCGCCATTTGGTGAGATCGACGAGTTCCAGCAGTTCATCGATGTTCTGTTTTCGCTTGCTCGCTGGAACATCGTAGAGCTTCGCGTAAATGCTCAGGTTTTCTTCGACAGTCAGGTCGATGTCACTGGTGAGCGCCTGTGGGATCACGCCTATTGCCCGCCGCGCGTCATCCGGGTCGTCAGCCACGTCGTGCCCAGCAATGCGCGCGTGACCGGAGGTAATTGGGATGAGGGTCGTCATCATGCGAATGAGCGTGGACTTCCCTGCCCCATTCGGCCCGAGCAACCCGAAGATTTCTTCTTCCTTCACCGAGAAAGTAACGTCATTCACAGCGGTGAAGTCGCCATACTTCTTGACAATGTGATCAACTTCGATGGCGTTTGGACGCGCACCCGAGTCGCCCGCTGCTCCATTCGAGCGTTGGAAATTTGTGGAGGGCGAACTCATCACGGCTTCGCTCCTGGGCCGGTATCCGCCGATACCGTCCCGCGCAACTGCGCCTGTGAAACCAGAACGTCGGCTGTCATTCCCGGCACGTAAGCGTCTTTTGGATTGTCGAGGCGAACTTTGAGCACGATCGTCTTAATGTCCCGCTTGCTGCGGCTCACGTCACGTTGCGTGGCGAAGTCAGCTTCAGCGGATTTGAAAAACACTTTGCCATGCGTAACCGTGCCGCCGGGTAACTTGATTCGAAGTGTGTCGCCGATCCCAATGTGGTCGGCTTGGGTTTCGGGAATCGCGGCCCGAACCCAGGTGTCAGTGAAATCGACGATGGTCACGATCGGCTGGCCAGGATTCAGATACTCGCCTTCGCGCGCGGCGCGGACGGAGACAGTTCCGGTCACTGGCGCATAGATCTTCGTGTACCCCAGGCGAACCTCGGCCTCTTTGAGTTGCGCTTCGGCGTTGAGCAACTGGCCGCGCGTGGAAGCAACCGTGCTTTGCGCGGCGCTGGCTTGGTGAGTGTTCGCGATCGCCGCATTGAGCTGTGCTTGTGCAGCGCTCACCTGCTGTTGCCAGGATGAGACCACTGCCTGTTGTGCTTTCAGATTCGCTTCTGCCTGCACCCGGTCCTGGTCGGATGCAACGCCTTGCTGCGCCAAAGCAATCGTGCGACGGCTATCGCTTTCAACCCGTTGCAAGGCAGCTTCGGCTTCTGCGAGCTGGGCGCGCGCCGACTCAAGCTGTGCTTGGGCATTGGCCACGCTGCTGGTCGTTGATCCCTTGGTGGCGACGCTTGTGGCCTGAGTAGCCTGGACTTGCGAACGGAGACTGTCAATCATCGCAGCCGCGGCTCGTGCCTGCGCCTCGAGTTCAGACGGGTCCAGCACCGCGATCAGGTCGCGCTGCTTTACCTGCGTTCCTTCATCCACCAGCAGCTTCTGAATACGGCCGGAGGTCTGCGGGCTTACGATTACCTGATTGGCGTCCACCGTCCCGATCAAATCGAGGTCGGAACCGTGCGGCGTCGAAAAATAGTAAAAGGCCAGTGCTATCGCGAATATCACTCCGAGAAGAATGAATACTTTGTTGCGCGCGTTCATTTGCGCTCTCCTTTGTTTCGCGTGAACAATGCCGAAGAAATAAAATCGACCACCGCTTCCCGGCGTTCCGCCAGAAATTCCGGTGACACGGGATCAACGCCCATCATCATTTTTGTGACTGGCGCCGTAGAGAAATAGAAAACGATCACTGAAACCATCGAAGGCAGGAAGTGAATTGGATTTACCGAGCGGAAGTCGCCGGTTTCAGCTCCCTCGTGCAGCAGGGCCGCAAGCTCCGAGAATGTAGGCTGGAAATACTTTTTCGCTACTCGGCGGATACGAGACGGATCGCGCCCAACGCGTAAAAATTCCGCCATGACGATCCTTGGATACAGCAGGTTTGAGGCGATGTAGTTGAAATGCGCCCGAATATAGCCCTGCAGTTTCTCGCGTGGCGGCAGATCGCTCGCCAGCGCATTGTGAATGGTCGCTCGCACCCCGCTGAAGACCTCGTCCAGTACAGCGTCGTACAGCGCCTCTTTGTCTTTGAAGTAGTAATAGAGCAATGCTTTGTTTACACCGGCGGAACGCGCAATAGCATCGGTGCGCGCCCCCGCGACGCCTTCCCGGGCGAACTCCCGGACGGCAGCCTTCAAAATCGCAGCGCGGCTTTCTTCGGGCTTGCCGCGAGTGCCCAGGCGAGTTGCATGGGTTGTTGCCATAATTAACTAACTGGTTAGTTATATAATAGCAGGATCGCCGGCAAGTCGACAATGACGCGCGTCTAGGAACTCTCTTGGATGTGGGAGATGGCACTTAAGGGTACTTCTACCTGGCT
>DAIPJJ010000041.1:0-1434 GCA_036770325.1 Terriglobales bacterium
AGCGCCGAGCGCAAGGCAAAGCGCCCGGTCGCGATAGTAGGGGAAGAACCAGTCGTAGCCGGGCTTCATTGCCAGCCCAGCGGCGACCGTCACCGCCTCATGGCCGGCGCCCGAAATCTGGAAGAAAATTTTCTGCTGGCGCTTGAGCAGGATCTCGCGGTCGTCGAGCCGCCGCGAAGTGTACATCAGCCGGTAAATGTCAATGAGTTGCTGCCGTGAGAGCCCTTCGTAGGTTTTGCCCGCCTTATTCGGCTCGGCAACTGCGCCGGATTTTCCATGGCTCCGGGTCGGCATGCGTGAAGGTCAGCACGGGAACTGTCCGCGCCGAAGGTATTGTAAATCACATGTCAGTGATGGGAGTTGCGAAAATGGTCGGTTTTTCCCTGTATGCTTTTTTCATGCCTCGTTTCAATCGCCAGTTTGATCCCCGTTCGATGAAGCTGGTGATCTTCGACCTGGACGGTACACTCATTGATTCTCGTCTGGACCTGATCCATTCCGTCAATGCGATGCTCCGGCACTTCGGCCGCCCGGAGCTGCCGGGCGAAATTGTCGCTTCCTACGTTGGAGATGGCGCCCCGATGCTCGTGCGTCGGGCCCTGGGTGATCCGGAAGATGAAAAATTTGTTCGCGAGGCGCTGGATTACTTCCTTGCTTACTATCGTGAACATAAGCTCGATCACACCGTCGTGTATGACGGAATTCCAGAAGTACTCGAGCACATTCAAGAAAACGCGAAGCAACGGAAAATGGCTGTGCTTTCCAACAAGCCGGTGAATCCGTCGCGCGCCATTGTCGAAGCCCTGGGCTTGAACCGCTTCTTCGTTCATGTTTACGGCGGCAACAGCTTCGAAACCAAGAAACCTGATCCGCTCGGCGTGAACACGCTTTTAAAAGAAACCGCGACGGAAGCCGCGAATGCGATGATCGTCGGAGATTCATCGATCGATGTGCTCACCGGCCGCAATGCCGGGATCGCCACCTGCGGCGTGACTTACGGTTTTGCGCCACACAGCCTTAATGATGCGCAGCCGGATGTCATTGTTGATGGTCCGCGAGATTTGGCCGCACTATTTCAGTGAATCGGGTTGCCACCATGGCGGGTTCGCTCATGCGCCTCTCCTCGGGATAGGTAACACCCATCAGTGTTCAAAAAAGGTTCGCGCGATAAGGCACGGCGCATCGCGGTTTCGTAATTGGCTTCTTTCACAATTCGGCCCTTTAAAATTTTACCGAGCAGACGCATACCGATACTAGTGTGTGACGACTAGTCGATTAAATGGGCTCCTTCACGGTTAACGACTCCCGGAGCTGCTTCCGCTACACTCAGCTCTGAATGAAAAATCCCTCCACAAGCTTCACCCCTACAGAACTCCGCAAACTGCGCAGCCTGAAAGACCCGTACGGGATCCAAAAACAGCTCTACGATCAGGC
>DAIPJJ010000041.1:1534-26294 GCA_036770325.1 Terriglobales bacterium
TTCCGGTCTCTTCGCGAACTGGTGATGAGCTACTTCGACGGATATTTCAATATGCGAAAGGAGAGGACACTGCGCACTTTCTCGAATCCAGTTAACCTCGCGCGCTTCGACAATCAGAACTGGATGACCACCGATCAGCCGATCTGGTTTATCGCAGAGTATCTGCTGACCATCCGGCACACGCCACTGCTGAGGCCGGCCATGATCAAACGCCTGCACCGCTTCGACGAACGCACGTTTCGCGCCGGATGTCTGGGACGAGCGGAGAAGTAATGTTCGCCGCTAAAACGTAAACTTCGCTGCCAACTGAATCCCGCGCGGTCCGCCTCCGCCGAGGAACGGATTGCCAATCCCCACATCTCCGGTCGCGCCTAAAGCGAAGCCGCCACCTCCCACTTCGCGACCGCTGCTGTTTAACGCGAAGCCGTTCTGGGCGGGGTCAGCAATGAACAGGGGTAGAAACGGATTGGCGAAATTCGGGTGGTTCAAAACGTTGAAGAACTCCGCCCGAAGCTGCATCTTCAGCCGTTCGGTAATGGCTGTGTCTTTGTAGATCGCCAGGTCCCAGTTCTTGTACGGCGATCCAACCAGCGAGTTACGCCGCTCATTCCCGAAGTGGCGCGTGCCAGGCACACAATCGCCGGCGGATCCAGTAATGGTCGCATTCGTCGAACCAGGCAAAATTGTGCAAGGAATGGCGAACGAACTCAGGTCAACATAGTTAAACGGATTGCCTTTGTGGTACACGATTGGGCCCACCACATCCGGACGATCAATGCCTTCACCCGCACCGCTGAAGTCGTCTTCGAAGTTGTAGTTCATCTGGAAAGGCTGGCCACCTTGCAGGGTGAGGGTGCTGGTGAATCCCCAGCCATTTCTCAATTTGCTGGAACCTGACTGCGGCAGCGCATACCCAAAGACGAAAGTGAACCGATTGCGGATATCGAAGTTCGAATTTCCATACTCCAGATTTGGACGCGTGCTGTCGTACGGTTGCGACGCGTTCGGCTCAAAGTCTTCGCCGTCACTGGCGGTGTCGAGCGAATGCGACCAGGTGTAGTTCACGATCGACGTAATTCCACGCCATCCATTCACGCGAAGGCTGGTCTGCAGGGCATTGTAGTTGGACCGGGCAGTCGATTGCTCTTGCAGCAAATACACGGTGGTGTACGGATTGTTGAGTCCGAATTGCCCGCCGAATGTGCGTTCCACTCCGTACGCATCCGCGCATGCGCAAGCCAGGTCATGCGCTGTGATTGCTGCCTGGCCGGGCTGATTCAGATCTACAAACTGGAATAAACGATGCCCCTGCGATCCGACATAGCCAACCTGCAGCGCCATCTTGCTGCCAAGCTGGTGTTGCAAGTTGACATTGTAGTTTTCCATGTACGGCGTCCGGGTATGCCGATCGACAACAAACGAATCGCACTCGAAATTGGCGCATCCAGGGGTGTTGAAGATCGGTTGTCCAGCAGCGATGACATTGCTGCCGCTGCTTACTGCAGGAGTGATCTGCGCAGGGCCGACGGGATTGTAGGCCGGGCCCGGATCATAGAAGGGCGGATAGGGAAGATGCCCTAAGAAGAAGTCCTGCGAAAATGCATCGTAGAACAGCCCCCATCCTGCGCGCACAACCGTTTTGCCCTGCCCGCTCACGTCCCAGGCAACGCTGAACCGCGGCGCAAAATTTCGGTAATCGGGTTCGTACAATCGGCCAAGTCCCGGCTGTCCAACCTGCGTAAGCGTGAACGTCTGGTTCGCGGCATCGAATGCGGTCGCGTTACTGAACAGATTGTTCTTCTCTGAGACCACGCCGAAATAGTCCCATCGCAGACCGTAGTTGAGGGTGAGCCGTGGTGTGAGGCGATAACTATCTTGAACGTAAAAGCCGGTGCTGTTCTCGGCAGTGTGGCGAAGGCTATTGCCAGAATATTGAAATGTCGCGCCGAAACCCTGGTCGATAGTGCCGCTCAGGAAACTTGCAAGATCATCAAATGTGATTTTGCCGCGAAAATATTTGTCAAAGTACTGGCGGATACTAGTCCTCCGATACTCGACGCCAACCTTCAAATCGTGCTTATTCAACTTCCATGAAAAACTGTCGAGTAACTGCGTATTCGTGTCCACGCGTCCGCGCGGGTCTCCGCTGGTTGATCCAAGTTGCGCGAATCCGTCAACCAGAATGATTGGAAGGCCCTGATCCGCAAGACCTGATCCGACATTCAAGCCGATAGAGCTCGGATGAAACGCACGGTCCGCAGCCAGGAAATCTTCAGCGAACCGGTTCCAGCCAAAGCGTAGTTCATTGACCTTGGTTGGGGAAAGCGCCCATACGTGCGACAGCGAAACAAGCTGCACCCGTGTCGGCGTGAAAGTATTAAATCCGGGAAGTTGCCCGCCACTGGCGGTTAAGGCCAATGGGAACGATTGCGAGCTGTCGCCGAAGAAGTATCGTCCCGTCAGCGAATGCCGGGAATTGATAGTGTGGTCGAGCTTCGCGATCATGCTGTCAACGCGGTTGTAAGAAGGCGAGATCACGGAAGCATTGAATGAGCCGCTGGTCAGATTCGGCGCTGGCCAGGGATGCTGAGAAATAAGCTGCTGAATCACGGGATTTGTGGCGTCACTCGAGGCCAGGGAGCCGTCAGCAGCGCTGCCAGTCGGCACATTGGCCAACGTTACAACGCCCACGCGTTCCCTTTGGCCTTCGTAATCGACAAAAAAGAAAGTCTTATCTTTAACGATCGGGCCCCCAAGCGATCCACCGAACTGGTTGTTGTGAAACTGCGCTTTCGGTTGATCTGAAGGATTGAAATAGTTGCGCGCGTCCAGCGCGTCATTGCGGAAATACTCGATCAACGAACCATGCAAACGGTTTGTGCCGCTCTTGGTGACAATGTTGACCGCGGCGCCCGCATTTCGCCCGAACTCCGGCATGAAATTCGAAATGATGTGCGTTTCCTGAATCGCATCTACCGGCAGGATGGTCGCCGGAGTCCCGAATACGCCGGCTTCATTGATCGCGGGATCATTGCGGTATCCGTCATTCATGTCTGTGCCGTCGAGCAGGAAATTGTTCGAGCGGCCGCGCGCGCCGTTCATCGAGAAGATGCCGAACGAACCGGGCGAGTCGGTGATCTGGTCAGGAGAACCGGCGACCCCGGGAGTCAAGAAAATCATCTTCTGGAAGTCACGGCCATTCAGCGGCAGTTCTTTTGCTTGTTCGGCGGTGAAGATACTGCCGAGAGTGTCTGTGGTTGTTTCCACTTGCGGCAGCGTTTCTCCGGAGACCTCTACGACTGTGCTGACTTCGCCTGCTTTGAGAGCCACATCGACGCGCTTTTCTGAAGCCACGTCGACCTTCAACCCGCTGGTGACTGACTTCCGAAATCCGCTCTGCGAAACCGTGACCGTGTACGTGCCAATCGGAAGTTCTGGGATGGCGTAACTGCCGTCGGCGCTGGTTTGTGTGGTGCGCTCGAGACCGGTGTCTACGTTATGCACCGCTACGGTGGCGCCGGCCACGACCGCGCCTTGCGGATCAGTTACGGTTCCAAGTATTGTGCCGCGGAAGGTTTGGGCGAACAGCGCTTCGGATGTAAGCAGTAAAGAAAGGAGCAGAAAAGCAGCAGGACAGGACCGGAGTTTCATAAGCCCTCGCGATGTTCGGGGTGTTGGAACGGGATTGTAGCGCAACGGGCCGAACACCTTCCAGCAACAAAGGACACGCAGGCCCTTACTGAATCGACGCATAAGCGCGTTCGCAGGCAAGTTAAACCCTGTTACGGAACAAAACCAACGAACTGCCATTCCAAGGACTGGAGCAGAGCGGAAGAGGAATCTGCTGGTCCGCACAAGAAGCAGATTCCTCACCCCTAAAGCGGTTGGGAATGACATCGATGCGGAAATGAGATTGAGAGAGAGTTACGGAGATTCGAAGAATGAACTAGAAGCTGAACGCTAATCCGCCGCGAACCGCTCTTGCGGATTGCACCAGATAAACCGTGCGGCCATCCTGGCCGAATACCGGGACATAACCTTGCGCAAGCAGATTTCGCACTTCCACGACAATGTCCATGTGTCCGGGAAGAGAACGCGTGCAGGGCACAGGCTGCCGCAGGAATACATCGAGAAATGGATCGGCTTGGCCAGCCGAGGCATTAAACATATCGACGGGCGTGAGCGCACGTCCGCTGGTCCAGCCATAAGAAGCAATCCAGCGAGTCTTGGTATGCGGAGTGATTCCGCTCAGCTTCCCCGTCAACGCATGCCGGTTTCTCGTCACCCCATCGGCACGTACCTGCTCAATCGTCGCCGGCTTGCCGTCGAAGTCGACTACTCCGCCAAAGCTGTAGTTCACCGTCGCGGTGACGTCTGACGTTAGCTGCTGCTCCAGCACCAGCCTCAGGCCGCGCGTATCCAGGTTCCGCCCTTCATAGCTGAACGTTCCCGAATAAACATCCGGAAGAACATCGCCCCCGCTCGAAGAAAATTCACCCACACCGGTCAGTGCCGGATTCACCAGGCGATCGCTATAAAAAGCCGCCTGCATGCTGGTATTGCCTTCACGATGTGACAACGCAACTTCCTGATGATGCGCACGCTCGAGAGCCGGCGTAAACCCTACCATGCTCAAGCGCGGATCCGATTCGCTCAGGTCCGCAGGAGCGGTTTCGAATCCTTTTTCAGCTCTGCCGTCAGGACGCGAGGTCGAATATTTGTACTCAACCACTGTGTCCGGAGAAAGATGCGCGGCCACTTTACCGAATGGACGGAATGCCGTGACCTTTCCCAAGAATTGGATGGTCTGCAGTTCGCTCCCAAATTTCAACTCCAGCACGTCGCCAAGAGACACATCGTTGGACGCAGTCAGCGCCAGCGCCTCCATCTGCGCGTTGCGCACGCCCAGGTCGGGTGCCGAAAGCCGCCGCATTGTGAGCGCAATTTCCGGCGTCGAGCCATTCGCCATACGCCGCTTGTAAGAACTCCGGAACACTGCATTCGGCATGGCGGAGCCATAACCCAGGTCGCCATTTACCGTCAGCGTGCCGTTCGCAAACATGGATTTCTCAACCAGAAACCCAGTGCTCATATCGGAGATCGAACCAAAGCCCTGCGAGGGCGCGCCGGCCACGAATGAGAGCGTACCTTTCAGATCACTTGATGTGTTTTTGTCGGCCACCATCACCGGTGAGCCATCGGGCAAAATCCGCAGCACTGGCCGGTCAGCCGCCGAGCGCAGTACCCAATTCCAGTCACCATCGTCCGCTGTACCGCGGCGCGGAGAGATTTGCAGCGCATCGAAGATGGTGGAGAGCGTCAGGTTCAGCAGAACACTTGCGCCGGCTTTAACGCTGATTTTTTCCCGCAGAGTTGGAAGGAATGCAGGAGCTGAAGCCTTGACTGAATACGTGCCGGGAATGAGGCCTGTAGCGTGGAAGAATCCCTTGTCGTCCGTAACAAATCGGAAAGTTCCGGCAGCAGCGCTGCCGATCACCTCAACGATCGCGCCAATCTGCGGCGCTCCATTGGAACTGTGAATGTAACCGGAGATGGAAGCAGCCCTGTCGGCACACCACGAGGGCAGCGCCAGCCCAAACGCGATCACGAGATAGCCGAGTTTACTTCGCATCAAGTTCTCAGAATCAGCTTACTCGACTGAAAACGTCGCCGTAGGATCTACGGTCTGCTTTGAAATGTTGTCGCTAACCTTGATCTGAATGCGATAAATACCTGGGTCAAGATTTGCTGCCTGCACGGCCTTTTGCAAGGTGACCTGCTCGCCGACGTTGCCCATCTTCTCCGACGACTCAACCGCGTGCACCACCTGCTTGTTGGTGGCCGCGTTTACGATGTCATACTCAAAAGTCGCCGAGGGCTTGTGGGTCTTGTCATCGACGCTGAGATTATAAACCTGCATCCAGAAGTTCACCTTCTGTCCGCGTTTAAACGATGCCGGCTTGCCGTCCGCGGCCGCAACCCGCGGGCGCACCTTGGTGGTACCGATCACGAACATGCCGCTGCCAACAACTTTCGTCGGAACTGGCTCAACATCGTCCGCAACGATCAACGACGAGTTCGACAGCTTGTCGTCCGCAAATTCGGGAACAACAATACCGCGGCTGTAGGTTCCCGTGCGGTCCCCATTCACATCTTTTACAGCCAGGTCGAGCTTGTACCGCCCGGGCTTAAGTGGGACTGCTTTCCAGTAAATTTTCGAATTTTCTACTTCCTTCGGCAATAGCTCCGCGGGAACGTCTGCAACCACGGTATCTTCAAACGTCTGCGCGGTTTTCCCGGTCAGCGTGGAGAGTCTACCGAAGATATTCACTACCCCGTGCTGAACGCCGTCCTTGTTCGTAAACGTGATGTCGCGGTTCTTGAGCTGAATCGTCACCGGTACCAATACCGTGTCACTCGTAATCTTCACGAAGTCGGTGCGCACGTCGAACGGCATCGGGTTGTTGTAGTTGATCTTGTGACTTACAGCTTCTGCTAAATCTTTAAACTTTATAGCTGGCGCCGAATTCAGCTTTGCGTACTGCTCCAGCCGGTCGAACTGTTTAGTTTGCCGGTCGGTCGTTCCCGGCCCTGCTCCCAGGGTTTCAAGACCGCCTTGGAAGCGGTCTGCCTTCGAGGCCATTCCCATCTGCTCGTAGAGCGTAAGACCCGCACCAGGCACTTTCGCCAGTGCGTCTTTTTCGCCCCGGTCGAGCGTCATATGGTAGTCGCCGCACATGCACGTATCGACGAATTCAATGATGACTTCCTGCCCAATGCCTTCAATGTAGCGATAACGCCAGTCTTCGAAAGGAAAGGTCGAAGTCTCGCCGCCGCCCTCTTCAATCGGACGCTCGTAAGTTCCACCTGAAGGATGAGACTCAATCTCGTCCGGCGGGCCATAGACGATGTAAATACGGCCCCGGTCCGTCATCCAGCCTGGCTTGCCGGCCGGAAAGTGTTCGTTCGCATACTCGATGCGGCGATAGTGCTCGTCTTTGAACTCGTTATCTTCGCTGTCAGGATCGGGATTGCGCCGTTGCCAAAAGGCTTCGATGAATTGCTCGCGTTCTTCTTCGTTCGAAAGCTGCATGAACGCCTTGCGCTCATCATCGGTAATGATCCAACGCACGTCTTGGTTCAGCCACTTCTTGTCGTTATCGCTGAGCTCGTGTTTTATGGATTTGGCATTCTGGCGGCGACGCTTTTCATCGATCGGCCGCTGCAACGGATCGGTGGAACTCTTCTGGTCCGCTTGCGGAGCGCTGGAACCTTCGCCATCCGGCGCGCCGGATCTGGCAAAGGCAGCAGGAGCAAGACAAACAGCAAATAAGAGCACGAAAGACGGAACTGTGCGCAACACTGGGAACCGGGACATACGGGAAGAGTACTCCTTCAGACGCACTCTGAGTGTCATTATTCTATGTCTTTGGCAATCGGAATACAAGCCGCTGAATGGGAAGCACATAGGGGCAAACACCCCTTTACTCCTGATTCTTGCAGGTTGCGGATTGGTTGCCCTCAAAGTTTGTAAAAGCATCAACTTTGGGGAGTGCCGACTTCGGAACTCGAAGTTTAGAGCCGGCTGCATCACACTGGGGGGTGGCGGCAGCTATAATCAACATATCCTCTGGGAGTCAGGTCGCAAACGGCGGAACTTTTCGCCCTTGCCCGTCGTACCCTTCAATGCACAGTAACCGCGTGGCTTTACATATCACCAATGGGCGCCTGGCCCGTCCAATGGCAAGGGACTGAGAGCGATTCGTGTCCCAGTCAGAGCAGGAGAACAAGATGGCGACCGCAGAAGTAATCAGCATCTCTCAGCCGGAAGTGTCGGCCCCGCCTGAGTCGTGCATGATCGCGACTTCGAACCTGTGGAAGACCTATGACATGGGTTCAGAGCAGCAGGTGCACGCGCTTCGCGGTGTCAATCTGCGGATTCGTCGCAATGAGTACGTCGCCATCATGGGCCCTTCCGGCTCAGGGAAATCCACGCTGATGAACCTGATCGGCTGTCTCGATAGCCCGAGCGAGGGCCAATACTGGTTGAACGGTCAGCTCGTCAGCGAACTGAATGACGACGAACTCGCGCACATTCGCAACAAGGAAATTGGCTTCGTTTTCCAAACGTTCAACCTGTTAGCGCGTGCGACCGCATTGCACAATGTTGAACTGCCGCTGATCTACGGCGGTGTTCCTGCCAGCGAGCGCTCTGAACGCGCCAAAGTCGCGCTCGAAGCTGTCGGCATGGGCCAGCGCCTGCAGCACAAGCCGAACGAGCTCTCCGGCGGTCAGCGGCAAAGAGTCGCAATTGCGCGCGCGTTGGTGAACAAGCCGTCGATCATCCTCGCTGACGAGCCAACCGGAAATCTCGACTCCCAGACTGGCAACGAAATCATGGCCTTGTTCGACCGGCTTCATGCCGAGGGAAATACGATCGTGCTCGTCACCCACGAAAATGACATCGCCGCTTACGCCCACCGCGTAGTTCACATCAAGGACGGCGTTGTCGCCCGCGACGAAGTGAAAATTAATTCATAGCCATCTCATTCTGAGCGGAGCGGGACAGTTTGATGTCGCGCTAAGTCGAAGGACGTATCCATCGGTGCTGTCCATGCAGTTTGTGCGCGCCCGCGACACCTCGATTCGTTTCCTTAATAACAAGAATCCAGGGAGGGTAAGCTTGCTCGAAGCTCATTGCTCGTTGCTCACCAACAACCCTTCATCCCTCCAGAGCTGGAG
Source organism: Terriglobales bacterium (assembly GCA_036770325.1). Lineage (GTDB taxonomy): Bacteria > Acidobacteriota > Terriglobia > Terriglobales > Acidobacteriaceae > Gp1-AA145. Next base: position 10,277 of record DAIPJJ010000041.1, read on the forward strand.
TGCTATACTCCACCCTCTACAGGGAGGTTTTCCCAGATGCGTGGTGTTTTGTACCGGGGTGCGTTCGTGGCGGGAATTTTGGCGTGCCTGATTCCCGGCTTGAGTTGCGGCCACGACCAGGAGTTGCAATCGATTGAAGTGCAGCCCGCGACTGAAACCTTCGGGGCGACGAACATTCCGGTGAATCTCAATGCTGGTCTGTCCGTGCAGTTGCGCGCACTCGGCCACTACATTCATCCGCCGGTTACAAAGGACATTACCAGCCAGGTCACCTGGGCTTCTAGTAATTCCCAGATGATCACAGTCAATTCCTCCGGTCTGATCACTGCAACTGGCAACGTGTGCGGAACCGGCACGGTCGTCTCAGCTACGGTTCAGACCAATCGCAGCACCAACGGCCAAGGCTCATCCGGCGCAATCGTGACGGGAAACATGACGGCTAACGTGACGTGCTTCACGGGCGCTAACGCGGGCCCAGTCTTGACAGTCACCTTTCTTGGAAGCGGGACTGGGACTGTTACATTCTCCTCGCCAACGGGAGCTCTCTGCTCGGCAACTTGCGCCCAAAGCTACGCGACCGGCGCCGGACCGATCACTTTGACAGCCGCAACCAGCGGTACCTTCGGCGGCTGGGGTGCAAGCTGCCCATCGATAAATGGCCCCGTTTGCACAATTAACAAGATCAACGCTGATACTGATGTCGATGTGACCTTCAACTGACAATCAATTTCAAGTAAAGACAACCACTTCAGAGTAGAATGTCCCCGGCCTATTCCTAGCGCCGAGGCGTTCATGCTGTTTCCAGCCGAGAGGATCCGCCGTCGCGTCGCACGTCTCGGAATTCTCTGCGCACTCCTCATCACGATCGTTGGCGCTGATGCTGGATCGGCTTCTCCGGCACAAGCCGCGCCAGAACAGAATTCCTCGTCAAGTTCTTCGACTGCTGCGCAAACCTCTCCCGAGATGACTTCGCACGAGGCTCCGACGACCTTCCAGGTCAATGTCCGGCTGGTGCAAGTGCATGTGGTTGTCCGCGACTTGCGCGGGAACGCGATCGGCACTCTTCATAAAGAAGATTTTCGTCTGTTGGATAACGGCAAGCCGCAGGTGATCACGAAATTCAGCGTCGAACGCCCGGGAGAACAGATCGCCCGCGAAGCGACAGCATCTCAAGCTTCTCCCGACTCTGGGCCTCCGATGGCTCAATCCTCAGCCCACATTCCCGAGCGCTATATCGCTTACGTCTTCGACGATGTGCACGTTGTCACCGGCGATTTGCTTGCAGTGCGTCAGGCCGCAGGCAAGAGTATCGATGGCTTGCAAGAGACTGACCGAGGCGCGATCTACACCACCTCTGGCCAGGGTGAGGTCGATTTCACCGATGATCACGCCAGACTTCGCGACGCACTGAACAAGTTGGCACCCCGGCCCATTGGCTCGCCTGCGGTGAACGATTGTCCGAAGATGACTTATTACCTTGCCGACGCGATCCAAAACAAGAATGATGATCGCGCGCTGGCCGCAGTCTCGGCTGATGCGCTTGCATGCGCATTCGACGACGACCCAAAGTTCGCCGAACCGGCTCGGCAGATGGCAATTTCAACCGCTGCCCAGGGATTGACTATCGGCGATGCCGAGACCAGGCTCGCGTTGACGTCGCTCAAAGATGTTGTGCGCCGGCTAGCGGCAGTTCCTGGCGAGCGTGTGCTGGTACTGGCGTCGCCCGGTTTTATCACTCCGCACTACGAATATGAGGTGGACGAGATCATTGATCGCGCGGTCCGGGAAAACACCGTCGTCAATGCCCTCGACGCTCGCGGCCTATACACCATAATTCCCAACGGCGACGTGAGTCAGCGGGGAATCAAGAATTCGATCGCTGCCGGAATTGAAACCGAATATCAGATGGCCGCTGCGTCGGCCGACGAAGACGTTATGGGAGAGCTCTCGGATGCCACCGGCGGAGTGTTCTTTCACAACAACAATGATCTAAATGATGGCTTTCGCCGGGTCGCGTCTACTCCTGAGTATCACTACGTACTCGGCTTTTCACCGCAAAATCTGAAGACGAACGGCTCCTATCACAAAATAAAGGTGACACTGAACTCGGCAGAGAAGTATTCAATCCAGGCGCGCCGCGGTTACTTCGCTCCCAAACAGCCGCCCGGCTCGGAGCAGGACGCCAAGCAGGACATTGAAGACGCGGTGTTTTCCCAGGAAGAGATGCACGAGTTGCCAATCGATCTGCACACCCAATTCTTCAAGCCCAGCGAATCGGATGCGAAACTCACGGTCCTCGCCCATGTTGACGTGAAGCAGCTTCACTTCCGCAAGGCTGAAGGGCGAAATAACGATGACCTCACGATTGTTTCCGTCATCTTCGATCGGAATGGGAACTACGTAACTGGCATCGAGAAGACGCTTCAGTTGCGTTTGAAAGATGACACGCTGGCAAAGCAGCTCGGTTCAGGATTGAGCGTGAAGAGCAATTTCGATTTGAAGCCGGGCGACTATTTAGTCCGGCTGGTCGTGCGTGACGCCGGGGGCTCGATGTGCGCCGAGAACGGCGCAGTACAAATTCCGTGAAGTTGAGGTGCTGTATGAAAAAGATGCACTGGCTGGCTTTGGCCCTGACAATATGCGCCATTTCAACACTCATTGCCTGGCGTTTGAACGGAAAAGATGTCGCTCATGCCCAGCAATCGTCGGCCGAAGCACAGCAACCGCCAAGCGAAGTGCAGCCACCTGCACCAGCCACCGAACCGCCCGCGCCGAATTCCCAACCCACGGTGTTCAAGGCGCAAACCAAGCTGGTGTTAGTGGACGCGATTGTTACAGATAAGAAAAACGCATACATCCGCGATCTCGCTCAAGGCGATTTCCGCGTGTGGGAAGACAACAAGGAGCAAGCGGTCAAGAGCTTTTCGTATGAAAGCGGTGTTGGTTCTGCGAACAAGTCCGCCAAGCATTACTTAGTGATGTTTTTTGACGATTCGGACATGGACCATGCCGATCAAATGGTCGCCCGGCGAGAGGCGGCAAAATTTGTTGACGCCACTGCGGGACCGAACCGGCCAATTGCCGTGGTCGATTTTTCCGGTACGCTTCAAATCACCCAGAATTTCACCTCCGATGCTCAGCGCCTGAAGAACCGCATCGCTGGGAAAGCTTCGGCGGAGTTCCGCCCTGCCCTCTCGCAACGATCTGATGACGGCGAGATCGAAGTGCCTTGGCTGGTTAACGCGGCGGCTGATTTCAGCGCGCGAAACATGCTGCTGAGCCTGCGAAACCTGGCCAAGAGTCTTTCGACCGTGCCTGGCCGTAAAACGCTCGTCCTGCTGACGTCGGGTTTCCCGTTGTCATTAGAGTTGCAATCCGATCTGACTGCTGCCATTGACGCATGTAATCGGTCGAATGTCGCCGTCTATCCCATCGACGCTCGTGGTCTCGTCACCGCGCAGCTTAGAGTTCCGGCTTCGGAAGCTCAGGGAGAACTCCTGCCGGCGGTTTTTGACTCCAGCAGCCATTCAGGTCACGGAACACCACATCTCGTATTTGTTCAACACCCGGTCGGTGTGGGAGGCGGAGGCGGGGGCCGCCCAACTGGAGGGCCTAGTGGCGGCGGTGGCGGTCATCCTGGGGGAGGCACCGGGGGCGGAACTGGTGGTGGGCATGGCGGCGGAACTGGCGGCGGCCACGGAGGTGGCACAGGGGGTGGCCATGGAGGCGGCACCGGTGGAGCTCATGGTGGCAACGGCGGCGGCAATGCTGGCGGCTTCAGGCCGTCTTACAACTACATGCCGAACCCTATGTTGCAGCCCAGCAATTTGTTGCCGCATATTCCGAACTTCACGTCAAATGACGACGTGCTCTATGAACTTGCTCTCGGCACCGGCGGCTTTGTTATTCACAACACCAATGACCTGCTGAGCGGACTGGAGCGCATCGGCAAAGAGCAGGACGAGTACTACATTCTTGGTTACGCTCCGCCTTATTCTCCGGAAGGTAGCTGCCACACCATCAAAGTGAAAATTGATCGCGGCGGCACGATCGTGAGATCGCGAACTGGGTACTGCAATGTGAAGCCGGTTGATCTGCTGGCTGGCACCGATATCGAACGCCAGCTTGCCAGCCAGGCTGCGAACGGACCTGCGAGCACCGGTTCCCTCGAAGCTCCATTTTTCTTCACCTCTGCAAATGTGGCGCGAGTGAATGTTGCAATGGAGATTCCATCCACTGGAATCAAATTCTCCAAAGAGAAAGGCAAGTTCCACTCGGAGATCAACGTCCTCGGAATTGCCACCAAATCAGACGGAACAGAAGCCGCGCGGTTTAGTGACACCGTGCATTTGGATCTGGAGAAGTCAGAACTTCATGACTTCCAGAAAAAGCCATTCCGCTACGAACACCAGTTCGATGTAGCGTCAGGCCAATACAAGCTGGCTGTGGTTTTCAGTTCGGGCACCGAAAACGTGGGAAAGCTCGAAACTCCGCTGACCGTCGACTCATACGACGGCAAGCATTTCAGCTTGAGTGGCCTGGCAATGAGTAAGGAAGCATATCCCGTTTCGGAAATCACGGCCGGACTGGATGCTGATCTGGTCGCGGGCTATGTCCCGCTGGTGATAAACGGATTGCAGATCGTTCCCGCGGCAGATTACCACTTCAAGAAAAATGAACCAGCGCTCGTGTATCTGGAAGTTTATGAGCCATTGCTGACCGGGCCAACCACGCCAAAGGTCGGAGTGGAATTGAAAATCGTAGACGTCAAAACAGGCGCCGCGCCGTTGGATGTGGGTATCGCCGCAACTGACAAATCAATCCTCGCGGGAAATCCCGTGGTTCCGATTGGATTGAAAATTCCGGTAGACAAGTTGCAACCCGGCTCTTACCGGCTCGAGCTGAAAGCTTTGGACTCGGCAGGAAACAAGTCAGCGATCCGCGCGGCAGAATTTGAGGTGGACTAAGGAATTTCGATGCTGACGTTGTGCCGTCAGAGATCGACCGCGCAAATGCCTAACCACAGAGAACACAGAGTCACACAGAGGAAAACCCACGGAGGCATTTCACGGGCCCCGAGCTTGTCGAAGGGGCGTCAGTCGTGGCTAAGGCAAGGAAGCGCCAACGCGCGGGAGGCGCCGAGCACCACGCAAACCGACGGACAGCAGGCCCAACCCGACGCTTAATCTGACGAACTCGCCTCGCGCATCTTGGGTGTCGCTGGCGTCACAGGCTTCTCGACAAAGAAATCGTGATTGTACAAATTGTGATACATCCGCCCTGCAATCTCCGCCGCCTTCGGACCGAACGTCGGCCGTCCGCCTTCCAGAAACACAACCACGACTATGCGCCCGAAATTCGTGTTCGCATAACTCGCAAACCAGCCAAAGCGGGTGCCGGCGTGAGAGCAAGTGCCGGTCTTGCCAAGAACTTCTTCTTCGTTGAAATTTGTGAGCAGCCGCCGCGCAGTGCCGTATTCGACCGCTCCCGCCATACCATCAGAAAGTTCAGGAATTAAACCCTTGATCGGGAGATGCCGTTTCACGATCGGCTGAAAATTCGCGACCTCGGCCGATGTTGTCGGATGCTGCAAGTAATACATCGTGCCGCCATTCGCAATGGCTGTCACGAGGGCGCCGAGTTGCAGCGGCGTCATCGAAATCCCTTCGCCGAACGAGCACATCTTGCCCACTCCGCCGAGTCTCGCAGGAATCACTTCCTCCGGATAAACTCCCGGCTTTTCACCCGCGATGTGGTATCCAGCCAGCTCGCCCAGGCCATACAGGTGCGCGTAGTGCGCCACGCGCTCAAAGCCCAGTTGCCGGCCGAGCGCTTCGAAGTATTCATTGTTCGAGTGCGCGAGCGCGAGCGTCAGGTTCATGTGGTAGCGCCCGCCAAGCCGGACCTGCGTCTCTTTGGTAATAATGCGTTCGCTCAATGCAGCCAGGGCCACAGAGAGCTTAATCGTCGAACACGGCTGCGCGCCGCTCGAGAGCGCCAGCTTCTGATTGACCATCGCCAGAATTCGCCCGCTTGTCGGCTCGATTGCCAGCATGGTGCCATTCATGTTGCCCATGGCGTCGATCGCAGCCTGGCGGACAATCGGATCTTCACCCGTCGTGATGTCGCCATCCGTGATGTCGTCCGAGTAAGAGCTGGCGTAGAACCGCTCGTAATAATGGTGCCTCTTCAACGCGTGGACCGTGCGCGAACGCACTCGCCGGCTGCGCGCCAAATGATGCATGTGCCGCCGCGCGTGCGGATTTTCCTTGACCGTCGCCGATTTCCGAGGCGTGGTCAGCGAGCGAGTATTAATCGTGGCAGCATTACCGATCTGAGCAACAAAGATGAGAGCGGAAACAACAACGGCGAGGCGCGCGACAAATTTTCTGGCGGTCACTTCCCTGTACCCATTCCCCAGGATTTAACAGCTACTTAGATTGCAAAAACCCAGCCCGCAGTGTTGTGGTCGGCCAAATTTCCTGCAATTTTTTGATACTACGGGAGTTGCGGGAATTGAGGCAATCAGAAAGTGTTTAGAACGCAGATGCCGAAAATTGAACGTAAATGCTCGTGTTTATGCGGGTTTAGGCGGAAAATTCACCAAAGGACGCGTCCTTTCGTGATTACTGACCAGTTACCTCTCCAACCACTTGCAAACATATATCGATGTCATTCCGAGGACTGGAGCGAAGCGGAAGGACGAGGAATCTGCTTTTCCCCGGGAAACAGCAATTCTGCTGACTTCGGAATGCCGCGGTTCGACAAAGCTCGTCAATATGACTACGGATGCTTGCTATTTTTCGCTGCCGCCTTCTCACTCTCGTCAATGGCTTTGCGGAATTGGTCGACCGCCGGAACATTCGGACCACGAAGCGCATCTTTCGCGATGTAGCGCCACACCGGCGAGCTATCCAGAGCGTTGCCTTCGTCGTGGGTGCCTAGAAATACTTGCATCGTGTCTTCGGCTCCGCCGACTTCGGTTCCGATGTGAGGTTGACGGCCGAGAGGATCGCGCGGGTCCTCGCCGGGAGCCTGCCCTTGTTGTCCGCCGACTCGGATATCGCCATCGCTCGGCTGAAAGATCACCGGACGCTGGTCAATCGGACCTCCCCTGATCGTCGGGCTTACCGTGCTGCCGCTGCCTCTCCTGACTGAAATCACAAGATCAGCCAGGCTCGGATCAGGAACGAGCCGGAAGCGCCGCCACTTCATCAGCGCTCTCTCTACCTCGTCGCGAGCCCGCGCATTCGCTGCCGGGTCGGTCACCGGTTCACCTGCGTCGGGATCGATGACCACGTAGGCTGTCTGCGCCCGGAGAACAAATTCAGGGAGCGTGGCGTGAGATTTATCTTTTTTGTCTTTATCTTTATCTTTGCCGAAAGAGATGGAAACGGCGACGATGGGAATGAGCAGAGCAGCAGTAGGACGAAACATAACTACTCCTGACGGCTATGCTAACAGTTAGTTGTCGATTCTTAAAATGGCAAGTCGCGGGACAGCCTGCGTGTGGTTTGGCGCACAGCTCCATGCTTGCTGTCATTCCGAGGAGCTTCAGTTCCGAGGAATCTGCTTTCCGCATGCAACACTGGTACGGAAGCGATCTATCCGCCTGCTGCGGGTTTCGCCTTTAGGGGAATAACCGCCAGCGTGCTCGATGCTTTCGCGACCATTACTTTGCCTTTGTCGCCATTGACCATAAGTTGCGCTTCCGCAAACACCAGATTTTTCCCCGATCGCAATACTTCGGCGCGACAAGTAAGTTCGTTCCCCGTCGCGGGACGCAGGAATGAAATCTTGTTCTCCACGGTGATCACGTCGCTGCCCTCCGGAATTGTCGTTGCCGCAGCGCCGCCACAGGTGTGGTCGGCAAGGGTCATCAGCACGCCGGCGTGGATAAAGCCGTGCTGTTGTCGATGCACAGGTTCGATGTTGATTCTCGTTTCGCACCAGCCCTTACCCCACGACACCAGCTCAATTCCCAGCGACTGCACGAATTGGGCGTTCTGAAATATCCGCTCGATCAATGAAATGTCTGGCATGGTTTGTAGATGACCAACGTGCCTTGAAGTCGTAGAATTTCGCGACATAATTCCTTAATGCAGCTCCTTGTGAAGACTGCGTTTGCTGCTATCGGCGCCTTTTTGGCGGTTTCCCCTTGCTTCGCGGCTCACACGCTTACCGCTCGCCAGGAGGCAGTCCTGGCATCGTGGCTATCTCGAAATCCGAAATTTCGACTCGCTACTGTTGCGGATTGCAAGTGCGATGAAGACATCCAACAGATGAAACATAGTGGCGGCGGGATTTGGAAGTCAGTTCCTGACTATCATCCATATACTGCAACGGGCGATTTCAACGGGGATGGGATAACTGATTTCGCCGGCGTTGTCATTGATAAAACGAAGTCGCTGAAGAATTTTGAGTTGTTAGTATTCAACGGGCCTTTTCAAAGCGGGATGAAGCCGCCAGCCTTTGTGCAGTCTGGGTTAGAGGGCGATGCCCTGTTTTTCGGCCCACCGCGCCCCAAGCCGTACCGACTTGTGATTGGTCCATTTGAGAGTGACAATACAGCCATTCTCGTACCGCGCGGCAGCACCTACAGACTAGAAGGATCGGGAGATGAGTAGTGCTAAACTCGTGTCATGAACATCGAGATCCGTAATCCAGACCTTCAGGTGCGGTTGCAAAGGCAGGTCGAAAGCACTGGATCGGCCAGTATCGAGGAAACCTTGATGCGATTGGTCGAGACTCAGGAGGAGCAGGATCGCTGGCTCGCGGAAAATCGTTCCGAGATTAACAGGAAAATCCGGCGCGGCATCGAACAACTGGATCGGGGTGAGGGCATTCCGGAGGACCAGCTCGAATCCTACTTGGCGAAACTCAAAGCTAATCGAGAATGACTCCGCGTTATATCCTTGCGCCTCAGGCCGCGCAGGACTTAGTCGATATCTGGTGGTTTATCCGAGACCACAGCAGCCCGGAGACGGCAAACCGTGTCGAGAAAAAGGTCCTCGAAAAAGTTAAGTTTCTGGTTAGAAGTCCCGGCGCGGGGCACTGGAGAGCAGACCTCACTAACGAGGAGGTAAAGTTCTTCTCGGTATATTCGTACTTGATTGTGTACCGACCTGAAACAAAGCCGCTGCAGGTTGTGTCCATTTTGCACGGTCGACGTGACGTCGAGAAAGTCCTGAGGAACGCTCTTTAACAACAAAAGCCGCCAGCTTTCGCTGGCGGCTCTTCGTTTGGAGATCCTTCGGCTCCGGCTTGCCCGACGCGCAACTTCCGCGCGTCAGGCCGCCAAGTTTTCGCTCAGGATAAGACTCGCACTGCGAGTTTTAATTTTCGTACAGCAGCACGCCGTCGTTCTCCTTCGAGTCTACGGGACGATAGAACAGCTTATTGTCCTCGAGGAAGACCTCGATGAACGCCGGGCGCATGGTGATCGTGCCCTGGATCAGCGCTTCCGAGAGCGGGTCCTCGATGTACTTCTGCAAGGCCCTGCGCAGCGGGCGAGCGCCGTAGCTGCGGTCGGTGAGCGTCTGGTTCAGGATCCACTTCTTCGCTTCGTCTGCAACCGTGACCGTAATCGACTTCTGCGCCAGGTTCGCATTGAGCTGCGTAACCATGAGCTCCAGGATCTGGATGAGGTCGTTTTCGGTGAGCGCGTTGAAGATGATGATTTCATCCAACCGGTTCAGGAACTCGGGATTGAACGTGCGCTTCACTTCGTTCTTTACGAGCTCTTCGACTTTATCGGCAATCGCATCTTCTTTGGTCGATTGGAAGCCCAGGCCCTCGCGCTTTTGCAAATGGCGGGCACCGATGTTCGAGGTCATGATGAGGATCGTGTTCTTGAAATCGACCGTGTTGCCGAGGCCATCGGTCAACTGGCCGTCTTCAAACACCTGCAGCAGGATGTTGAACACGTCCGGATGCGCCTTTTCAATTTCATCGAGCAGCACGACCGAATAGGGCGCGCGCTTCACACGCTCGGTGAGCTGGCCGCCCTCTTCGTAGCCAACGTATCCCGGAGGCGAGCCGATCAGCTTCGAGACCGAATGCTTCTCCATGAACTCGGACATATCGAAGCGGATGAGCGACTTCTCGGTGCCGAACATGAATTGTGCCAACGTGCGGGCAACTTCAGTCTTACCAACACCTGTCGGACCTAGGAATAAGAAGGATCCGATCGGCCGGTTCGGGTTCTTGAGGCCGGCGCGGCTGCGGCGGATCGCGCGAGCCAAAGCGCTGATCGACTTGTCCTGCGAGATGACGCGCTTGTGCAGCTCTTCTTCGATGCGCAGCAGCTTCGCAGATTCTTCTTCTTTAATCGAGGCGATGGGAACGCCGGTCCAGCGCGAAACGACATCTTCGATATCTTCGCGATTGACTACGCCAGTCGCCGATTCATCAAGATGATATTTCTCGCGCAGGATGCGCAGGTTCTCGCGTTCCTTGCGTTCTTCATCGGAATAGAAGCGAGCTTTTTCGAACTCGTGGTTCGCGACCGCATTCTCCATGCGGTGAACGATGAACTTGAGCCGCTTCTGGACTTCGGTGATGTCTTCTGGCAGTGAAGTCTGACGTAGCTTCACGCGCGCGCCGGCCTCATCGACCAGATCGATCGCCTTGTCTGGAAGGAACCGGTCCGGGATGTAGCGGTTCGAGTGCGAGACCGCGAAGTTGATTGCTTCGTCCGTGTAAGTGACGGCGTGGAACTTTTCGTAGCGGTCTTTTACGCCGAAAAGAATCTTGGTGGCATCGCTCTCGTTCGGAGGCGGAACTTTAACGGCCTGGAAGCGCCGCTCAAGCGAGCGGTCTTTCTCGATCGACTTGCGATATTCTCCCGGAGTCGTTGCGCCGATGCACTGAATTTCGCCACGCGAAAGCGCCGGCTTCAGGATGTTGGCGGCATCAAGCGAGCCTTCTGCCGATCCCGCGCCAACCAGCGTGTGCAGCTCGTCGATGAAGATCACGCAGTTCTGCGACTCCATCAGCTCTTTCATAATGGTCTTAAGCCGCTCTTCGAACTGTCCGCGATATTTGGTTCCGGCGACGATCAGTGAAAGATCAAGTCCAAGAATCCTCTTATCGGCCAGGAATGATGGCACCTCGCCATCAGCGATGCGCTGCGCGAGTCCTTCAACGATTGCCGTTTTGCCTACGCCAGGTTCGCCGATCAGAACCGGATTGTTCTTCGTACGGCGGCACAGAATTTGAATTACTCGCTCCAGCTCGTTTTCGCGACCGACAAGCGGATCAAGCTGGCTATCCATTGCGGCTTGTGTCAGGTCGCGCGAAAACTCGCTGAGCAAAGAAGATTCACGCTGGCGCTGCGGCTGCGCTTTTTCCTGGCTGCTGCGGGCCAGCTCTTCGCGAATGGTCGAAAGCCTCAAGCCGCGCTCGTGCAGAATTTCTGCGGCAAAGCACTTTTCTTCTCTCAGTAAACCCAAAAGCAAATGCTCGGTACCAATATGCTTGTGCGACAGGCGCTCGGCTTCTTCCGCGGCATAGGCAAGCACACGCTTGCACTCGTTGCTCAGCGGCAGGTCGACAGAAGTCGACACCTTTTCGCGAATGGTTGTGTGTCCCTCGATCTGCTTGCGAATGGATTCGACCGAGGCGTGAGAACGCAGGAAGCGATTGGTCAGGGCCTTATCTTCGCGCAGGAGTCCCAGGAGCAGGTGTTCGGTTTCTATATAAGGAGAACCGAACTGGCTGGCTTCATAGCGTGCAAAAAATATGACGCGCCGTGCTTTTTCCGTATAACGCTCGAACATAACCCCTTCCCCCAGATTCCCCCAGAGACGGAAAGGTCGAGTCGGCCTAACTTCTCCGGAACCCCAAAAACGTTGCGTTCATCGAGCCCATGTCCTCATTATCATGGGCCTCACTCTGTTTTACCACCGTTCAAGGTTACGAAAGGAACCACAACTCATTATCGCAGTTCCTCCTTATATTAAGAACACCTGTCAGCGGTGTTCTTCTCGGTTCATGCGTTGTCAAAACCGATCTGGAACTACAGCTTTTAAGATCGGCATTTCCCCTCATTCAACCAGATTCTCCGGCACAATCTCTTCCATTCGCCCGTTCTCAAGCCGCAATACGCGATGGCAACGGCGCGCAAATCCGAAGTTGTGCGTCGCGATGAGGGAGGTCAACTGATACTCGCGATGCAACCGGGAGATCAACTCAAAAACTACTTCGGCGGTACGGCTGTCCAGATCGCCCGTCGGCTCGTCGGCCAGCAGAATCTTCGGCCGGGTGATCAGTGCCCGCGCCAATGCCGCCCGCTGCTGCTCCCCGCCTGAAAGTTCGCCGGCCCGGTGATGCGTCCGCTGTGCCAGGCCAACTTCTTCCAACCAGCGCCGGGCTTCTTTCTCGGCCTGCGACTTCTGGGCTCCTCGCATCAACAAAGGCATGGCGACGTTTTCGAGCGCGGTAAACTCGGGCAGCAGGTAATGAAACTGCCAGACGAAGCCGATTTCCTTGTTCCTGAACTCCGCCGCCGCATTGTCCGACAAAGAATTCAGTCGCAATTCCGCGCAGTATATTTCACCCGCGGAAGGCTTATCAACCGCGCCGAGGATGTGCAACAAAGTGCTCTTGCCTGCGCCCGACGAGCCAACAATCCCGAGCATTTCCCCCTGCGCGACTTCGAACGAGAGGTTTTCAAAGAGCACCAGTTCTGAGGCGCCGGACCGGAAAACCTTTGTCAGCCCTTCGATTCGCAGCGCCTGTTGATTTAGATGCAACTAGTATGCTCCTCGTCTCAAGCTGAGTTCCCGGGTGAAAACTTTACATCCGCCGGAATTTTGCTTGAGTCATTAAAACATGGTCAGGCAAGCAAAATGCGCGGGAGAGGGATGCCAGCGTGGAGATAACCCAAAAATTCCTAAGTGCTGTCATTTTCCGAACCGCTTCAGCGGCTGCCCTGGGCGAACGACCGCAGGGAAGGAGTCGAACGGGAACCTGCTCTCGGTTGTCTAACGCACAACCCTGGCTGATGTCATTCCGACGCCTTCAGGCGTGAGGAATCTGCTTTTTTGGAAGGTAGAAGCAGATTCCTCTGCGCTAAAGCGCCTCGGAACGACATCGCTCATGCGACGGGCTGGTCAACTTTCGAGCTATAATCACTCGCAGAAAACACAGGAGGCTCGGTATGACCCTCGCCAGACCTCTATTCTTCGTCCTTGTTCTCGCAGGCGCAGCCGTGGCAGCCGACAACACATCCTCACCAATATCGTCAGATTCCGTACAGAGCGCGATCACGCAAGCGGTCGACCAACCATCGGGATTGATCTACTCGGTCGCGAAAGCCCGCGCAGAAGGTGAGCCTCCCGTCGCCGATCCGCCACTCGCCAAATTGGACGACGGCGTTTGCTACACCATGCGCATGTACAAAGTGAAGCGGAGGGAGCGCTTTAGTGATGGCGAGACTGGAAGGCGCGGCTATACCACATGTGAGATGGCCTCCAACTATCAGTATCGCTCGGCAGTTGCGCACCCGCGTGAAGTCGAAGATCGTTCCACCAACAAATAATTCCTACTTGAAACGGTGCGGCTGAAGCCGCACCGTACGTCAAAGACGAATCCCTTACGGCACGGCTGAAGCCGTGCCCTTCCCGTGCTTGCAAGCTCAATGTGTGTCTTTCAAATTGTGTAGTGTCAGCTCTGTGCGCATCCGTAGGGCCGCAGGATATGTTCATCCGGAATTTGCATCAGCAACGATTTCGGCTGGAGCAAATCCGGGAAGGGTACGAGTTTACTCGTGCCGACTAGCGACCACAGGTTAAATACGCGGGGGCATCAGCCCGCGCCGAAGAAAACCCTCACTCGTATCTCAACGCTTCGGCCGGCAAAATCCTTGCCGCCGACCACGACGGATAGATCGTAGCCACCAACGACGTCCCTACCGCGACCACAGTGACTAAAACTCCGTCCATCACGCGCGGCGCGAACGGAACATAGTCGATCGAATAAACCTCCGGTGCAAGCGCGAACACGTGATAGTGTCCACCTAAATAAGAAAGAACGTAACCAATCACCAGCCCGATCACCGTCCCGACTATTCCAATCAACGCGCCCTGTGCCACGAAAATCTTCCTCACTTGCGACTTCTTTGTCCCCATCGACATCAGCACGGCAATGTCGCGCGTCTTCTCCATCACCATCATGACCAGCGAAATCAGAATATTCAGGGCGGCCACGAACACGATCAGCCCGACGGTGATGAACGTCACCAGCCGCTCCAATCGAAGCGCATGGAAGATGGGCTTGTTCTCTTCCATCCAATTTCTTGTCATGAATCCCGCGCCTGCTGCTTGCTCGAGTTGCACCCCGACTTCGGCCGCCTTGTAAATATCGTCGATCTTGAACTCGATGATTTGGATTACATCGCCGAGCGAGAACAGCCGTTGCGCGTCCGACAGACTCGTAAACGCCCACGACGAGTCGTAATCGTAAAAACCCGAGTCGAAGATCCCAACCACACGAAACCGGACATACTTCGGAACCATGCCGAACGGCGTTAACTCGCCTTGAGGGCTGGTCACGAGCACCGTCGATCCAACCTTCGCGCCGAGTTCATCCGCCATCTCCGTCCCCAGAATGATCGGCGGCATCGAAGACCGGCGTTGCTCAACGGCAGCAAGCGAATCACTCTGATTGTTCTCATTGTTTGTGGTGGGACGGGCGTCGTTTGTGGGGGAACGGGCGTCCTCGCCCGTCGGTTCTTGCCCCGAAGAATCCGCTTCCAGTTCCTGCACCGAACCTTCCTTCACACTATTCAATAGATCGCTGACCTTCCGTTCATCCCGCGGAACGATCCCCTTCAGCACCGCCCCGCGCGCATTCGATCCAATCGAAATCAGCACCTGCTCGTAAATGTCAGGCGCAGCAGCGATCACATGCGGCTGTTTTTGCAATCGCTCCATCAGCGGACGCCAGTCGCGAATGCCGTCTCCCATGGTGCGCAGCAGATTTACGTGCGAAGTCGACCCCAGCAATCGGTCCTGCAAATCCTGACGAAATCCATTGTTGATCGCGAGCGCGATGAC
Organism: Terriglobales bacterium; assembly: GCA_036770325.1. GTDB lineage: Bacteria > Acidobacteriota > Terriglobia > Terriglobales > Acidobacteriaceae > Gp1-AA145. The sequence goes on from DAIPJJ010000041.1 coordinate 25,336, forward strand.
CAGCGACGCCACGCCGGCTGCGACTCCGGCGATCGAAATCACCGTGATGACGCCAATCACCGCCTGCTTGCGCTTGGCACGCAGATATCGGGACGCAATGAAAAATTCGAAGCGCATGAAAGAAGCACTCAGCACTCAGCAGTCAGCAATCAGCCACCGGCGCTTCGCTCGTCGCTCACTGCTCACAGCTCGCTGCCTGACTGGCTGAATGCTGATTGCTGACTGCTGAGTGCTCATTCTATCGTGTGTACCATCTTCGCTCTCTATGGCACATTAGAAGCACATGCCAGACAGCGACTCGCACGCGGGGCTTGCCGCTTTCCGCTACTCGAATTTCACCATGTTCACGGTGGCGCGATTCTTTCTGGTCGCCGCGCTTGAAATGCAGTCTGTCGCCGTAGGCTGGCAAGTTTACGAAATCACGCGCCAACCGCTCGATCTTGGATTGGTCGGTCTGGCGCAGTTCTTGCCGGTCATCCTATTTTTTCTGCCCGCGGGCCATGCCGCCGATCGTTTCGACCGCAAGAGCCTGGTGGTCGGCTGCTACGTCGGGTTTGCCATCTGCTACGCCCTGCTTTTCGAGATCGCTCACCTGAGAATGCACGACGTCAGGCCTATCTACGGCGTGCTGGTACTGCTCGGAGTCGTGCGAGCTTTCAATGCCCCGGCGGCACGATCACTGTTGCCATTGCTTGTGCCGGTCGAAGTGTTTCCCAACGCGGTCGCATGGAATGCCACCATCTTTCAGGGCGCGACAATTCTCGGTCCCGCGCTGGGAGGCCTGCTTTACGCGGCATTGCGCGGACCAGCCGGAGTATACGGCATTGCTTTGGGAGTTTCTGCAATCGCAACGATTGCTCTTTTTACCGTTAAGCTGACCGAGCCGGACCGCCACCGGCCCGCGCGCCACCTCGCCCACCGCGGCCAGCACGACGGCCCGGGCGCGGACGGCCACCGCC
>DAIPJJ010000042.1:0-26186 GCA_036770325.1 Terriglobales bacterium
TCATCACCGGCACGTTCACTCTGGTGATGTCATAAAGCTGCGACTTGACGTACCGCACGCAAAAAATTGCCACCGGGATGCCGATGGCGAGTCCGATCACCGCCTGCAGCATCGCTCCGCGCATGACACTTCCGATCACATGAGTTCGCCCCGCTCCCAGCGCCATGCGGACGCCAATTTCCGGCGTGCGCCGAACTACGGTATAGGCCGTGACCCCATATAGTCCAATTGCGGCCAGAAGAAGTGCCAACAGGCCAAATAGCGATGTGAGCCGCGAAATCAGCCGCTCGTCGATGAACCGGTCGCTAATCTGTTGTTGGAATGTCTGGAACTTTACGACTGTAAGGTTGGGGTTGATGCTCGCCAGAGTTTCGCCGACGATCTTTTCAAATCCGGGCATCGGGCGGCTGGTCTGGATAACCAGGGCTCCGGCGTACATGGAGAGATCTTTTTCGAGATGGTCGTCGGGGTCATTGGCGCTGCCGGCGCGCTGTGTAAGCGGCAGAAAGTACATGGCATGGTCTTTCCAATAAATGCTTGTGTAAGTGGTGTCCTCCACTACGCCGACGATCTCATGCGCTCCATCCCTGCCCGCCTGGCCGGGGCCGGAAAAACCAAAGCGATGGCCGATCGGGTTGCGATTGCCGAAGAACTGCTTTACAAATTCCTGGTTTACGACGGCAACGGGCGGTGCATTCAGCATGTCTTGCGGCAGAAACCCTCGCCCCATGACGACGCGAGTGCCGACCGAATCGAAGTACTCCGCGGTGCCTTTCACCCACGATGCGCTCTTGTTCAGGTCCGGCTCGCCCTGGACCTTTACGCCTGATCCCCAATTGTTCTGTTCCATTGGAGTGTAGGTGGCAAGGCCGACTTTTAGAACTCCGGGGATCTGATGGAACCGGTCAACGATGGTCTGATAAAGCGGTTCGACCTCGGTGTTCTTATAACCGGCGGCTTGCGGGTTAATGTGAGCGATATAGCGGTTCGTAGTATCCAGTTTCATGTCCACGTTCTCGGCCTTATTGAGGCTCTGCGCAAACAGGCCCGCGGCAACCAGCAGCACGAGAGAAAGCGCCGCCTGAAGAACAACAAGTCCGCGTTGCAATAAGGATGCTCCTTGAGTAGTCGTACGCGCGTTGGAGCGCAGAGATTCAACGGGCTGGGTGCGCGCGGCCATCAGCGCTGGCGCTAGACCAAACAGGATGCCTGTAACCAGAGAAAGCCCAATGGCAAATCCGATGACCAGCAGCGAAGGCGCGGCACTGACCGGCATGTTGGCCTGATTGGGAAAGGCGAGCGCCAGCAGCGCATGCGCTCCGAGATAGGAAACGGTAAGGCCGAGCAGGCCGCCCATACCCGAAAGAAGAATGGTTTCCGTGAGGAGCTGGCGCACAATACGGCTGCGCTGTGCGCCCAGTGCGGTGCGGATGCAAAGCTCCGCGCGACGGCCCATGCCACGCACCAGGAGCAGGTTAGCAATATTGGCGCAGGCCACAAGAAGAACCAGCGCGGCAATCCATTGCAGCAGCTTCAGGTGGTCCTTGTAATCGGACTGCATGTTCTGGATACCGCCACCGCCGGGAGTGAGCACTACGTGTGTGCGGGGAAGAATCTGCCTGGCGCGCTTGTCAGTAAAAGTCTTCAGCGGCTCGAAAATCGCCTTGAGCAGCGTGCTGGTCTTTGCTTGCAGGGCTGATATAGAAGTTCCCGGCTTGACGCGGCCAATTATGTACGCCCACTGCGTATCAGGATCAGTGAAGTACGGCGCGCCGATCACTTCATCCATCGAATTCATGGGAAGGAAATACTCAGGCGGATTGGTGTCGATGCGATCCCCATAAAATCCTTTTGGCGCAACGCCAATGATTGTTGCCGGCTTGGTATTGATGTAGACCGTGGTGCCCACTACGTTCCGATCACCTGCATAATCCCGCTGCCACGTGTCGTATCTCATCACGGCGGTAATGGATGCGCCCTTCTGGTCGTCCGCGTCGGCAAAGAGCCGGCCCGCCGCCGGCGAAAGACCAAAGACGCGGAAGTAGTTGCCGGAGACGAACGTAGCCACCACGGATTTCGCAACCGTTTGGGATCCGGCGCGGCGAACCGTGATAGGCCGCCACGCGTAACCAGATTCCATCGCTGCCAGATCCTCAAACTCTGGCAGGCTCTTCTTAAACGTGTAGTAGGTGTCTGTGGCAAAGAGTGAGTAGTCCGCATCATCGTGCCAGCCACTATTGACGCAGCAGTCGTCTTTGTCGCCGATACGGATAAGGGTCTTCGGATCTGTTACCGGCAGGTTATGGAGCAGAATGGCATTGATCAGGGTAAAGATGGCCGAGTTAGCGCCAATACCGAGCGCCAGAGTAAGCAGCACAATAACGGTGAATCCCCGCGCCTTGCTCATTTGCCGGAACGCGTAACTCAGATCCTGCAGCAGAACTCTCATTGCCAACCTCCGTTCGCGAGGGATTCGTCAGACGAGCATAAATATTTTTCAATACCCTGTCCGGGCTTACGTCGTCACCGATGAGAAGCATCGTCACTGTGGGTCATACAGTCGCTTCGACAAATCACTTCCATCCATGTGTGGATTTTCTCCATTGATTTCACGTGATCTTTGGACGGAATTGAGGTCTAGATGTGAGCATGCTGATTTCGCACATCGTCGCGTCACACGCAATTCGGAAGTCAAGTATTGAAACCAGGCGCTTCAGTGAGCGATATCGCCATTATCACCACTCGGCAATTCCCGCTACCTCCGACGAATTCCAGGGCTTGACTATTGGACATGGCTGAAGCAGTCTTCCAAAACTGGAGGCCAAGATGCCGATCTTCATCATGCCACCGTTCGGACGTTTCCGGTTCTGTTCGGCGCTACCTTTGCTGAAAGGCGCATTGGCTGTCATTTGCTTCATGGCTTTAGCTTGGGGCTATGGAAAGCTTGTCTCCGCGCAGGCGAGTCTCTCTCCTTCTGCTATGGCACTGCAATTACAGGAGGACGAACCTCTGAAGGCTGCGGTCGGCTTCGACAAATTCTTCTTGCACGACGATTGCACCGGGCAATACGCGCCGCAGCCTGACACTTGCCTCCATGATCAGCACCACCAGCAGTCGTTCACTTTTGGGGGAAAAACTGGAACGGTGTACGACGTGACGCTCCGCGTTCGTGGCATTTTCGAACCGACCACCATCAGCGGGGGCGATACACCCGACTCGAAGCACCCCTACTTCAAGATTGATGGCCAGGTCAGCACTCCGGATTGGTCCCGCTGGGAGATCGCAGTCTCAAATCCCAAGCATAGCTATTGGCTGAATCACTATCCCTCGGTCGGGCACATCATCTATAAAGAAGACTTCGAAGAGACTATCCCGGTTGCGGCGAGTGCATCTGTCGTCATCCAGGTCATCGATGGCAACGATCGGCAAATAGACAATGCCAAGAACGCGCCCGATCGCCAGCAGATCATTCCCGGAGTGGTCGATCATCCGCTCGCCGGTCAAATGCTGCGTATTGATTTAGTGCGAGTCCGAAAAAAATGACCGGTGGCTGTAGTTACAAAAGAGCCGAATTCTATGCGTCGAGTGTTATCACTATAGGCGTGAATGAGGAGATAGCGATTTGTCGCTGGCTGCCGTGAAATGGCCTGCACGAAGCGAGGTTAGCACGCGGATTTAACAACGTGAATAGGCAGTTTGCAGCAAGTTCCTCTCGGCTAGGTCAGTGAGTGCTATGGTGACTTCGCCACCATTCTGACCTAATTCAAGAAGGAATCCCACTCTTCAATGATGTCGTCCAGCAGCGGCAGGTATGCCAATGTAGCCGTGTCCGTTGCCATGGGCGTCCGAGTAGGCGCCCGCCATTGTGCCGTTTTTGTTGATCACCGCAGTGTCGGTCTCGGTCGAGCCAGGGGGATCAATTGTGAAGTCAGCGCCGTTCTTCAGCCGCAAAAACCCGTGGAGAGTGAGCCCGTCGAAGTAAATTCCGCTGATGTCCCCACGCTGATTAATCGCGCGCACGGCGGTGTCGGGTTGTTTTTCGAAGTCCAGCGTGGTGAACCCGTCGGTCTCCGTCCAGGTGTAGCCGTGGACGAATTCTGCATCGCTGTAGTCGCCGACTATCGTCACCTTGTTGTCGATGGCCCAACTATCAATCGTGAGAAAGCTGGGATTGTCGATGATCGTGAAGCTACCGTCGTGACACAGTAGCCAGCCAAGTTCCTTGCCACTTGCGTCGAGGCACCGGCCGACGATGTCACCTAAGTCGTTGATCCCGTGCGCGCTCGTCGGTTCGGTATCAACTGTAGTGGAAGTGACGACGCAGGGTGCCGGAGGGTCGAATGACGTGATCGCTCCCCGAGAGGTGCGCAGGAATGTATGGTTGATGCCGCTGGAATCGTCCCAACGTCCTACTACGTCCCCTTGAGAGTTAATCCCGTTCGCCGCTGTGAAGATAGCTCCCGGGTAGTCGATCGTGACGATTGAGCCATTGATGTTCCTCAGGAAACCGTGGGAGGTACCGCTTCCGTCCACATACTCTCCAACTGTCTGCCCCCTCGAATTGATTCCGAACAAGCCCGTGGAGATCGCTCTGGAGACATCCACCTGCATAAAATTGTACTGTCCCCTACGCGCACTCGAGCCGGCCGTGCGCTTCTGGCATTTCGCGCCGATCGCACCTGGGACATCGCCTCTCGTATAATCCCGGCGTTCCGCACGCGGGTTCGGCTGGAGCACCTGCGCGAGTGCAGGCAGGCCGAAGGCTATCAAGACCATGGTGATTCTTAGAAGTGACTTCATGTCGGATATCCTCTTCTTGCTGCTTAGGTTCGAATCGCTTCGTCCTACCGCGTGGTGAGCGTCCGAGCTACGGAGTGACGGTGAAGATGACCGAGTTTGATCTCGGATAGCCGAAGTACCCGTCCGACATGCCCATAACGTCTCCGTTCATCACGACAATTTTGGCTGATCTCGGACTCTGCAACAATTTTTCTGGGATCACTGCCACGATTTGGCTATCACTCATAATCGTCGTTTGCAGCCATGTGCCGGTGTCATGGAGGTTGCCGTTCGTTGTCCAGAACGCAGTGCTCCAGACGAAATGTCCGTAGTGCCCGAAATTCGATCCCTCAATCATTATCGTCAGATCCCCGCTCCCGGCTGCAACCGTCAACGGCGACATGGAAGAAATAGTTGGGGTTGGAGTGGGGCTTGACGTCACCTGAAAGAAGACGGAGCTTGACGTCGCAATAGGAGCATCACCCTGCGGATCCAGTATTTCAACGTGTACGGTGGCAGCTTGAGGGATGGCTAGAAGCGCTGCTGGCACGGTCACTGTAAGCTGTGAGCTGCTGACAAAGGTTGTCGCCAGCGGAGTTGCCAATCCCGTTCCGCTCGACCAAAACACTTGAGTGAGCCTGTGCGTTCCGTTAACGAATATAAAGTCCTGCGAACCCGTAATCGTCAGAGTCAAGTCCGGGCTACCGACCGGCGTAGTAGCAGGGGAGATAGAAATATCTGCCGACTGCGTACCAGGCGGGACTGAAGACCCCGACTCCGGAGATTGCCTCGCAGGCCCGCTACCACAAGCGAGCTGCCACGCGACAAAGAATCCGACAGCTATCCACGAGAAACGTCTAAGCATGATTGCCTCTATACTCGGAGACATCCGACACGGCGCGCCTTGCTGGGTAAAATGCGGCAAAACGATTGACCCGGTCAATCAATCCGGTATCAGATTCATCTCCTTTTCTTCTCTCTGAGTCGAATCAATCCTTTCGCGAAGGTTCTCGGAGAGAATAAAATGGGAGCCTCAGCCAAGACGTGAGGAGTAGGCGTGGCATCTTCGCCCAGCTCAGCCGGAATTGTCTCGTTCGGTGAGTTTGAGGCTGACTTGCGTTCCCGCGAGTTGCGCAAAAATGGCGCCAGAGTGCGTCTTCCCGACCAGGCTTTCATGGTTCTTGCCATACTTCTTGAACGGCCGAGGGAGCTTGTGACTCGCGAGGAAATGCAAAGAGAAATTTGGCCCTCCGATACTTTTGTAGATTTCGACCACGGTCTAAACAATGCGGTAAACCGGCTACGAGAGGCGTTGGGCGACTCTGCCGAAAAGCCGCAATTCGTAGAAACTTTGCCCCGACGTGGATACCGGTTCTTAGCAACTGTGAAAGCGCATTCGGCAGGAATCGAACCGCCTGGCAATGTCGAACTGGCAACCGAGTCCTCTAGAATCGTTCAGTCTTCTCGCATTGCAGGTCGTGACTCCAGCCCACCCTTGCGGAAATCGCTGTTTTGGATTCTTGCGCTGGGAGTTATCGCCTTGCTGTTTGCGATCAAGTACGCCTACACTCCAAATCTGCCTGCAAGCCGGTCCTATGTTCTCCCGCCTGAAGGGGCCACCTTCAATCTCATCAATGACGATGGCGGTTCGGTGGTGCTGTCGCCGGACGGAAGAAAATTGGCTTTTGTTGCCATCGACGCCAAAGGGCCCGGGAGGATTTGGGTTCGGCCACTCTCGAAATTGTCTGCGGATCCCCTGGATGGCACTGAAGGTGCCACGTTCCCGTTTTGGTCGCCGGATGGGCAATGGATTGCATTCTTTGCGAATGGGAAGCTTAAAAAGGTACGACTAGGGGGCGGGCCGCCGATAAATCTCTGCGACGCTCCGTTCGGGCGCGGCGGAAGCTGGAAGAAAAATGTCATTATTTTCGCCCCTGCCTCCCATACCGGAATCTATAAGGTTGCGGATTCAGGAGGGTCTCCTGTTCAGCTAACGACAATCGACTCCTCTATACATACAACTCACCGCTGGCCGAAATTTCTTCCCGACGGACGTCATTTCTTGTATCTGGCGGCCAGCCACTTTCGTGACGCAGCTCACGACGGACTCTACCTGGGCTCAATCAACGGAGAGAGGCCAGAATTCTTGGTACCCAGTGAAAGTGATGGTGCCTATGTGTCCGGCTTTCTCTTCTTTTATAGCAATGGCATGTTCCAGATGCAGCGATTCGACCCTCAAGCTGGGCAGACGCAGGGGGAACCTCGACCTACGGGCGAAAAGGTTCTCTATGACTCTTCAATCTGGAAAGTTGTCTTCGACGTCTCAGAGAACACAATGGCCTACGAATTAGGAGAGAAGGTAGGCGGAACTCAACTGCGGTGGTTGGATCGCTCAGGAAAGGAACTGGAAAGCATAGGAACCCCCGTTTTTCAATGGGAAGTGCAACTCTCGCCCGATGGGAAAAAAATTGCGACCGGAATCGGAGAGGTCGGATATAGCAATGTATGGGTCTACGACCTTGTCCGCCGCGTCCGCACACAGGTCACTTTCAGCAAGTTCGATCATGGATCGGCAATCTGGTCACCGGACGGCAAACAGCTCATACTCGGCTCGAAAGCGAAGTACTACACTCTCGCTCGAATTGACTCCAATGGCGCAAACTCCGAGCAGCCGGTACTCGACACTGGAACTGACAGCTGGCCACTCGACTTGTCCAAAGATGGTCGTTACTTGCTCTACGGTCAAGGCAGCAATATTGGTCGAACGAAAAGTCAGTTGTGGATCTATGCTACCCAGGGCGACCGGTCGGCATATCGATTGCTTCAGGGCAATTCAGTCGAAAAAGATGGCCAATTCTCGCCGAATGGGCGTTGGGTCGCCTACGTATCTGATCAATCAGGCCGAGAACAAGTGTATGTTGTTCCGTTTCGCACCCAGTCTGGCTCGCCATCTGCAGTTATGAGTGAAAGGGTACAGGTTTCTGTAACGGGTGGTAGTACCCCGCGCTGGCGACCTGATGGAAGAGAAATTTTCTATCTAGCTCCGGACAAGACACTAATGTCTGTCCCCGTGGCATATCGACGCGTGAAACTGGAGCTAGGGACTGCGAACGCCCTATTTCACATTAACCCTGGCTATTCTAACTTTCCGTATGACGTTTCCGCAGACGGAAAACGTTTCATCGTTAATACTGCTCCCCCGGAAAAGGCAGCTCCTATCACCCTTGTCGAGAACTGGCAATCAGACTTGAAGTAAGTACTCGGCAAGTGCGTCGCCCTTTGTGAGGAACTCACCCAGTGACCATGCGAATCACCCCCGCACATACTTGTTGAACCAATCGATGGTGCGTTGCCAGGCCAAATCGGCCGCGGCCTTGTTATAGCGTTCAGGCGTCGCGTCGCAATTGAAGCCGTGCACAGCGCCAGGGTAGATATAGCCTTCGTGCGGAACGTGCGCCGCCGTCAGCGCCTGGTCGTAAGCCGGCCAGGTCGCCGCCAGTCGCGTGTCGAGTTCCCCATGGTGGACGAGTATCGCTGCCTTGATCTTCGGAATATCTTCGGCTGGAGGAGGACCGCCATAAAACGGCACGGCAGCCGCAAGATCATTTCCCAGCCGCACGGCCAGCATGTTTGATGTCGAGCCTCCGTAGCAGAAACCGGTCGCGCCGATCTTTCCCGTGCAGTCGGCCCGCGACTTTAACCACAGCGCGGCCGCAACCATGTCCTCGAGCATCTTGGCCTTGTCGATCTTGTTAAACATTTGGCCGCCCTTGTAGTCGTCACCAGGGTACCCGCCGAGAGAAGTGAGCCCGTCCGGCGCAAATGCCATGAAGTTCGCCAGCGCGAACCGCCGCGCGATGTCCTCTATATGCGGATTCAGACCGCGGTTCTCATGCACCACGATTATGCCCGGCAACTTCGTCACGGTTTCAGAGCGTGTATCGGCGCTGATCGGCCGCACGAGATATCCCTTGATGCTTCCGTTGCCTTTCGGCGAGGGCACGGTTTCGTAACTGGCTTTAATCCGGTCATCCGTGCGCGATACCTGCTGGCCCAAAGCATAGTTCGGCATCAGTGCATTGATAATCGTCGTCGCAGCCAGACCACCGGCTAGTTTCTGCACGCCCTCCATAAAAGCGCGGCGGCTGATTTCTCCGTGAATGAAATCGTTGTAGAGCTCGATGGCTTCGATCGGTAGTTTCGATTTCGGCGGTTCCATTGATTCACTCCCGCGGCGATGATACTGCGTTTTGTGCTGAGGTCACAATGAGAATGCTGTCATCGACCCAAATCCGCGCACATGCGAAATTGCTCTTGTCGGCGCATATCATAGGTGAAGAGGACGATCTTTTCGATGAAACGGACACATAGCCTTACCGCAGCACTTCTGATCGCGTTCGCGGTCGCCACCCTGCACACCGCCAGCGCAGAAGATAACGGTCTCGAGCGTACACCGGTTCTCGGCTGGAGCAGTTGGAGCTTCCTCCGCAAGCTTCCGACAGCGGACAAAATGAAAGCGCAGGCGCTCGCGCTGCACAATTCCGGATTGCAGCAACTCGGCTATCAATACATAAACCTCGACGACTTCTGGTACCAGTGTCCGGGGCCGCAGGGGCCGAACGTTGATGATTATGGCCGCTGGATCACAGACCCATCGCCATTCCCGCCGCAGGGAGATACCAATGGCATCAAGGTCGTGGCTGACTACATCCACAGTCTGGGGATGAAGTTCGGAATCTACGTTACGCCGGGAATTTCGAAGCAGGCCGTCAGCCGCAACACAAAGATTAAGGGCACATCGTACACGGCTTCCCAGATCGCGGAACCGGCTGTAAAAGAGAACAACTACAACTGCAAGGGCATGGTCCGCGTCGACTACACGAAGCCCGGAGCGCAGGAGTATACGAATTCGTGGGTCGAGATGCTCGCGCAGTGGGGCATCGACTACATCAAGATCGACGGCATGAGTGACAACAACGCCCCTGACGTGAAGGCATGGTCGAATGCGATACGGCACAGCGGGCGGCCCATGGTTCTGGACGTCACCCAAGGCAGCTATACCAGCGCTCTCGCTCCCCCGTTGATGAAGTACGCCAATCAATGGGAATTCGCGCCTGACGTTGAATGCTATCGCTGCGAAAAAGGCGACAGCAGCTATCCGCTGACCAGTTGGGCCGACGTTTCGAACCGCTTCGACTTCGTAGCAAAGTGGCAGCCTTACGCTGGCCCTGGCGGATTCAACGACTATGACTCCATCGAGATAGGAAACGGCGACAACGACGGGCTGACTCCAGTCGAGCGCCAGACCCAGCTCAGCCTATGGGCACTTGGAGCCTCGCCGCTTATTCTCGGAATCGATCTTACTCACCTTGATCAAACGGACGTCGAGAAATATTTGAAGAACGCCGAAGTGCTTGCGGTTGACCAGGATTCGATCGCCGCGAAAAGAGTAGTGAAGACCGGTAACCATCAGGTCTTCACCAAAAAGGAGCCGAACGGAGACGTGATCGTCGGTCTGTTCAACACCGGCGAGAAGTCAGAGGAAGTGTCTGTTCCAATTCCCACCGTGGGGCTTACCGGAAACAAAAGCGGCTATTCGCTACACGACCTGTGGGCGGGCGAGACGAAGAAAGCAAGCGGCACTATCAGTGCTGTAGTTCCACCGCACGGCGTCGTGCTCTATCGCGTCAAGGGACTTTGAACTATTCAACGGCTGACGAGCCAGCATTTGCGATTGCCACCCTATTGTTGCTGCGCATTTTTCAAGCTGGGATCAATGTCATAGGCCTTGTCGAGTTCCACTTTTGCCGCGGTCTCGTTTCCTTCCTTGTGTAGCACTAAAGCCAGGTTGTAGTGAGCTTCTGCATATTCTGGTTTCAGGTGTATGGCTTTAGAAAATTCTTGTTCGGCGCCATGGAGGTCATCTGATTGCAAAAGCACCAGCGCCAAATTGTTGTGGGCCTCGGCAAAATTCGGATCGCGACTGACAAGTTCGCGGAAAACATTTATAGCGGCAGATGTGTGGTTGTTGCGACTCAGTACCAGCCCCAGTTGCACGCGCGCATCGGTGTATTCGGGATTCAGACCGATTGCTTGTCTAAGTTCGTTTGTCGCCTCATCCAGATGGCCCGATTCCGCAAGGCCCAGGCCGAGGTTGTAATGGGCTTCGGGGAGATCGGGATCGCACATCACCGCCTGCCGGAATTCTTCAAGCGCATGCTCGTGATCGTCTTGCTGCCAGTACAACTGCCCCAGACTGGAGTGGGCCTGGGCGTAATCGGGCTTCAGCTCTAATGCCTTCTTGTAGAGTTCCAATGCTTTTGTGGCATCGTTCTTGCGCTCCCAGGTCAGGCCCAAGTAGTAGTAGCCGGTCGGCAACTCGGGAGCTTGCGCAATCGCTTCCTGAAAAAGTTTTAGAGCATCATCGAGTTTCTGTTCTTTCAAGGCAGAGACACCCTGAAGGGTCAACATTTTCGCTTGCGCCAGTCGCGTTCGAAAATCGTGCAGCCCCTTGAGATCGCTCAATTCTTTCTTTGCGGCACTGGTCTCACCCTGAGCGCGCAAAGCAATGCCGAGATTGTAGTGCGCCTGCTCGAAATCAGGTTTGAGCTCGATCGCACGCCGAAACGCCGCAATTGCTCCGGTCAGATCGTTTCCCGATTTCAGTTCCATGCCGAGGTTGTAGTGTGCTTCCGGATCCTTGGGGTTGAGTTCGACAGCCTTCCGGAAATGCACTAGCGCGTCGGGATGTTTGTCTTGACGGCGCAGCGCGATGCCCAGCATCAGGTGCGCAGGTTCAGAGCGTGGATTGAGGGCCAGCGCGCGACGAAATGCGGCGGCCGCTCCGTTCAGATTGCCTAGCTGGCCTCTGATTGCTCCAAGTTCTAGATATGAATCGGACGAGGGCTTCGATTGGACGGCTTGAGTCAATTCGCGCTCAGCGTCAGAAAAATCATTTTGTTCGGACTCAACCCGCGCCAGGAATCGGTGGATGGCGGCATTCTGCGGATCGAGCTGTGCAGCCGTCTTCAGTTCTTTTGTGGCCGCCGGAAAGTCGCGCAGATCGTACCGGGTGGCGCCTAAGCCGTAGTGTGCCTCAGCCCACTTCGGTTTCAGTTGAATGGCTTTTTCAAACTCTCCCGCTGCGGCGTTTGCATCGCCCTTGTATTTCATAGCGAGCGCGAGATTGTAGTGAGTGAGAGCGTCATTCGGATCGAGGGAGAGCGCTGTTTGATAGTTCGCAATGGCTTCGTCCCAGGATTTTTTTTGAGAGAGTGCTATTGCTCGTTGGCGGTAACTCTCAGCCGTTTGCGCGAAGCAGGGCGCTGCAACCATCAACAGCAGGAGGAGGACAACGGCCATGACGACAGCCTAGCACGATACACCAGGTATAAGAGAAGCCGAAGAGATAAAGAAGAGAAGGCGGGCGAGGCTAGCCTCGCCCGCCTTGATCAGATCACCAGATGAACTTCGCGCTGAGCTGCCCGATGCGCGGGTCGCGCGCGCTGGTGACAATTCCAAAGTCACCGTCGATGTCGCCACTCGGGTTGATGAATTGAGCGTGATTGAAGATATTGAAAAACTCGCCACGAAACTCGAGAGCTTTCGCTTCCGTGATTTGAACTCGCTTGCTCACACCTATGTCGAAATTGTTGATGCCAGGACCGTGGAAAAATCTCCGGTTGGCTGTTCCGAAGGTTCCAAGTGTCGTATTAGGAGCGAATGCTTGCGGCAGGAAGTAGCATCCGTTTCCGGACGACGTAGGACAGTTCGGGTTCACCTTGCGCGGATCCACTATCTTCACTGGGCCAACGACATCCGGCATATCCGTGGAAGAGCTTCCCGACAAAGAAATATCCTCGCCACTCTGCTGCATTTGAATCGGGAAACCTGTCGAGAAACGAGTTATGCCTTGCACCTGCCAACCCTGCGTCAACCGCTTCGGCAATCCTCCAAAAGCTCTGTCGAACGGGATCGCCCATATGTAGCTGGCCACAAAATTGTGGTGCACGTCCGTATCGGACAAGCCGCGGCTCAACCTGGGATTCTGGAAATTAACCAGGTCGTTAAAAGCTGACGAATTGTCTATTGACTTGGCAAGTGTGTAAGACGCCAGCAAAGTTAAGTCCCCGGCCTTGCGCTCAATAGTGATCTGGCCGGAGTGGTAGATGGAGTTTGCTGCCAAATGAGTCAGCGTATTGGCGTTTCCAAAACACAATCCTTGCGACTCGGGGCAGTAGTTGTTCTTAAGAAGAAAGTTTCTCGTCCCATAAATACAGTTCTGCGTGGCGGGGGAGCTTGCCGTGGGTGGTAAAAGAGACGGGTCGCATCCCACCCCCAAAGTCGCGCCGAGAGGAAGGGTGTAAGTGTCTTGCTCACCCTGAGGACCGCAGCCGCCAGCAGAAGGGTTGGTCGCATCGGCCGCTCCCAATGCGTTCAGTTGCATGCAAAGAGCAGCGTTGCCTGGATTGACATCCTCTTGCTCAATAAGCCGGTGGCCTTCGGTTCCGACGTAAGCCAGCGTAAGCACGGTTGATGTGCTCAGTTGGCGCTGAATGGAGAAATTGAAGTGCTCGGCATAGGGCAGTCGGTTGTGAATGTCATATCCCGGAAAAAAGGACATCGGTTCGTAAACCTTAAAACTCAAATTCTTGTTGTTGGGATCGCCCGGGGTTGGAACGGTGAACGGGAAGCGCTGTCCTTCTCCGTCGGTTCCTCCGTCCAGGCGATTGCGGAAGGGCTCGGAAAATTCGACAGGGCCTGGACTGGTCCAGAAGAGGCCAAAGGGAGCGTCAGCCACTTCGAAGAACAAGTTCAGGTCCTCGACTGAGGTGTAGTAAATACCATAGGCCGCTCGAATGCTGGTTTTTCCTGGACCGCCAAACACTTTGCCTAAGATTCCGTCACTGAAGCTGGGAGAATAGGCCAGCCCTAGGCGCGGGGCGAAGTTGTTGAACCGTGTGGGAGCAAGCGTTTTAGGAATGCCCGGGTCTCCGGGATATACGAGCCCTGTGGGAGAATGCGGAAAGACGGTTGACTGCTCTCCCTTGACCCAGGTCTGAATTTTTCCCTGAGTGTCATACCAGGGCATGCTGACTTCCCAACGCAGGCCAAGGTTCAACGTTAAATTCGGAGTCGCCTTCCAGGAGTCTTGTACATATGCCCCGCCGTAGCGTGTGCGCGAGTCCAAAAGTTGTAAGGCGGCCTGCGTGTAGCCACTGTTGTTGCTTGGAGCGCCGATCAGATAATCGGCAAAAGACTGATCGGGAACACTGCCGTCGCCAGTTACGGTGCCGTCGAAACTGAAAGCCCCATTCACGTCTGCCAAATTGCGCTCATTCACTTGCAGATAGCGGAATTCACCTCCAAACTTCAGGGTATGGTTGTTTATCGCCTTAGTGAATCCATCAGAAACCATGTACGTGTTGTTGGGTTGAAACGTGATCAGATCCGATGGGCCCACGCTGAAGTTGGGAAAAAAGAGCCGCGGCATGAATTGTTTGGTATCTGGCAGGCCATCCGTGATAATTCCCAAACCGTGCGAGTTATCGAAACCCAGAGAGGCAAGCGACGCGAAGCCGCCGCTTGGGGTGTCCGCGTGGGTCGAGGTGCGGAAAAAGGTCAACCGCGCCTCGTTCACTGCAGTCGGTCCAATAGTCTTCGTGTTACTGATCACGAATTCCTGCGCGCGGGTGGGCGTAATCGTAGGGAAGCCCGGGGTGCTGGAGACCCCGAGCGCTTTTGAGACGGTCGAATCGTCAAAGTGGTAATAAAAAGACCAGTTACCGGTCTTCTGGTTGTTAAAGTCGACGCGCTCGCCAATTTTGTCATCCCTGACTGTGTTCCTCCCGCTATTGTCCGCATAGTTGAACGACCCGTTCGTGATGTTCGGAACGGGGATGGAAGGAAGAGTTCCGATGGCCGCCGGTGAGAATGCGCTTTGCGGGATCACTCCACCCGGAAACACGCACGTCCCTGCCTGACCGTCAGCCAGTGTGTCGCAGCCGGGAGTCCAATATGGTTCGCCGGCAGTGACCGTGTAGCCCAGTCGTTGTGAAAGTTCCGTTGGCCAACCGCACGCTGGACACGGGCTACTGGGGGTGGCAATGCCATCAACCGTACCGGTCAGGATGGTGGGATCGAAAATGCCCTGGCGTTCCGCCGCGGTCGGCAAGAACACGGTGGTCTCGGCAGCTTGCACCTGCCTCGTACCTTGATAATCCGTAAACCAAAATATTTTGTTTTTCCAGAATGGCCCGCCCGCGGTAAACCCGAACTGATTGCGGTGAAGTTCGGATTTGGGCTGGCCAGTGAAGAAATAGTTCTGGGAATCCAGCATATCGTTGCGCAGAAATTCGAATACGTCACCATGGAAGCCGTTGGTTCCTGATTTGGTGATGGCATTCATTACTGCGCCGCTGAATTTTCCATATTCGGCGTCGAAGCTATTGGTGATAAGGCGAAATTCCTCGACCGAATCAAGATTCGGCACTAAACCCGCCCCCAGGTTGCGCCCCTCACTGACGTCGCCGCCATTCACCAGGAAGGCGTTGCCCGTCTCGCGCTGGCCATTCACCGAAACGTTACCCGCGTTGAATATGTAGCCCGAAACTGGTCTGTCACTCTTGGGATCCCCCAAAAGTGTTCCCTGAGTAGTGGGCGCCACGCCCGCCTGCAAACCAAGCAGGTCGATGTAGCTCCGACCATTCAAAGGCAGAGCCAGCATCTTCTTTGAGTCGATCACATCCCCAAGTTGCGTGTTTTCCGTCTCCACGTGTACCGCAGAGGCTGAAACATTGACGTGTTCCGCCACTGTGCCGACCTGCAGAGTGACATCTACCCGAAGCTGGTCGTTCACCTGAAGCGTAATACCACTATTGGTGTAGGTTTGAAAGCCGGTAGCGGTTACTGTGATCTTGTACGCACCAGGCTGTAAGGCAAGAAAATGGTAAGAGCCATCTGCAGCCGTCGTGCTGTCCTGGGCAACATTGGTTTGCACATTCACAACACTGACTTGAGCCCCGGCGACCACCGCCTGTGCGGGGTCACGAACCGTGCCGGAAATTGCGCCGGTCACGTCCGCGTGGGCCGCGCAGAAGCTGAACACAAGCAGTATTAAAACGATTGAATGTCGAAGTGCAGACTGATGCGTTCTGTCGATCACAAATTCACCCCCGAGGAGAGTTGTGAGCACGATGACACAAGAGATCAAAAAGAATCAAGCAAGAATTGACCACAAACGCACCAATATATGCACGGTGCGTTCTTCGTCTCTTCTTCATCAGGTGGATTAGCCTCGGCGAGGGAGTCCCGAGGCCTCGGCTCCGGGTGGTTCACGGAAGGGTTCCACAGAAATCGGCTTGTAACACACTTCCAGCACGGTGAGGTATTCTGCGCCGCTCGGCGCTTGGAGAACTACGCTGTCGCCCGCTGCCGACTTCATCAAGGCGCGCCCCAGAGGTGACACCCAACTGATGTGGTTGCGGTTGAGATCGACTTCGTCAGTGCCCACGATGCTCACCACTCGCTCCGCTCCCGCGGCATTTGCATAGCGCACCGTCGCTCCGAAGAACGCCCTGACCTTCGCCTGCCCCGCTCTCGGAGCTTCCGGGTCCACCACTTCCGCGGCTTCGATTCGCTTCGTGAGAAATCGAATCCGCCCATCGATTTGCCGCAGCCGCCGCTTGCCGTACTGATAATCGGCATTTTCGCTGCGATCGCCATTGCCGGCAGCCCACGCCACCACCTCCGTCACGGCCGGACGTTCCCTGGTGAGCAGAAACTGGTGCTCATCTTTCAGGCGCTGCAGCCCGCTTGGGGTGATGTAGTTCTTGCTGTGTGCCGCAGGTGCGTCCGGTTGCGGTTTTCTGGTAAACCCTTTCCGCATCTCGTAGTCCTTCCAGCGCGGGACCTTTAGCAGCATTCGATTGCCGACGACCCACTTTGGATCGCGAACCAGAATGCGATATATCACCAGGATCAAGATGACCTGAGGGTATACAACAAATTCTACGCACCCTAGTTCATCCAATATGAGCGGAGGTACGCTGCAACCTCACGGAAGCTTGAATATTAAAGTGATCGTGGTCGCTCTTTTTATTGGCTCCCCGTTGAGCTTGTATGGTTGGTAGCGCCACTGTGAGACAGCCTGCATGGCGGCGCGCGCGAGCACCGGATCTCCGTTAGCCACGGTTACATTCTGCAGGCTGCCGTCTTCTGCCACAACCGCGTCTAAGGTGACCCGACCTTGTCGCCTTTGCATAAGGGCTACAGCGGGATAAACCGGGTTCACCCTCTTCTCCAGCGTTCCTCCGGAAATCCCTTGGGACAATCTCGTAGTAGGTTCACTTGGGAGGGCGACTGAATCGGATAACAATCCCGCAATTCCTTTCTCCGAGCTTCCCGAGATCATCGCAAGCGGTGGAGGCACTGGCGTGCTCTCATCCGCAGATTGCGTGGACAGTGAATGGGACGCAGGCATATTCAATAGCGGCGTATCGGAGTTAGCGTCAGTTTTAGACAACGTGGGCGCAGTCACAGCCTCGTTCTCAATTTTGCTTGCGGTCACAACACCAGCGGCAGGCTTGATCATGGTATCGGTATTGCCAACAAGTATCCGCTCCGAATGAGAAAACTCGGCGGTTACGCGAGAAGGCTGCGATTCCGGCGTGCCCGCTGCCGTCGTTGCACCACGGTTTGGGCGTTCCGGCCCTTTCCTCACGGCCAACCAAACCAGAAGGGCCAGAACCACAAATCCCGCTACGATGAATTTCCCTTTCGAGAAACTCAGCCGAGTGTTGGCCAGTTTCTCGCGCAGAGCGAATCGTTTTCTGCTCTGCAATGCGGCGCTCACCAACCCGGCTAGTTCTTCAAGCAAACGTATCTCGCTGTCGCCGAAGGCGTGAGGCTGCGCTGAGAACGTCTCTAAAATGCCATGCGGATTTGGGCCTTCCCCAATCGGAGCCGCAGCCAGAGACCGCAGCCCCAGCCGTTTGCAGGCCTCGGCATCGACCCGGGAGTCGTCCAGCGTGTCATCGCAGTACAGCGCTCGACCCGATCGCAAACACTCGCCGGAAATGCCCGAACTCTTGTCCAGTTTGCAATTCAAATCCGGTGCTATCTCCCCGGCCCGGGCCCGGCAAACGATGTACTTGTCCTGCTGCAAGGCGATTGCAGCGCCATTCGCAACGGTTAAGAGTTGGGCAGTGTCAACGATGCGCTGAAGCATGGCGTCCAGATTCAGGTCCCCAATGGCAATACTGGCGCTCAACTGGGCAAGGATCTGCTTAGACTCCCACTTCGCAGTGAAGCCCTCCACTTCATGCTTGGGCACTACTTGAAGGGCTGTTCGGTCTGAAATTCGAGACGCGGAGGAGAGTGATAGGTTCGTCATGCGGCAACTCCTTCTGACCGCTTTCTCCGTGCGTAGGGAACGAATTGTAACTCGAAGAGACCTGTGATTGGTTGGCCTTTAGCCTTCAATCCAGATCACAAGTACATGGCGGCTGGAATTCGTTTCAGCTTTGTAACAATCGGGCCGGGCGTCAAACCGTTGACTGGTCAGCAGGTTCACTCCCCGCCCACAACAATGTCCCCCATGTCGTACCAGCCGTCGCTCTGGCGACCGGCAATGGCCAAGCGAATCGCCGGAATACGAGTTCGCGGATCAAGTAACGCGACGCGCAGGCGATATTTTCCCGGCGTCAGTTCCGAGGGTATCGGCGCGGTGTTTTCGTAAACGGAATCACCGGGAAGCCATTGCTTGATGTCGGTCTCGAGCGGAAGAACCGTGTCGCCGATTTCAAGCGCCAGCAGGTAATCGCGATATACGGGCGCAACGCCAGCGTTGAACCACCACATGTTAATTTGTGCCATCGAACCGGGCTTGATGCGCGTCGGACATTCCAACTTTTTCAAAACGAAGCGGTAGCCAATCTGCTTCTGGAATTCATCAAACGCAGACTTCCATTCCGGCGGAAGAGCACTCGATTTGATGTTGATGGTAGAAACGTGCCAGCGCAGCGCCTGATCGAGAATCGGCTTCAACGAAAATCCCCACTGCTTCCACGATTGCGGGACGCCGCAACTTTCTAGCGCGACCGGCGCCGTCCGCCAGACATCCTGCAGGTGCCCGCGCGCGATCTGTTGCGGATAAAGGTCGAGCATATGCGCAAAATTCCTGCCCGGCCGCCCCATGTCTCCCCAACAATCAAGCCGCCAGCCTGCGCCATGCTTGGTGCCGTAAACCAGAGCCTGCAACGCATCGAAGTTCATCAGCAGCGGCGTGCGCGGGAACGCCTGAAGATAAACGTCGATGAGCTGTTGCTGCACTGGCCAATCCGGCAGATACGGTCCCCATCCTTCGCCCCAATAGCCGACGGTTGAAATGTCGACGTGGTTCAGTTCGGGATTGCCGTCGTAGCGTTTGCCCATTTCGCTGATGATCGCGCTCCATGTCTTTATATAGAGAGGATCGGCCGAATCGGGAGACCAGATCGCGCCGTCTTTATCTTCAGGCTTGTTCGCGCGGCGAGCACCCGATCGGATGTACCAATCCGGCAGCGCATGCTTGTCGTCATAAGGCATCAGGCGAATGGCGAGCCTCTGGTTATGGCGATGCGCTTCCGCCAATGCCGAGTCAACAATCTCCCAGCGATATTTGCCGGGCTGCGGCTCAAGCTGGGACCAGAACCAGCGCAGATACGCAACGCTCGATGCGGGGAAATCGACCGAGCCCGCAGGCGCGTCCGGAATTGGCGCCTCCGGCCCGACCTCGGACCACTTCGTTCCTTCGTTCAGAGCTTGTCCCGAAAAGCGATTGAACGTCTCAATGCCCATCCCGGGATTTACCAGGATGTCGTCAATTTCCTTCGGACGAATAACCGTGGTCTGCTCCGTCTGTGCGGAAAGCAATGGGCAAAACAGAATCAGGATTGCGAATATTCGGCGAGTCATGAGCAAGCAACTATATCCCAGCGTGATTCGGAAGCGAGTACCCGAAGCATTCAACTCGAGAACTTGAATTCCCGCACCGCATCCCCTGCCCCGCCGAGATTCGCCAGCTTCATTTCCGAATACTTGCGAGAGAGAATTACGCCAGGCGCGCCGGCGCGGAAGGCCGCCGCTACCGCTTCTTTCACGCTTTGCGGCGTGCACTTGCTGTGGCCTTTCTCAGTCGGGATGTCGATATCAATGCCGGGCCAGATCTGGGTCTTGCTTCCGGCGACTCCTTCCAGCGCGCGCTTCGTCTCTCGGTAAACATAGTCCGGCGAGAGGCCGGTGCGCGCAATCTGATCGTAACCGCGTTCTTTGTAATTCATCACCTCATAGGTGAAATCGGTCAGTTGCTGTTTGGTGAGGTCGGCGTAGAGTGTTGAGCCGATGTTGTCGATGTAAAGCGCCATGCGCTCGCCGCCGCAGTTGTTGTACATGACCACCTTGATGAAATCGGAATATTTCGAGAGTTCCTGCCAGTCCTGCTCTGCGCGATAAATAGGATTAAACGAGTCGTTATGCCAGATATGCCAGCCTACCGGAATTGTCGGTTTCGCGGCCTTTACGGTTTTGTAAAGCGTGGCATAGGTTTCGCGCAGGCTGTCGGTAAACATCATTTCCCATGCGGCGAGTTCGGGATAGCGCAAGAGAATTCGCCAGAATTGAACGAAATACCCGTCTGAGGGGCGCTTGCCGCTTCGCGAGGCGCGCACGAATTTTTCGAGTTCAAGAAATCCCTGCTTCGCGCGATCGGGATTGATTCCGCGTTCCCGGGCGGTCTTGTAACAATACTGGCAGAAGCAAGTCACCTCGCCAGGGTCAATCGGCGGTGTGTCATGCGTGGCTCCGAGACTGTCGCCCAGCGCGCCTTGCCGCTCGCATCCCCACATGATTCCGTCCACATCGTAGGAACGCGCGAAATCTTCAACGAGGCCAGAAAAGAAATTCCGGTAGTTCGGATTGTTCAGGCAGAGCGTTTCCTGATTCCGCCCGTGCAAGTCGCGCTCCTGCACCTGCTCGATATTGGGCAGATCCTTGCGGAATACATCTTCCATCCAGCAAATCACTTTCATGCCGCGCTTTTTTGCCGCCGGAAGCACTTCTTCCAGGATGTCGAGATTGCCGTGATCGGGCGCGTGCTGTGGCTGGATGACTGTGTCCTTGTAGTACTGCGGATGAGGCGTGGCGAAATTTCCGCCGTGATAATTCAAGTCGTAAACCTGCTTGCCGTGGTTAGGCAGCGGATATCCGGGAATCTGCCTGCCGGCGATTCCACGACCGTAAGTGAATACAGCAAGAAAAAGCGTATTCACGCCGCCGCGTTCTTGAAGGATGTCGAGCACTTTCTCGGTTCCTTCATCCACGAACGAAATTGCGCCGATTTGGATGCCGACCATTTTTTCGCTCGGTGAGACGGCAGCTTGTCCCAAAGAAGGTATGGCAAGAGATGCGCCGGTTGCGGCGGTAAGCTTCAAGAATTCACGGCGAGTTACGTCTGAATTGTGCATGAGTTCTCCTATTGCTTCTGGTAAGAGCCGAGGTCGATTTTTGCGGGATGAATCACCAAATCTATTTCGCACCCTTGGCGCGCATTTCTTGCCGCATCTCGCGTTCGTCATCCGCGCTCCAATATTTGCAGTCGAGGTGAATAAACACGGAGGTGTAAGGGATCGCGAGATTGGTTTTCAAAATCAGCACGCGATATTGCACGCTGTCCTTGCTGATTTCGTCGATCAGTGACTGATGCAGCCGCGAGTCAACTTCGTATCCATGCAGAAGTTTCGCAATCTGCGTGCGGTAATTTGAGACACCCGCCGCCTTCTGTTCAGGAACGAATGGCAGCTCAGCATCCATAAAAATGACCGGTCGCACATGGATGGAGGTCCTAATCTGGGCGAGAACCGTGCGCACCACTTCCAACTGATCTGAGTTAGTCTCAATCGTCTCGATCCCCGCACCAACCTGCGCCGGGTACGCCGAATCGACCACCAATATCCAGTTGCGATGACCCATAACCGATAGTTCGTCCTTTATTCGCGACTGCCATGACTGTGCGCTAGCGGAAAAGGCGTGGAGCAGCAATGCGAGAAAGAACACCGCCAACGCAAAAGAAGGTCTGTTCATGCAAATCTCCTATGGCTTCTGGTAGCAGCCCAAATCGATTTTTCCGCGACTGACTCGCGGCGAGCCGTCCAGGTCAAGTTTTCCAACCGGCAAGTCATCGATTGTGCCAGCGCCGAGCGCGGGCGAATCAGGCTGCAGATGAAAGTTGTTGGCGGCGGCATCGACAAAGTGCGGGTCGGCAAAGCGTGAATGCTGGTCGTTCCCCGTGGACTTAACGTAGTTATCGAAACCCTTGACGGTGCCCGAGACTTCGGCCCATGCGCTTGCCTCGGCGCCAGCGTCGCAGTAATAAAGGTTGTGATCAATCAGCGCGGGCGGCTGACTCTTGTCTACCTGGGTTTTAATCAATGACATCAGGCAGCGCGGGCCGGCGTAGACGATGTTGTTGGCGAAGACGTTGTCCGACATGTTCCATTGCATCTGAAACTCGCCACTGCCGGTGGAAGATGTGTCGTTTTCATAGAGGGTGTTGTTGATCACGAAAGAGTGCTCGGTGTGTCCGCGATCGGGCGCATAGCCTCCGATGGAAACCCCCGCGGTGTGGCAGTGATAAATGAGATTATTGCGGGCAGTGATGTAGCTTGTCGCACGGTCCTTGTGCTCGCTGGCCAGCTCGATCCCGAAGTCCACATCGTGAAGCGTATTCTGCTCGATCAGGATTCTCGTCCCACCATCTACGTAAATTCCGTCCGACGATTGATCATTCCCGTACGCGGGGTTCCCGCGTGAAGTGATGTTGTAAACCAGATTATGGCTTACAACGCCATCGCGGGCCTGGTCCACGGCGGGATCGGCCGCGGTGCGCTCAAAGCCGATGACATCAATCCCGATGTTGTTATTGTCGTGAACGACATTGTGCGTGATGCGAAAATTCGTGACATTTCCGTTTACCACCAGCGACTCGCTTGATCCGGTCTTCAGGTGGTGCACCTCGTTGCCGTCAATGATCAGGTCAGTGATCGGTGCTTTGGCATTCGTGCCATAGACAGCGATGCCAAATCCGTTGCCGCCGCTCCCCGGTTTATCGCGACCGGGAAAGGTCTGTTGAATGTCGTGAACATTATTTTTCAGTAATTCGATATGCGAGCCGGAGCCGATGACGTTGATGCCCATCGGGGTGAGGTGATGTTCGGCGGTGCGAAAATTGCGGATTTCAAGTCCTTCGATCCGCACATACGACTGGTTCTCAATGGTGACCACACTCTGTCTGCCTTGCGGAGTGAAGTGCGATGCATCAAGCACCGCAGTCTCGCCCGGGTAACTTTTGAAAGTGACAAAGCCGTCGCTCGCGTTTCCGGACACATTGACGCGCACCAACTCCTCGTAAGTCCCGCCGCGCACGTACACCGTGCTGCCGGCATGAACGGTGTCTGCGGCATGTTGAACCGTTTTCCATGGCGCGGATTGGGTGCCCGGGTCGGAATCGTTGCCGCTGGTGGCCACATAAAAAGAGGCGTTTGGCTGGGCCGAAGCAGCCGAGGCACACGCAAAAAGGATGAGAAGGGTAAGGAATTTCACAGTCGGTTCCCCTGGTGAGCGGTAAACCTGTGACAGATGATCGCCCGCCGATCGCGGAAATGAATCACTTCTTCTGGAAGGCTAAAATAGCGTCCTTGCTTTCCTTGTTGGAGCGGTCTAATTGGGATTCTAGGAAGAGTACCGAGTCAATTTTCCATCGACGCTCAATACCCCGAATGTCTAAACGAAGCGACGACACGACGAGCTCCCCCTTTGCTTGCGCAGGTTCGGCGTTCGACGAACTCGGGGATAGATCGCAAGTGATCTGCCAGCCTTTGAAGCTCCACTTAGCTATTCTATAAACCTGAGCGCCATAATCGTGCGTGATGAAATCCGGAGGCGCAATAATGGCGAGATAGCCTGACCTGTTACCTTGTAACTCCAAGCGTATGAACTCACTGCCAGCGCTGTCGAAACCGGCCCACGTTCCAACCACCTGATCCGCAGTCGGCGGCATGGCCCTCTTGTGTGCCTGTCCGGAACAATTCACCGCCATGATTGTGAGCACGATCACGAGCGGATAGAGGTTGCGTCGCATAAACAATTCTACCGTGGAGCATGGGCAACCCGGGCCATCAGTTGTAACGCTTAAGCTTTTCGCGAAGCCAACAGTTTCTCCGCATTGTCGTGATAGACCTTGCGCAATATCTCGTCTGAGAGTCCGAAGCCGTTCAGGCTCCAGTGGTAGCCGAACTGTTCGGTTTCATAGAAGTGCTCGTCCTCAGTCTCGAGAACCCTGAAGGTAATTCGATACATCGGTTTGTCAAATCCCATGTCGGTGCCGTAAACCAGGCGGCCGGCATACTTCTCATAAAACTTTGCGGTGAAGCGGGGAATGGGCGCAGTCTCGGCGTAGCGCGCGGCAATGTCGGCATAGAGATTCGGATGAGCATCGAGCACTTCGCCCAGGCGCGCCAGATCGTATCCGAGGTTCGCGAAGTGGCAGGCGATGAAAGTCGTGTTCGTGTGTTTTTTTACCGTGCGCTCCAGAATGTCGACCATTCCGGAAAGCTTGACGATGCCGGGCTGGTTGTCCAACCGCCAATGGTAGGCATTCATCAGGCCGTCATTGGTATTGTCCATTGGCTGATACATCCAGATCGGATCGGCGACGTGAATGCTTACCGGCATGCCCAACTGCCCGCATCTCTCAAACACAGGATCCATGCGCTCGTCGTCGGGATGCATGCCATTGGCCGTCACCGTGCTTGAACTCAGCCCCTTTCCTTTGTCGTGAAGCTCTCCAACTCCGCGGGCGCCGATGTCGTGACACTGCTCCAGTGCCTTGACGGCACGGGCACTGAACCCTGGCCGGTCGTACCCGGTGTAGTCAAAACCGCACCACACCTCGAAGCGGTCGGGGTGCGCGGAATATTTTTTATAGATCTCGGAGAACTTTTGTCCCGTCGCCATGGCCAGGATCATCGTCTTCTCGATGCCGACCTCGTCCATATTCCTGACCCACTCGGCAATTTCCGTCGCCGTCTTGGCGTAGGGATGCGAATGCATATCAATGACAGGAAACTTCGCCTTAGGCACCTGCGTGATCGGAATCTTGTAAATGGATTTCGGCCTGTAATCTTTGAGCAGAATGTTTTCTGGCGAAGACGCGCCGGGTGCCTTGCTCGATGACGCTGTGTGCGAGGCTTTGTGATTCGCATGTTGTGGCACACTCCATGCGGGTATGGCTCCGGCCATCACGCCAGCTGCGCCGGCAGTTTTCAGAAAAGAGCGGCGTTTCATAGGTTCTCCTTATAGTTATCGAGATTCATCCACAATCAAAGAGGAAAGATTCTAACTTCGTGTTTGTAGCGTCTTTTCGTCGTTGCTGTCGGATGGCTTAGCGCGTTGGAAAGGCCACCGCCTCGACGGGGGACGCACACCGAAGAGCCAGTACGCCGTCATGTAGAAAAGAACCTGCTCAAATAACAGTGCGGGTATCAAGTACAACCACCCGAACGAACCCCAGATAGTGACGACTACGATCAGGTGAATAAAAAGCCAGCTGCAAACAAACGCAATGAAAGATGCAGAGCGTAGTTTGGTCCGATATTCTTCGACAGCGCCCGCTAAGAATCCAATGGACACCAATATCAGAAAAACCCAGAGAGGATTGAAGTGGTGAATTTCTGCGAAGATGAATGCTCCCACACCGACAGTGCACACTGAAAGTGCAGACGCAATCAGATACGTGAGATCAAGCATTCGGCTTCTGGCGGTCCCCATAGAAAATTGCCTGCCCTCTACTCCGCTCTCTCCGCCGCCGGCCCTACCGCAGTCGCTTGCTTCGTCTTGGGGTTAATGCCGATCAGCGCCACTCCTCCAACTCCTTCGCGAAGATCGCTAACCACGTGGCCACGAGCTCTGAGGTCCGCCTTCACGTCTTCAGGCAGCGTGCTCGGCACGGACAAGCTGCCCAATTTCGCGCGGTCCTGGCCGAAGGAGCTGATGAAATGCTCGGTCGAGAAGCGCGGCGCCTTAAACGCATCCTCGGGACTCATGCCGAAATCCACATAATTAAGGATGACCTGAATCGCAGCCTGGTCCTGCATGTCGCCGCCCGCTACCGAGATTGCCATCACGGGCTGATTGTCATGAAAGAGCAAACTCGGGCTCAGCGTAATTCGCGGCCGCTTGCCTGCCTCAATGACATTGGGAGTCCCTGCAAACGTGTTCAAGCTCGTCAGCCGCGCTCCGTGAATAATGCCCGTGTGTGCGGCCACGCCCGCCGTGCTCGACAGGCCGCTCGGCGTCGCCGCGATGACGTTCCC
>DAIPJJ010000227.1:0-5920 GCA_036770325.1 Terriglobales bacterium
AGAGAGATGAACGGCAGTTCACCTGACGTTGTGGCACGCGCGGTACATCACGCGCTGACTGCGCGCCAGCCTCGGCTGCGGTATCGGGTCGGAAAGCATGCAAAGTTTTTGACCACGCTGCCAAGAATCTTGTCGGATCGAATGCTCACTGCTCTCCTGCTTCGAATTGCAGGAATGCCAACTGGATTCGGCGCCATTGCATCTCCTAATACGACGGAGAAACAACCCCGCGCAGCTTAGCCTAGTTCTGGTAGTCAAACAAAAATCCGCGTTCATCGTACGACTGCGCAATTTCTCGGATGATGAATCGCGAGTACTAAATCAAAACGATTATTTAAGGAGGAATCATGGAAGCACGTTTCAACTACGTCAAGACAGCACCAGGAGTATTGAAAGGAATGCTTGGTCTCGAAAAGTATCTTCACGAATGTGGTCTGGAGCGATCTCTGCTTAATCTGGTCGCCATGCGCGCGTCTCAGATCAACGGCTGCGCGTATTGTCTGGACATGCACTCGAAGGACTTGCGGGCTAGCGGCGAGACCGAGCAGCGGCTGTATGTGTTGGATGCATGGGAGGAATCTCCGTTCTATTCCGATCGGGAGCGTGCGGCCCTGAAGTGGACGGAAGCTCTCACACTGATCACCGATGGCCATGTTCCTGACGAAGTCTATGAAGAGGTACGTCAACAGTTCAACGAGAAGGAATTATCGGACCTTAGCCTGGCGGTTGTGAGCATCAACGGCTGGAACCGATTGAACATTTCAGCGCGGACCGTTCCGGGCGAGTATCAGCCCGGCCAATTCCGGCAAGAGAAAGTAGCATGAAAGTTCTTTTACAGCGACTGTTTTGGCGAACTGGAGTGTTGTAGTGAGGCTCTCGGACAACACCGTTTTGATTACGGGAGGAAGCAGCGGCATCGGATACGAATTTGCCGCTCAACTCCTCAAACGAGGCAATACCGTAATTGTTACGGGACGCGACGAAGGCAGCCTCGAGCAAGCGCGGAAAAGCCTTCCAGGGGTAAACACGTTTCAGAGTGACGTCAGCGACTGGAAGGCAATTCCGCTTCTCTTCGATTCTGTCACTAAGAAGTTCCCCTCGTTGAACGTTCTGATAAATAACGCAGGAATCATGCGCAAGATCAAGCTTCTCAATCGTGATGTCGATCTCGAAGACATCAGCCGCGAGATCGATACTGATCTTACGGGGACGATTCGCATGGTGGAACAATTTCTACCGCACTTAAAGGCGCAGGAGTTCGCCGCGATCGTGAACGTCTCATCCGGACTTGCCTTTGTTCCCCTGCCGACCGCGCCCATCTATTGTGCGGCGAAGGCAGGCGTGCATTCATTCACGCAATCCTTGCGTGTCCAACTGAAAAATACCCGGATCAGCGTCTTTGAATTGGCTCCGCCGACGACTCGGACGCCGTTGTTTACGAAGGAGATGAGCGCTCCCAAGAGGGTTCGAATGATGGATGTTTCAACAATGGTCGCTCAGGCGATGAAGGGACTAGAGAAAGATCATCTAGAAATCCGACCGGGGATGAGCAATATGCTAAAACTGATGAGCCGAGTCGCCCCCCAGTTCATCTTGAAACGACTTAGCAGGTCTGCAGAAGGAACGAGTGGGGAAAGTAGCTGAGGACGAAAGCTGGTGCCGAAGAAGGGACTCGAACCCCCACACCCTTGCGGGTACATGGACCTGAACCATGCGCGTCTGCCAATTCCGCCACTTCGGCAAGTGGACTGTGTAGCGCGGCGACCGGGCCGCCTTGAAGGAAGAAACTGCCGCGTCTATTCTTACAAGGCGCGCACTGAGTGTCAAACCTCTGCAGCAAACGTCTGCTCAGAGTAGCCACCCACTTCGGATTTGCAATCACGAGGTCATCAGCAATGGCGGAAAAGCCTGCAGTCCGGACAAAAAGCGAGGGTCAAAAGCCGAAGCGCGACGTTGAAGCAGAGGTGGAAAAGCTGCGTGCTCTGGCGCACGATCTGAGTAATTCGCTGGAAGCGATCATGCAAGCATCGTATCTGTTGGGACAAGCCAAACTTGAGGGCGAGAGCAAGCGTTGGGCGGAGTTGTTGCAGACATCATCAGATGAAGCAGCGAAAATCAACCGCGAAATGCGGAAGCTGCTGCGGGCGATGAGTGAGGAGTGATGCGGTAAGCTTCACTGCATTCGTCTAGAATGTTTCGTCCGTTTCGATATTCAGCAAGGAGAACTTATGGAACGCAAGGCAAGCGCGGTTTGGAAGGGCGGGCTCAAAGATGGCAAGGGCGAGTTTTCGGCACAGAGCGGAGTTTTTTCTCATACACCGTATTCATTCAAGACTCGATTTGAAGATGCGCCGGGAACGAACCCGGAAGAACTGATCGCGGCAGCGCATGCGGCGTGCTTTTCGATGGCGCTGTCGGCACAGCTTGGCGGAGCGAATTTGACTCCGGAGAGCATCAACACCACCGCGAATCTCACAATGGAAAAGGTGGAGTCTGGCTTCGCCATAACTAAGGTTCACCTGGATGTGACGGCTCGCGTGCCAAATGCAGATGACGCGGCCTTTCAGAAGGCGGCGGAGAATGCGAAGGCGGGGTGTCCGGTATCGAAGGTGCTGAATGCGAAGATTACGATGACGGCGAAGCTGGAGAAGTAGCGTTGCGTTGGGCGGGCGAGGCTGCCCGCCTTCCCAAAACTATTTCAGATCTTCTTGGGCGGGTTTTTTGGGGCGGACCTAGAGGGCCGCCCCTACACGAGCACTCAAATTAATAGAAGTCGGAGCAGCTCAGGTAGAAGCCGCATTGAGGGCATTTCATTTTGCAGCGGCTGTCGACGAGGCGAGTGGAGCAGTTGGGGCAGTATTGGGAAGGGTCTGGAGTTGGATGGGCAGGGACGCTGGCCTCCGCAGTTCTGTCCCTCGATATTTCCTGAGGGCGGGCCTGGAGGGCCGCCCCTACACAGTCGTTTTCTTCTTGACGGGCGAGGACGCCCGTCTCCCCAAAATCTCGATCGTTTAGTGTTCTGTCCATGGCCGAATCATAATAGTGGCGGCACTTCCCCCGTAAAGAATTGTCAAGTGAGCGGATTGTTGAGTCGTATCCCCTTTAGAATCATCTATTCGGTTTAGTCCCCGCTCATGTGGATTGTAGCCCTAGCCCTGCGCAGGCCTTACACGTTTGTGGTAATGGCCCTGCTCATTCTGATCCTCAGTCCAATAGTGATTGAGCGCACGCCGACCGATATTTTCCCGAACATCGACATTCCAGTGATCAGCGTCGTGTGGCGCTACCAGGGGCTCTCGCCACAGGAGATGGCGAATCGGATAACGACACAGACCGAGCGCGGGCTGACCACGCTGGTGAACGATATCGAACATATTGAATCGCAATCGCTGAATGGGACTGCCGTGGTCAAGATATTTTTTCAGCCTACGGCCAACATTCAGACTGCTCTGGCGCAAGTCACGGCAATTTCGCAGACCGCGCTTCGGCAACTGCCACCGGGAGCAACGGCGCCGCTGATTATCCAATATTCAGCTTCAACAGTTCCGATTCTGCAGATCGGAATGAGCAGCCGCAGTCTTTCCGAGCAGCAATTGAATGATCTTGCGTTGAACTTTCTGCGGACACAGCTCATTACCGTGCCGGGAGCGGCAATTCCCTATCCGTATGGCGGCAAGCAGCGCCTGGTTTCGGTCGATCTCAATGTCCCGGCGCTGCAGGCCAAGCACTTGACACCTGTGGATGTGGTGAATGCGATTGGCGAGCAGAACCTGATTCTGCCTTCGGGAACGGCGAAGATCGGGCCATTGGAATACCAGGTGGAGTTGAATGCAAGCCCGCTCGAGGTTTCGGAACTGAATGATCTTCCGATCAAGACGGTGAACGGCACGACGATTTACATCCGCGACGTGGCGCACGTGCGCGACGGGTTTTCGCCGCAGACCAATATCGTGCATCAGGATGGAGTTCGCGGAACGCTGCTCAGCATCTTGAAGAACGGCAACGCTTCGACCACGAGCGTAGTGAAGGCCGTGCAGAAGATGTTGCCGCGAATCCAGGCGACGCTGCCGAACGGGCTGGAGATCAAACAACTATTCGATCAGTCGTTGTTCGTGCGGGCGGCGATTCAGGGAGTGTTGCGAGAGGCCCTGATCGCGGCATGCCTGACTGCGTTGATGATTCTGCTGTTTCTGGGGAATTGGCGCAGCACTCTGATCATCGCGACCTCGATCCCACTTTCGATTCTGACATCTGTTCTTCTGCTCAGCGCACTGGGTGAGACGTTCAACATCATGACGCTGGGCGGGCTGGCGCTGGCGGTTGGGATTCTGGTGGATGACGCGACAGTCGAAATCGAAAACATTCAGCGCAACCTCCACATGGGGAAAGAGCTGAAGCAGGCGATTCTTGATGGCGCGCAGCAGATCGCGGTGCCGGCGTTCGTTTCGACGCTTTCGATTTGCATTGTGTTCGTGCCGATGTTTTTTCTGACCGGAGTGGCGCGCTATTTGTTTGTGCCTTTGGCGGAAGCGGTGGTGTTCGCGATGTTGGCTTCGTATCTGCTCTCGCGAACGCTGGTGCCAACGATGGCGATGTACTTGATGACCCATCACGAGCACGACGCCGATAAGCCGAAGCGCAGCAAGTTGGGTCATTTTCAGGAAGGGTTTGAGCGCAGGTTCGAGCAGTTGCGGGATTCCTATCGCAACCTGATGGAATCGGTCATGCATCATCGGGGCGCGTTCGTCTCGGTCTTTCTTCTGTTCTGTGTTCTTTCCTGCGGGTTGGTCTTTTTTCTGGGGCGTGATTTTTTTCCGAGTGTTGATGCCGGGCAGTTCCGCCTACACGTGCGCGGACGCGCGGGTCTGCGCATCGAAGAAACAGCGCGGCTGGTGGACCTTGTGGAGCAGGAAATTCGGCGCGAAGTTCCGCGCGACCAGATCAGCACCGTGCTCGACAATATCGGACTGCCTTACAGCGGGATCAATACCAGTTACAGCAACAGCGGAACCATCGGCACTTCGGATGCAGAGATATTGGTATCGCTGAACAAGGACCATCGTCCGACGGAAGACTACATTCACGAGCTACGCGAGAATTTGCCACGCAACTTCCCTGGGGTAGAGTTCTTTTTTCAGCCGGCGGATATTGTCAGCCAGATCTTGAATTTCGGGCTGCCCGCGCCCGTGGATATCCAACTTGTGGGCCGCGACTACGAAGAGAATTACTACACTGCGCAGAGGATCGCGAACCGGTTGCGGCATATTCCCGGCGCAGTTGATGTTCACGTGCAGCAGATGATGAATCTACCGACGCTACATCTCGATGTGGACCGCGTGCGCGCACAGCAAGTTGGAATTTCGGAGCAAGACGTTGCGCAGAATCTGCTGGTTTCGTTGAGTTCGAGCTTTCAGACTACGCCGTCGTACTGGCTGAATCCGAAGAACGGCGTGACATACGACGTAGCGGTGATGAGCCCGCAATATCGGGTGGATTCGATGCAAGCGCTGATGAACACTCCGGTAAGCAACGGCAATTCTTCGCCGCAGTTGCTGGCCAATCTTGCCAATGTCAAACCGGAGATGTCGCCGGCGGTAGTCAATCACTACAACGTCACCCCGGTTGTAGATGTGTATGCGAGTGTTGACAGCCGCGACCTGGGAGGGGTTGCAGACGATATTGATAAAGCGATTGCTCCGTTTCGCAAGCATTTGCCGCGCGGTACGGACCTGCAGATCAGTGGCCAGGTAGAGACGATGAAGTCTTCTTTCTCGGGACTGTCATTCGGGCTGGTGATGTCTGTGGTCTTGGTTTACCTGCTGATCGTTGTGAATTTCCAGTCGTGGCTGGATCCGTTCATCATCATCAGCGCGCTTCCGGGGGCCTTGGCGGGGATCGTGTGGACCCTGTTTGTGACGCG
>DAIPJJ010000043.1:0-25987 GCA_036770325.1 Terriglobales bacterium
GAAGAGGTGCTGATTCGCACCTGTGCCGAGTTCGGAATTCCAGCGAAGCGGATTTCTGGATTGACGGGAGTATGGACGGAGAGTTCAGGGAACGCTGCCGCTGAGTCTTCGGCTCAGCCAGACCCTTCGACTGCGTTCAGGGCAGGCTCGTGCGGGTGCCCGTCTCCACACGACTCCAGATCCGAAGCAAAAATCGCAGCCCTCGGAGTTCACATTTCGCGCGGCGTCACTTCTCACGGAATCGCTCTCAACGTCAACACGGACCTCAGCTATTTCAACCTGATTGTCCCTTGCGGAATTACCTCGAAACCGGTCACATCGATTCAAAAGGAACTCGGCCGCGAGGTTCGGATCGAGGATGTCGCCCACGTCCTCAGCCGCAACTTTGGCACAGTCTTCCACAGCCAAATGCTGTGGCTAAATAGTCTTGACGCCCTCGTTGGAGATAACCTGGGCGTACCCATGCAGCCGCCCAGCGAGCTACGAAAAATTCACGGCGACGATACCGCCTGGGCTTGACTCGCGAGCCTGGCACTCTGGTAATCACAAGGTAATCACAAGGCCGGCGCTATTTGCGTCCATACAGTGGATTCTGTAGATTCCTTCACCTTGGCTGTGAAGAAGCTGTTGAAACTGTGCAATTGTTCATAGCTGCTCGACTCGCGCCTGAAGTTCATGTGCAATCTGCTCTGGCGGAGTCTCACTTGGAAATTTGATAGGCGATCCGATTTTCACGGTTATCTGATACGGTCTTGCCATTCTCCTGCCTGCTTTTTTCACTTCGAACAATCCATCAATTCGCATAGGGACCACTGGGATTTTCAGGTTATTGACCAGCAGCCCAATGCCTGACCGGAAGGGGCGCATTTTGCCGTCTGTGGTGTGATGGCCTTCCGGGAAAACCAAGATGCTGTAGCCGCGATCAACCGATTCACCCGCATAGGCAAAGCTTTCGCGAAAACCGGCTGCGCGTGGCAGAGGGAATAGATTCAATAGTGAAACGCCAAGGAACCACTCCACTCGATCAAAAATGCACGCAAAAACGTTCCGGGTCTCAGGCGGATTACGCAGCGCCTCAACGGCTTCCCCGCCGGCTGCTGTTGCGAGTTTGTGGCGAATACGTGCCGGCAGCGCCGTAAGAACGAAACCAACATCCACGTCATCGATGTGGTTGCAGATCACGAGCACAGGGCCTCGAACATCACGAAGGTTCTCACGTCCTAATATTCGCGGCCAGCCCAGAACGAACACCGATGGCCGCAGCAGCACATAGTGGACCGCGAATCGAATCCATGTAACCGGCCAACGCTGCACCCACGCAGGATAGTGATAAACCACTCGCGACGGAGTCTCGCCTTTCAGCATGCGTTCCAGGTCCCCGACTGTATTCACGGCTGAAAACCTGGTTTCGCTCAAGTCGATTTGGTAGCGATCCTCGAGGGCGCTGAGCAGTTCGACACGATCAAGGGAACTCAGGTTAAGGTCCGAATCGAGGCGGGCATTCCCGCGCAGATCTGCCGGCCTTTTCGTGATTCGAGAAATTAAGTCCGACAGCGGAGAACTCATTTTCGGAGTCCCCGCCCCATTTCCGCCCAGTTCTCGTTGCGCTGCTTCTGCGATCTCCGCCCGGCGCGGCTTTTGTGTTGAAGTGCGCGGAAAGTCTTCACCCGGCCAGACCACCCACCGCCGGATGCGCTGGTACTCGGCAAGGCTCTGGTTTGCGCGATCGACGGCAGCCGCCGCGCCGCCATCATTTTTGAGGAGTAAGACTGCGCACGGCTCCGCATTTCCATTCAGGGCAAACGGTACGACTACGCTATCTTTGACCTCGGGCTGACTCCTGAGCGCATTTTCCAGGTCCTCGGGATACACGTTCATTCCCGCCGCCGTGACGATCACATCCTTCTTGCGGCCTTTGAAAAACAGATTGCCTTCGGAGTCGAGTTCTCCAATGTCGCCGGTGTGGTACCAGCCTTCCTCACTGCCGACGGGCCGCAACTCTCCCGTGGCCCAATATCCCGCAGCCACGCCCCCGCCACGCACCAGGATTTCGCCATCGGGCGCAAGCTTCACTTCGCGGCCGGCGAGCACTTTGCCAATCGATCCCCGCCCTACCTTGAAGGGATGATTCACGCTGATAACGGAGGTTGTCTCCGTCAGCCCATATCCCTGAATCACCGCGAAGCCCAGCCGCGCCCAGAACTCTTCGGTCTCGCGGTCCAAGGCCGCGCCGCCGGAGATGAATGCCCAGAACTTCAGTCCGAACTGACGATGAATGCGTCGGAACGTCCACCAGCGGCGCAGGAAGTGTTTGCCTTCAGCCGCGGCGTACCGTGCTCGAAACCTCTCGAGTTTGTTCGAGCTCTCAAGGTCCCGCTCGATCTTTTCTTTCAGCGACTGCAACATTCGCGGAACCGCAACCAGCACTGAAATGCGCTCGTGCCGGATCATATGGATTACGTCACCTGGCTTAAGCGTCTCCTGAAAGAAAACCGTTCCTTGCAGCAGCGACGGAAGGTACATTCCCAGAAATTGCCCGAAGACGTGACTCAGAGGCAAGAGATTGAGAAATCGCAACGGATGAACGTATCGCTCGTATTTCAAATATGGCTTGATCTGCTCTTCGAGCGGCGCAACGTTCGCCAGCACGTTTGCGTGCGTAATGACGACTCCCTTTGGTTCGGCGGTGGTGCCGGAGGTGAAGATGATCTGCAGCGGATCTTCCGGGCGGATAATCTCAGGATCGAGCCGACTAGGCGAATGCTTGCTCAGATACTCCGGCAAGTCTTCGAACATGAGCGTTGGCAGTCCCGGCTGGACGTGATCGCGTGAACACACAATCAGGCGGGCTTGCACTTGCCTGAAGACACGTACTGCGAAATCAGCAGATGCGGCATGGTCCATCGGAACGGCAATTACGCCTCGGTTTGCGAATCCGAAAAATGCCGCCACCCAGACTGCCGAATTCGGCCCCCAAAGCAGGACCCGGTCGCCCTTGCGAACGCCGCGTGCGGTCAGTTCACGGGCGAAGCGAAACGAGAGAGCAGCGACCTCCCCGTAGCTCCAACGCGAGGTGCGATATCCGGTTCGTTCGGCATAGGCCTGTTCACTGCCCAGCCGCCCGAAATCCGACAGGTACTCCGCCACGCTCTTGCGCATGAAGGTAAAGCGTAACCCATTGCAGGTGCTGGCAAGGACCGGCGAGTGAACTTCTGGGGCTTGCGGTAAAACTCAGTTTTGGCCTAAAATCCTGCCGTCTCGTAAGTTTCAGGCTCAATCAGGTTCAGCCCAGCCGTTTCTGTCCGACAGATTCGTTCGCGGGTTCTCCCCCGCGCGGAGGGATCGTCGATGAGTTATCTGGCGTGGAAGCTTCTGCGAAAAATGCCTCGGCCCATGTTGCTGGTGGGCATGTTGTTCGTTCTGGTCGCGGCTGCCCGGGCTTAACGTTCACGAACCAGCCATTCGCCTAGAGGGGATCCGACCACCCCATCTTTGTCTTTCCTTTTCACTTCCTGTACAACGTTCGTTTGCATCGACTTGCCGAAATCATTGGCGTCGTGACCGTCGCCAGCATGTCCTACTGCTGCCTCAGCATCTGGGCGGCGGCGCGGTTCGCAGTCAGGGCAATAATACCGGCACCCGCTGATCTCCCACCGATTTCCATTCTCAAGCCGCTCAAAGGCACCGATCCGGAAATGTATGAAAGCTTCCGTTCGCACTGCCTTCAAGACTCTCACGAGTATGAGCTGCTATTCGGGGTCAGCGACGCTTCTGATCCCGCGGTTGGTTTGGTCGAGAAGCTACGAAAGGAGTTTCCTGATCGCGCGATCCGAATCTGTATTTGCGACAAAAAGTTGGGTGCGAGCGGGAAAGTCAGTGTCTTGGCGCAGTTGACGAAACTCGCCGCGCACGACATTTTCCTGATCAATGACAGCGACATCCGGGTCAAACCGGACTACCTGCGAACTGTGATTTCCGAGTTGCAGCAGCCGAAGGCGGGACTGGTTACATGCCTCTATAGAGGAATTCCGGCCGGCACGATTTTTTCGAAATTGGAATCACTTGGTATCAGTACTGATTTTGTTCCCGGAGTCCTGGTCGCTCGCCAAATCGAAGGCGGGCTGAAATTCGGCTTGGGCTCGACTCTGGCATTCCGGCGAGCCGATCTTGAGAAAATTGGCGGCTTTGAAGCCATCGCTGATTACCTCGCCGATGATTACGAGCTGGGCAAGCGCATTTCAGATTCAGGGATGAAGATTGCGCTCTCACGCGCAACTGTCGAAACATTCCTGCCGCCTTACGGGCTGGGCGACTTCTTTTCGCACCAGCTTCGCTGGGCGCGTACCATCCGTGCCTCGCGACCCGGGGGATACGCCGGCCTTCTGGTGACTTACACATTGCCTTGGGCCCTCCTTAACGTTCTTGTGGCACGTGGTGCGAACTGGGCGTGGTGCATCTTGCTGGGAGCGTTCCTGCTGCGCGTTGCGGTTGCGCTGATTGCTGGATGCTCAGTGCTCCGAGACAGAGAAGTCGTTCGCTCGCTTTGGCTGCTGCCGATTCGCGACCTTCTCGCGCCGGTGATTTGGTTCGCCGGACTTTTCGGGCGCGGAATTGTCTGGCGGGGCGAGAAGTTCAAATTGAACAACGGTAAGTTGACGCGGATCGAATAGTCACGCGCTGGTCGCGACCGGCCCATGTTTCAAGCGGCTCTCAGCGACAATTTTCCCGTCGTCGGTGAAACTGTAAATTTCCCCGCGCCAATAAAATTTGTGGCTCAGAAAACTCGCCGCCCATACACCGAACCCCTGTAGGTCGCGTAGAGGATACAGCCAACAGAACTCCAGTGCTCGCTTATCTTTCATCAGCCACCAGCCCACCACGATCGACTGAATCACGCGATTTAAGAATGCTGCAGCAAGTAACGCCAGACCAAACCCGACTTTCCCCAGGGCTGCAGCAGCGACGAATGCCAAAATTCCATACGGCATTGCAAACGTCAGGCCCGTACCGATGTGCCCCCACGGGCGCGAGTGCCGGGTGCTTTTCATCCAGCGAAGCTGATCGCCCAAGGTGCGCCAGAACGGCCGCGGCGTGAGCACATGATGAATGAAGTGATGCGAAAAAATAACCTTGTATCCTGCCGCCCAGATTTTGTTGCCGAGCACGTAGTCATCAGAGTAGTAATCGGCGGTCGCGCGAATTCCACCAATTGCGTCGAGAGCATCTCGCCGCAACGCCACTGCCGGGCCGAGTGCAAAACGAATGCCTTCGAGCATGTCGGCGGTGACGACGCCTGACGGCATTTCCACCGACATGCCGAGCGCCTCGAGAAAAGACCAGAAGTCCGCAGCCGGGTCGCCACGATAGAGACACGTCACCAGCCCCAACTTCCGATCGAGCAATGGCGGAATCACGTTGCGCAGGAAGTCGCGGTCAACTCGAACATCGCTGTCAGAGATGACGAAGTAATCGTTGCGCGAAAGCGCAATCATCTTGTCGAGCGTGAACACCTTTGCATTCGGCCACTCCGGCGGCCCGGAGATCACGATCCGGCTTTTCACTTTCGGATACTTTCGCCGCAAATTTTCCGCCAGAGTAATGGCTGGGTCATCCACGCTGCGGGCGCCGATGATGATCTCGTAGTCGGGATAGTCCTGGAGGAAAAAGCTTTCGAGATTTTCTTCGAGCCGCTCTTCCATTCCGTGAACTGGCTTGAAAATTGTCACGGGCGGAAGCCTGTCTGTGCTCGTTGAGAGTGCGAAGTTACCCTGTGCTTCAGAACGCCGCTTAAAGCGAACAGAGGCGACAATCGCAAGCAGGAGAAAAACCGATGAGCTAATCAGGCCGGCGGTGGCGATTGCCAGAAGAATGCGCAACCAGACAACCCATGCAAGGTTCATAGTTGTGAATGTTCAATAGGGCTGCGCAAAACGCATACTCGCCATCAGCGCGCCCGTTGTGAGCGTCTGATGACCTGCTTGTCTGCCGAATTGTCCTCCGCGTTGCGCTCCCACAAAATGCGCAGACCGTCAAGCGTGAGGAACTCATCAATTTGCTTAATGTACTTGGATCCTGATCCCATCAATGGCGCTAAACCACCAGTGGCGATGACATGCGTAGATTGGCCGAGTTCGCCGAGTAGCCGTTCCAGAATGCCATCGACGAGACCCAGATATCCGTAGTAGAGACCGGACTGCAAGCTCCCAACCGTTGTCGATCCGATGATGCGCGGCGGCTTGCGGATATCGACACGCTGGAGCTTGGCTGCGCGATTGAACAGGGCGTCGGCGGAAATCCCGATGCCGGGCGAGATCACGCCGCCCTGATATTCGCCTTTTGCGGTCACGCAATCGAAAGTCGTGGCGGTTCCGAAATCCACGATGACGCAGGGGCCACCGTACTTTTCGAACGCAGCAACAGAATTGACGATGCGGTCGGCGCCCACTTCGGCCGGATTGTCATAAAGCACCGGCATGCCGGTCTTTACGCCGGGCTCGACGAAGAGCGGCTTGCGATCGAAGTATCGTTCGCAGACGCGGCGAAGCGTGGAGTCGAGTGGCGGCACGACGGATGAGATCACGATGCCACCGATATCTTTTGGCGCGAGGCCTTCCATGGAGAATAAGTTGCGGAAGAGCACGCCGTATTCGTCGATCGTCTGCGCGGCGCGAGTGGTCACGCGCCAGTTCGCAACCAGCTTGTCGTATTTTGGCTGCGGAGGAACGCCGGAGTCAGACAGGGATTTTGCGAATACTCCGAGCACCGTATTTGTGTTGCCAACATCGAGGACGAGAAGCATAAAGGCAGTGGCTAGTGGCTGGTGATTAGTGGCTAGTGAGTCGTGATTCGTCCTTGATCGTGAGTTTGCGCTGTGATTAGAAACTGACTTCACGCGCTAACTACGCACTACTAGTCACGAATCACGAGCCACTAGTCACGAGCCACGAAGCACCTGCTTCACTTTACCCTTACGGTGCCGCTATAGACAATTCGCAGCCCGTCCGGTGTGCGGACCTTAAGGAAGCCGCGCGGATCAAGACCGTCCGTCACTCCCTCGAATCCTCCGTTTTCTTCGACACGCAAAGGCGTGCCGTGCGTCATTGACGAGCATTCTTCGAAGCGCCGCAAAATGTGCGCATGTGCATCAGGGTCGTTGACCAGCGAAGCATATTCGCGGTCGAGCGATCTTAACAAAGCCGCGCAGAGGTCAACGCGTGACCAGTTCTTGCCGGTGGCAATTCGCAGCGACGTGGCTCTGCCGCTGATCTCTTCAGGAAATTGGGTGTGATTCACATTGATTCCGACTCCAACCACGATGTGGCGGACGCGCGTGGCTTCGGCATTCATCTCGGTCAGAATTCCGCAAAATTTTTTCCCGCTGATCAGGACATCGTTGGGCCACTTCAGGTCCGGCGAAAGTTGTGCGTCGATTTCCTGCACCGCTGAAACCACGGCGAGACCCGCCCCCAGCGAAAGAACCAGAACATCCGCCGGAGGCAGTTGAGGCCGCAGGATGACAGAGCAATAAATTCCAGCAGATTCTGCCGAGTGCCACTGATTGCTGCCGCGCCCGCGTCCTGCAGTTTGTTGCTCGGCGAGAAATACGCTGCCCTCGGGAGCGCCCGCACTCGCCGCCTGCATCGCAAGAGTATTGGTCGAACCGGCGCGATAGTAGTGGTGAATGTGCTCGGCGAAAATTGTTCCGCGTACCAGCGGCTGCAACAACTCCGGGAGAAGCAGGTCAGGGACCGCAGTCAACTGATATCCGCTCGAGGGATGCCCGGCGATTTCGACTCCGAGCGTGCGCAACTGCTGCACCAGTCGCCAGACTTCCGAGCGCGTGCTGCCGATTTCCTGCGCCAGCTTGGTCCCGCTGATGACTACTGTGGGATAGTTCATCAAGACGCGGACGATGCGCCCGAGCCGCGCGTCGGTTTGCGCAGGTGCAGAATTCAACTGCGGAGACTGACGATTTCGAGTGGTGGAGCTGATGGCAGGATTATGCGCGAAACACGTGTCCGCGGCAATGCGTTATCCCACTCTTCGCAAAAGCGGGGAGAAATGGGTGCACGCAACAAATCAGATGCGTCCACCTTACTGGATATCGACTGTCGTCACGCTCAATGCCGGCAACGTGAGCTGGAGTGACGTTCCGCTGACAGGCATTGTTCCAACAAGCACCGGATGAACCGGAGTCTGTCCTTGGGCAGAGCTCGCCGTCATCTGGTAAATCGAGGCCGTGCCGGAGAGCGGCATTCCGTTGATGCTGGTTATTTCCGAGGAAGTTGAGCGGTTGATTGCCACAAACACCACGCGACCAGGCGTCGCGCTGTCCTCGCTCACATAGACTGCAACTTTCGAAGTGTCGCTGGAAGTTGCTGCTACCGACGTGTCGCCGAAATTGGCATTGGCGCCGTCGAATCCGCGGAAAGCCCGGAAACCCGCCAGAGCGTAATCATAGGTTCCGCTCGGAGGCCAAAGCGCGGCGGCGTATAGACCCTGCGAGCCGAATATGCCGAGCATATCGGCTTCGGCAATTGTGCCCGCAATGTGGTTCCATCCTCCGCCTTCGTATTCAGTGATTGCGAGTCCCTTCATCGCCGGAAATTCGGCACTGAGCTTGGCTTGCAGACGGGGAATAATCTGAACCGGACTCTGGCCAAGCTCGTTGTAAATCCAGGGATTGCTGTTGCCGGCGTCGTTATACGTCGGGTCCCACAGGTCACGCGGGGCTTGCACAATCAGTTGAACGTCGGCCGCCGACAAGTTCGTAGCGCTCATGGAAACGATTCTGGTGTTGCCAGAGTCGTAGACCTCCGGATACCAGTGAAAATCATAAACATCGACCAGCGGTTTGCCATAAGTGTTCGAGGCAGTTTGCATCGCCTGGAGATATTTGTCGGGAAACCAGTTGGACCCACTCGGGGTCGAACTAAGCTCTCCCTGCCAGTTGTAGATTCCCTGAAAGCCGTAATGGACAGGCCCGAAAATAACGAGATCGGGGAACTGGTCTTTCAGCGCTTTCGCCATAGTAATGGTCTTAGTGATGTACGCATCGGAAGTGACGCGGTTAGGCCCTTGCACTTCCAGGTGAGTTGAGTTCCACAGCTCCGGTTCATTGTCGAGGCTGACGAAAGTCGGCACTGCGGGGCTGGAACCGAATATGTTTTGGCCGGAAAATTTCTGGTCCAGCGCCCACAGGAATTCGTCCATGAAGACATTGGCATCGCTGGTGGGGGGCGTGGTAGTAAACGCCGCGCCGGAAACCATGCTCTTCTTGTCCACGACGGTCTTGAAGCGGGTCATATCAGGGGGACTTACGACGCTGACGTTGCCATTGGCATCCGCTGATACCAGGCCTTGCAACTGGATGGTCATCAGGCTGGCTAAGCCGGCCGTATGGTCCCCGGCGATGAAACTTCGTACGGCTTCAGCCGGCGTGGTGCTATTGCTCAAGAATGTGTCATTGCTGTACGGCCCGAAATCGCTGCCCGCGTTGGAAAAATTGTTCTCCCAATTGTAGGCAGTCCAGCGGTTTCCGCCGGCTCGGTCGAAGGTGACATGTGGCGGGTTTGGAACGCTTGAATACGAGTTGATGCCGTAGATCCAGGGCGAAATTGGCTTCGTCTGGTTTGGATCGACTGTAACGGTAACGTCAGCGGTCTGTGGCGCCGGCTTGGCAGAAACTTCCGTTGAGTTGGCACTGCTTCCGGCCGAGTTTGTGGCTGAGACCACGTAGAAGTATGTTGTGCCATTGGCGACGGTTGTGTCGATGTAGTTCGTGGCCGTGGGCGAAGCGAGTTTCGAGTAGCCCGAGCCACTGGTTGTCGACCGGCTCACGTTGTACGAGGTTGCGCCGGTGCTCGAATTCCAGGTGAGCGCCACCTGCTGGTTGCCGGGCGTGGCTACTATACCCGTGGGTGTCGGAGGCGCTGCCTGTTGGGGACATTCCATGCCTCCGGTGCCGCAGCGTGCTGGGCCTGATCCACCGCATCCGGCGAAAACAAGCAGCATGAAAATGACAACCACGAGCAGCGTGAATCCACGGAGAAAAACGTTTTTCATTGCGGAAATCGTATATGGGAGGTACGGAATTGTGAATAGCTGGATTTGTAACTTTTAGGACATGTACGGCCGGGGGATTCGCAAAGTTACGCCGCCACGATACGCAGACTCATATCGATGGCGGGTGCGGAATGGGTGAGCGCGCCAACCGAAA
Organism: Terriglobales bacterium; assembly: GCA_036770325.1. GTDB lineage: Bacteria > Acidobacteriota > Terriglobia > Terriglobales > Acidobacteriaceae > Gp1-AA145. The sequence continues at coordinate 10,220 of DAIPJJ010000043.1, forward strand.
TGAAATTCACGCCAGTTTCGGCGTAGGCGCGAACGTTCTCGAGATTGATTCCGCCCGAACTCTCAAGCGGAATGCGCCGTTCTGCTCGAGAGCACCGCTCGACGGCAGCGCGCGTATCTGCGACCGACATGTTGTCGAGCAGGATGGCCTCGGCTCCGTTTGTCAAGGCTTCTTCGAGGTCGGCGAGATTTCGAACTTCGACCTCGATAATCTGCGTGCCGCGTCGGTTACGATGCGCGCGCTCAAGCGCAGGCTTGATTCCTCCGGCAAGCGCGATGTGGTTGTTCTTGATCAGGATTCCGTCGGAAAGATCGAGGCGATGGTTCTGGCCACCGCCGCAGCGGACGCCGTATTTGTCGAGCGCGCGCAGGCCGGGTGCGGTCTTCCGGGTGTCGAGAATTTTCGCGTTGGTGCCGGAGACGGCTTCGACGAATTTGCGGGTCAAGGTCGCAATTCCGCCGAGGCGTTGCAACAGATTCAAAATTACCCGTTCGCAAGAGAGGAGAACACGCGCATTGTGGCGGATGACGGCGATCGTTTGTCCCTTGCGCAGACGTACGCCATCGAAAATTTCAGGATGGCTTGTGACCTCGCAATGGGAAACGACCGCTCCGTCGAGGATCGCGTACACATCGAGAATGCGGCCGACCGCGCCGAGGCCGGCGAGGACACAATCCTGTTTGGCGATAATTGTGCCGGCGGCGCGCTGGCTGGGATCGATGCACGCGTAGCTGGTCGCATCGCGCGTGGCGCGGTCTTCGAGCAGAGCGTTTTCAAGTATCGCGGTGATGCGCCGGCTGTTAAAGTCCATAAGAACAGTTGCTAGTGACCAGTTGCCAGTGATCAGTTGCCAGTTGCCAGTAAGAACCGTGTGGGCTGCACCAGTGCTAGTTACAGCCTAATTCACTTAGCTTGCTGCGCGTCTTCTCCTGCAATACTGCGAGCTCCTGCTGCTGCTTGCGTAAACCTTCCACCACGTTTGCAGGGGCCTTCGCGAGAAATTGCTCATTGCCGAGTTGCCGCTGACTGCTGGTCAAGCCTTTCTCGATTCTCTCCAATTCTTTTTTCAGGCGCTCGCATTCGACGGTGGCGTCCACTTTCTTTTCGTAAACAAGGCGGACATCGAAACGAGCAGTATGCCGCGTGTTCGGCAGCTTGGCCAGCGAGGCGGACGAAAAGCTCACGCTTTCGATGTTCGCTTGCCGGTCGTTCTCAATTGCGGAGCGGTTCTGCTCGATCAGTGCGCGAACGTTCGAGTCTTGCGTAAAGATTTCGACTGGGGTTTTGAGCCTGGTCTCAACTTTCAGCTCCGCGCGAAGATTGCGCACGCTCACGATTAAATCCTGCAGGATTGCCATTTCAGTTTCAGCCGCACGGTCGATCTGAGCTTCATCAGATTCGGGATATTGCGCCAGAGCGAGTGATTTCACAGGCGTATCGCCTGCGTAAATTGCATGCCAAATTTCCTCGGTGATAAATGGCATCACCGGATGCAACAGCCGCAGTGCGGCTTCGAAAAGCGAAACCAGATTGCCGCATGCTACTCGTGCGCTGTCGCCAGCTTCGGGTGCGAGCCTCGGCTTGATCAGCTCGATATACCAGTCGCAAAACTCGCCCCAGAAAAAGTCGTAGATTGCGTTGGCGGCTTCATCGAAGCGATAGGTTGTTAACGACTCATTCACGCTTTTGGCGACGCTGTTGAAGCGGGAAAGAATCCAGCGATCTTCGAGAGTGGAGATATTGAAACCAGCTATGCCCATTTCGCGAGCGAGGTCACCCGCGCCACGCAACCCGTCCGGGGCGAGAATGTCTGACCCACACAAGCCGAGCCGGTCCATGTTCATGAACATGAAGCGAGCTGCGTTCCAGATCTTATTGGCAAATGCGCGATAGCCTTCGGTGCGGCTCACGTTGAAGGCAATGTCCGTACCTGGAGATGACATCGCGGCGAGAGTGAAGCGAGTGGCATCGGTCCCATACTTTTCGATGACCTCGATCGGATCGACAACGTTGCCTTTAGTTTTAGACATCTTCTGGCGATCGGCGTCGCGGACGAGGGCATGGATGTAGACTTCGCGGAAGGGAACTGAGGCTTTGAGTTCGTCGTCGGTCAGCTTTGTTGCCGACCCCGTGGGGCGGGCCTGGAGGGCCGCCCCTCCACGAGTTGTGCCCGGTTTTTCTGGTGACGACATGAACCAGCAGCCCAGCATGATCATGCGGGCGACCCAAAAGAACAGGATGTCGAAGCCCGTGATCAGGAGCGAAGTCGGATAGAAGACATCCAGATCACGCGTGGCTTTCGGCCAGCCGAGCGAAGTAAATGGCAACAGGCCGGAAGAAAACCACGTATCGAGGACATCTGAATCCTGCTTTAACTCGGAGCCACCGCACTTCGTGCACGACTTCGGCGTCTCTCGTGCGACGATGATCTCGCCGCATGAGCAGTGCCAGGCCGGAATCTGGTGTCCCCACCACAACTGGCGCGAGATGGTCCAGTCGTGAATGTTGTGCATCCAGTTCAGGTACACCTGCCGATAATTCGTGGGGGTGAACCGGATGAAATCTCTTTCGACGACTTCGATCGCGCGGTCTGCCAAGGGCTGGATTTTCACGAACCATTGCGTGGAAAGCCGCGGCTCAACTACGCTTCCGCAGCGCTGGCATTTTCCGAGTGCGAGCGTGTAATCCTTCTCTGCGACCAGAAATCCTTGCGCGCGTAAATCTTCAAGCACGCGTTTACGAGCTTCGTAGCGATCGAGTCTGGCATACGCACCCGCATTCTGGTTCATCCGCGCGTGTTCATTCATCACTTCGAGTTGCGGCAGGTTGTGGCGGAGTCCGGCCTGAAAGTCGTTCGCGTCGTGCGCGGGAGTGACCTTTACCGCACCTGTGCCAAATTCCGGCTGCGCAAGTTCATCGGTGATGATCGGAATCTCGCGATTCATCAGTGGCAACAAAACATTCTTGCCGTGCAGGTGCTTATAGCGCTCGTCGCGTTCGTTCACCGCGACTGCGGTGTCGCCCAGCATTGTTTCTGGACGCGTGGTTGCGACAGTGATGAATTCGTTCGTCCCCACAACCGGATAGCGAATCTCCCAGAGCTTTCCCGGAATGTCTTCGTGCTTTACCTCAAGATCTGAGATCGCTGTCCCACAACGCGGACACCAGTTAACAATGTATTTCGCGCGATAAATCAGCCCTTCTTCGTAGAGGCGGACAAACACTTCGCGCACCGCGCGCGAGAGGTTCTCGTCCATGGTGAAGTATTCGCGGTTCCAATCGACAGAGGCGCCGAGCCGCCGCATCTGTTCCTGGATCGCGCCACCATAGTGCTCCTTCCAATCCCAAACGCGGTGTTCGAATTTCTCGCGTCCAAGTTCCTGCCGACTCTTGCCTTCAGTCGCAAGTTGACGCTCAACCATGATCTGCGTGGCGATGCCGGCGTGATCAGTTCCGGGAATCCAGAGAGTGCGGAATCCGCACATGCGCCGCCAGCGGATGGTGATATCCATCTGCGTCTGTTCCATCATGTGACCCATGTGAAGCCGACCGGTCACGTTGGGCGGCGGAAGCAGCAGGCTGAACACAGGTTGCGTGTCGCCTTCGGGCGGAGTGGAAACAGAAAACAGCTTTTCCTTCGCCCAGAATTCTGCCCAACGCGATTCGATCGCGCCCGGCTCATAGGCTTTGGGCAAGTCGCTCGTCTGAAAGCCGCTCGTAGGCAGCTCCTTATTTTGGGTGTCGGAAGGCATGGAAACAGCACTCAGTAGTCAGCATTCAGCGAAATGGTGGACGCGGCGGTCTTGAGACCGACCGTGACTGCTGGATGCTAAATGATGAGTGCAGCTTTGATCTTACAGGTCACCGGAATCAGCCCGCAAACGCCGCGCGGATTTCTCCAGCAGAAATCCGGCATTCGAGTAAGCACTTAAAAAGCTTAAGGAAAGTAGTTGATCGAATAGCAATTGCGGCAGTTTCTCAGAACGAGCTTGTCCGGTACCCTCCACAAGCTGCGGCTGTTAGTTTCCGTTCATTCGGCGGGGATCGCCGAGAAGAGATCGTATTAGCTCCAGCAGTTCTTCCGGCTCGCCGGCCTGCAGGCTGTGATCTGCTTCTTTGCACACGGCGCCAATAGCCGAATGGAGAAACACCACGGGAACTTTTGTTGTCGCTTTCTTGACTGCGGACGCCACGATATTGCAATCGACATTGTTGCTCGGCACCAGCACAGCGAGATTGACGTTAGGAAAGAGATGAAACAAATCGAGTGCTTCCCGGGTTGAGTGCGCAGTCAGCACATTGAACTTTGCCGTCTCGAGGACCAGCTTTCGCACCGAGAGCGCCTGCGAGGGCTCGGGTTCCGCAACCAGTATGGTCGGTCTAGGCATCTGAAAGAGCTTGGATGCCCAGATTGCGCTACTCAGAGATGCTGGATTGACACGAATCCAGTATTGCTGCATTTGCCCGCCGGGGCACCTTCAGTGTTGTTAAAGTTTTTTCGAAATGGCCAAGCACCCTGCTGTTGCTCATCAGCCAGACGTTCCCATCGACATACACTCTTCGGAAGTGTTCCGCTTGCTGGTGGATACGGTCTCGGACTATGCGATTTTCGTGCTTGATCCCAAAGGGACGGTAGCATCCTGGAATGCAGGAGCTGAGCGGCTAAAGGGCTACAAGGCAGACGAAATCATCGGCAAGCATTTCAGCATCTTTTACACTCCCGCTGATTTGGCGACCAACAAGCCTGCACACGAACTCGAGGTGGCAGCGGAAGCCGGCCGCTTTGAAGATGAGGGCTGGTGTGTGCGGAAGGACAGCAGCCGGTTCTGGGCGAGCGTAGTCATCACCCGCATCTGCGACCAGCAAGGGAATCTCATCGGATTTGGGAAAATCATTCGCGATCTCAGCGAGCGACACCAATCGGAACTGCGGTATCGACTGCTTGTTGAAGGCGTGACTGACTACGCTATTTTCTCCATGGACCCAAAGGGCTACATAACTTCCTGGAACACGGGAGCAGAGCGTATTAAGCGTTACCGAGCCGACGAGATTATCGGCAAACATTTCTCCAGTTTTTATACGGACGAGGATCGCAATGCTGGTTTACCCGCGCACGTGCTACGTACTGCCGAAGAAACTGGGCATTTCACGGGCGAGGGCTGGCGCGTACGAAAGGATGGTTCCCGATTCTGGGCGAGTGTAGTGGTGACACCGATTCGCGAGGAGGGCACGTTAACAGGATTTTCTAAGGTGACGCGCGATATGAACGACCGCAAAGCATTGATGGATGATCTTCAACGGCATTCACGAGAACTTGAGCTTCGCGTGCGCGAGCGCGATCAGAGTAATGCCGAACTCGAAGCCTTCGCCTACTCAGTTTCTCATGACCTGCGTGCTCCGCTGCGCGCTGTCACCGGATTCGCAGAAGCCTTAGCTGAGGAATGCGCAGGTCAGTTCGACGACGCCGGCCGCGATTATCTAAATGAAATTATTGGCGCTGCTACACGAATGAATGTAATGGTCCAGGACCTGCTCGAGTACAGCCGCATCGGCAGAATTGGCTTGCCCTTGGCATCCGTCAACGTGCTAACTGTCATCAATAGTGCGAGGCGCCAGCTCGGTGACATCCCGCAGCAGGCGCTAAGAGTGGAAGTTCCGGCAAGGATCTCAGTAAAGGCTCACGAGCAGGTGCTTACACAGGTGATCTCGAATTTGATTTCAAACGGCTTGAAGTTCCACAAGAAAGACATCCAACCACAAGTAGTCGTCACGGCTGAGCAGCACGATAACCTAGTGCGTGTGAACATTCGCGACAACGGAATCGGCATCTCCCCTGAGCACCAGGACCGTATCTGGAAGGTTTTCGAACGGCTTCATGATCGCGAAACATACACCGGTACCGGTATCGGGCTCGCGATTGTAAAGCGGGCTATGGCAGGCATGAATGGCTCCTGCGGTGTTCACTCAACCGCTGGGGCCGGAAGTACTTTCTGGATAGAACTGCCGATTACCAAATCCGAATAGTGGACTGACGAATGGACATTAGAAGTGCTAACGGCCCCATCCTGCTTGTGGAAGATGACCCGTCCGACGTTAGGCTGATCCAACGGGCGTTTCAAAAAATAGGGAATGGATTCCAAATGTTGCGCCTCAGCAACGGCGATGATGCAGTTGCGTATCTGGCGGGCGACGATCCCTATGAGAACCGGGGCGCGCATCCGATGCCTTCGCTTGTGCTGCTCGATCTTAAGCTTCCGCGGCGCTCTGGTTTTGAAGTTCTGCAATGGGTTCGACGGCAAGAATCAGGTCTCAATCGGCTCCCGGTCGTCGTTCTTACTTCGTCCCGCCATTCAGCGGATATCAATCGGGCGTATGATTTGGGAGCGAATTCTTATCTCGTAAAGCCTGAAAACAGTGCTCAGCTAGACCACCTTGCGTCAGAATTTAAAACTTACTGGCTGCGATTGAACGAATTTCCGACCTTGTATTCAGAACCGGCGAGGTGACAATTGGCCCAGCAAGATCTAAGAACAATTCTGCTGGTTGAAGATGAAGCGAGCGACGCCGCGCTGATGTTGCGTGGCTTCGAACAGGCCCATGTCGCAAATCCGATCATTCACCTGAAACACGGGGACGACGTCCTTCGCTATTTAGCAGGAAAAGCACAATACTCTGACCGCTCCAAATATCCCCTGCCCGCGCTTATTTTGCTTGATTTGAAGATCCCTGGTACGACGGGCATTCAACTCCTGCAGTGGATGCGAGTTCAAGGAGAGATCAACAGAATCCCAGTGGTCGTCCTTACTAATGACGATAATCCTGCTACGATTGACGCTGCTTACGACTTGGGCGCCAATTCCTACCTGGTAAAACCTGGCAAGCCCGCGGAAATCGCCCGCATGGTGGAAACCATCCAGCGCTACTGGGTCAAACTGAACGAGCCTCCCCAGTTGGTGATGCGAGCGGAGCAGAAATAAGCCGCCGCTATCTGATTCTTCGAAGCCTTTCCTTGTACGAGTGAACTGTTAACTCAAGAGTTTCGTCGAAATCGTACTCCTGCCGGCCAATGCTAACGTTGTCCCATGATCGTACGGGTCTCGAATTACAGCGAGGCGTATGGCATTCGTGCGCGTTACGCGAAAGACGTGCGCCAACTAGCCGGACGGGGCGATTACTACGACGTAACCGAATTTGTGAATCGCAATATCGTTCGCGAGTTGGAATTGTCACCCGAGGACGAATTGATCGACATCGGCTGCGGCGATGGCTGCCTGCTCAGGATGGCGAAATCCGTGGGATTGACGAAGATGTGCGGGCTTACTGCGAGCTTCGAGGAAGCGGAACGGCTGAAGCACCTTGAGCTGAATATTCAGCAGGGACTTACCGATTCATTGCCGTTCCCGGATTGGTCCGGCAGCGTAGTTGTGTGCAATAGCGTGTTGCTGATCGTTCCGCGAAAAAAAATCTCGACCAGCTTGAAGGAAATTGCGCGAGTGGCGAAGCCGGGCGCTCGCGTTTTCATTGGCGAAATTCCCAAGCAGCCAGAGCTTGCCGATGTTCCACGGCACCAGACTGTTCGTGCCATGCTGTTTTACCTGCTACGCACTCGAGGCCTGCGGACGTTTGTCGGGATGCTGCGCAGAATCAGTTTCAGCGCGATGAAGGGCGTACCGATTATCCTCAACTCGGCTCCGGTGATTGAATTCTACGCAGAGCCTGATGAATTCATTCGGATGGCTGCGGCTTGCGGGCTCAAACTGGAGCGCTTTTACCCGCACCGCGACCTTGATGAATTTGGAAATGTGCGGGTGCTGAACAACCGGATGGACTACTTGTTCAGAAAAGCGTCGTAGGCTTCGGGAACTGGCGAGTAAGCTATCCCAGTAGTGTGAGCCAGAGCACGCCGACAACGAGTGTGCTGATCGTTATTGGGACGCCGGCGCGCAAGTATTCTCCGAAGCTGATCTCGACTTCTGGCCTCGCCTTTTCGATGACGATGATGTTCGCGATCGAGCCAGTGATGGTCAGATTTCCCGCCAACGTGCTTGCCATGGCCAGCAGTAGCCAGAACTGTGCCGCGTTCTGAAATTGTGGCACAAGGCCTTTGAGCAACATCACCGCAGGAACGTTGCTTACCAGATTCGATAGCAGCGCTACGACGCCAGTGAAAATCCAGTGGCTATGCAGATTGAGATGCTGCGCAATCGACAACATCTGCTGAGCGATTCCCGCGTGTTCGGCTGCTCCAATGATCAGGAACAGGCCAATAAAGAAAACCAGCAACGGCCAGTCGATTTCCTGGTAAATCCTTTCGGGATGCACGGAGCGGCGGACGAGCAGTATTGCGCCTCCGATTGCCGCGACGAGGGCAGGCGAGGCTCCTGCGAAAAAACCAATTAGCACCCCGATGAGGACTGCGAGTGGAAATGCCAGCCTGGGGTGATCAAACTCCGTTTCGAAGTGAACAGTTGCCTTGTGCGCATTCGGCCCAAGGCTGCGGTCAGGATAAATCCAATGCAGTATGAGCCAATCAATGAAGAGGCCGATCAACGCGACCGGTCCCAGCGCGAAGAGAAAGTGGCGATAGCCAATGCCTGAAACTGATCCGATCAGAATGTTCTGCGGATTGCCTGTGATCGTCGCCGTGCTGCCAATATTGGAAGCCGTCGCCAGGGCCAGCAGATAAGGCGTCGGGCGCTTCGAAAACTGCTGGCAGATTTTCAACAAGATCGGCGCCATCATCAGGCAGACGACGTCGTTCACCAGAAACGCGGAGAGGATTCCGCTGGTGAAGATAACGCCCGGAAGTAAATGTGATGGTGAGACAAATCTTGTGACCAGACCAGCTACGCTTTCGAAGAAGCCGGCAAAATGGAGGCTTGAGACGATGAGCATCATCGAGGCCAGTAGCACGATGGTTGAGTAGTCAATGCTCCGAATGCCCTGCGAAGGCGTGATCACGCGGAAGGCGAACATGAGAGCAGCACCGATGACCGCGGCCGCTGGACGGTCAATTTTCGTGCCTGGGAACCGGCCGATTGCGAACACCAAATAGCTCGCGAGGAAGATTGCGTAGGCGACGAGGAGGTGAATGTCAGAACTTACAAGGAGCGCTGTGATCACTCGTTCGGCTCCAGTGCGCTGCGACGCATCGGCCAGGCTTGGCTGTGCGTGGAACAATTGGACAGGCGGAACACGCGTTTACAATATCACCCGCGCATCCCCGACCCGCTTGGTCACGCGCTCCCGGTCAAGATACTCGAGCAGAGGGATCGCATATTTTCTGGTCACGCCAGTCAGGTCCTTGAAAGCACCGACATCGATTTTTGCCGATTTGGCTTTTTGGGTTGCCATCGTTTTGCGAAGTTGGGTGAGCGCTGATTGGTGAAAAACCAGGTCTTCAGAAATCCGGACGAGCGTTTTCTCTCGCAGCAGGAGAGCCAAAAGCTTCTGTGCGCGGGCTTGGTCGATTTTCAATCCGGCGAGAACATCTTTCAGCGCGGGAACCTTTAATCCTGCCGAGGCGAAGGCCTGCTCGATAACACGCTTCGATTCTGCCTCTTCGTCTTTCATCACGACGCCACGACCGGACAGACGAATCGATCCATCAATCGAGTCAAGCTGTTTGTCGCGAATCAGCGAATCGAGCGCGTGACTAAAAATCGAGTCGCTGGAACCCACGGCGCTGTGCAAAGCCTCGCTGCTGATGCCGGGCGTAAGCGGATTCTGCTTGTGGAAACGATCAACAACTTCTGTGATCTGCCGCCGAAGAGACTCGAACAGGGATTTGGGGACGAGAATGTTCCCGAGGGAAACAACATCGAGAGCGCTTCGCAAATGAGATTCGATGAATTCCCGCTTCCATCCTGTCGCAGCTATTGCCTGGCCGAAAGAGAGGCCGCGATCTCCGGCCCGCATAACTCGTGCTTTCAAAATTGCTGCGGGAGTCGCTGCGGAAATCTGATTCAAGAATTCCAGGTTGTCCTTCTTCAATCTCTGCGGTGGAGACGCATCGAGCACTACGCCGCCGCCGATCGTGATCACGGGCGAAAATTGGCGGATGATAAAACGGTCGCCGGAGAGTAGCTGGTGCGGTGTGGTCAGCACTAGTTGGGCAAATGCTTCATCTCCGCCTGACACCTGCTTGTGCTCATACAACTTCGCGGTCGCGATGTCTTCTGCGGAGAACGCATGAAAGTGCACCCGCGAGCCATTCTTCAGGGGGCGAACAGACGGAAGCATCGTGAGCCGGACGTCGAAGCGCGAAGAAGTCCGCAACAGTCCAGCGGACGCGAGCATCATGCCGCGAGCCAATTCTTCTTTTTCAACGCCCGCGAGGTTCACTGCTGTACGTTCTCCGGCAACGGCACGGTCTTCACTTTTTCCGTGTACTTGAACGCCACGCACTCGCACCTTCTTGCCAGCCGGGAAAAGCTCAAGTTCATCTTCTTTGCGGACCGTGCCGGCCATGAGAGTTCCGGTGACAACTGTTCCAAAACCTTTCATGGTGAATACGCGGTCGATGGGCAGGCGCGCGATCGCTCTTGAATCACGCGAGGGAACTACGGCGGCAAGTTTGATCAAATGTTGTTTCAGGCTGCCGAGGCCCAATCCCGTAAGTGCGCTGACCGGGACTATCGGCGCATCCTGAAGAAATGAACCGCGCAGAAAATCTTCGACTTCGAGCCGCACGACCTCGATGGACTCGGAGTCAACAAGATCAGCCTTGGTGAGAACCACAATGCCGTGCTGAATACCAAGGAGACCACAGATGTCGAAGTGTTCGCGCGTCTGCGGCTTGATACCCTCGTCGGCGGCGATCACGAGCAGGACGAGATCAATTCCGCCAGCGCCGGCAAGCATGTTGCGAACGAAGCGCTCGTGGCCGGGTACATCGACGAAACCGAATCGCAGCCGCTCGCCTGCTGAACTCGAGAGTTCGAAATGCGCGAAGCCCAGATCGATGGTAATTCCGCGGCGTTTTTCCTCTTCGAGGCGGTCGGCGTCGATTCCGGTGAGCGCCTTCACTAGCGCAGTTTTCCCGTGATCGATGTGCCCGGCGGTTCCGACGATGATGGATTTCATACCTGCACCGAGGACCGGGCTCACAAAGGGATATTGCCGTGCTTCTTTGGCGGGTTCTTGTCGCGCTTGGTCTCAAGCATTTCAAGCGCCTGAATCAGTTTCTTGCGTGTGTCGCGCGGATGAATGACCGCGTCGACGTATCCCCGCTCGGCGGCAACGTAGGGATTGGCGAAACGGTCGCGGAATTCTTCGATCTTTTGCTTCCGCAAGTCTTCGCGATCGGCGGCACGCTCGAGTTCGCGGCGATAGACGATGTCCACGGCGCCTTCTGGCCCCATGACCGCGATTTCTGCTGTCGGCCAGGCATAGTTCACGTCCGTGCGGATGTGCTTGGAGGCCATGACGCAATACGCGCCGCCGTATGCTTTGCGAGTGATCACCGTGAGCTTTGGCACAGTAGCTTCAGCAAATGCGAATAGCAACTTCGCGCCGTGCCGGATAATTCCGCCGTACTCCTGGTTCGTGCCGGGCAAAAATCCCGGGACGTCTTCGAATGTAATCAGCGGAATATTGAAGCAGTCGCAGAAGCGCACGAAGCGCGCCCCCTTGACGGAGGCATTGATATCGAGAGTTCCCGCCAGCACCGCCGGCTGGTTGGCGACTATACCTACGGAGCGACCATTCATGCGCGCAAAACCAACGACGATATTTTTCGCGTAGTGTTCGTGAACTTCGAAAAAATATCCGTCGTCGATCACTGCGCGGATCACGTCTTTGATGTCGTAAGGGAGATTGGATTGCGCAGGCACAATCGTTTCGAGTGCTGCATCAGCGCGATCGATGGGATCGGTGCAGGTCTTCCGCGGCGGATCGTCGAGATTGTTTGAGGGAATAAAGCTGAGCAGCTCGCGCAGCATGGATAAACATTCGGCGTCATCATGCGCTAGAAAGTGCGCGACCCCGGAGGTTTCGTTGTGCGTTTGTGCGCCGCCGAGCTGTTCTTTGGTGACGTCCTCGTGCATCACGGTCTTGATTACGTCGGGGCCCGTAATGAACATGTAAGAGGTGTTGTTGACCATGGCGATGAAATCGGTGATTGCCGGCGAATAAACCGCACCGCCGGCGCACGGCCCCATGATCGCCGAGAGCTGCGGCACAACCCCGCTGTAGAGAGTGTTACGAAGAAAAATGTCCGCGTATCCGGCGAGCGAGACCACGCCTTCCTGGATGCGCGCGCCTCCGGAGTCGTTGAGTCCGATCACTGGAGCGCCAACGCGCGCAGCCACATCCATGATCTTTACGATCTTGGCCGCGTTGCTTTCAGAGAGCGAGCCGCCGAAGACGGTGAAATCCTGGGCGAAGACGAAGACCAGGCGGCCATCAATGCGGCCGTATCCCGTGATGAAGCCGTCGCCATAATATTTCTGCTCGGCCATGCCGAAGTCGGTTGCACGATGCGTGACAAGGCGGTCAGTTTCTTCGAAGGTTCCTTCGTCGAGGAGAAAGTCGATCCGCTCGCGAGCTGAGAGCTTGCCCTGCTTGTGCTCGCGTTCGCGGCGTTCGCGTCCGCCGCCTTCCTGCGCAAGCTGGTCCCGCCGCTTGAGTTCGTGCAACTTCTGCTCAAGGTCCATGGAAGGGGATTATAAAACCGGTCGTTGGTCCTGGGTCGTTTTGGTCGTTGGCCTGGCCGTAGTGATCGGCTTAAAGATATGCGAACTTTCTGAAAAGCTTTTAACCGCAAAGATCGCAGAGGATTCGCAAAGACCGCAAAGAAATGCGTATGCCTATCGAATCATTCCGAACGGCAGCTAGATTGTGCCTTCTTTGCCGCGCATCCGTACGTACACCAGTGCGAAGTCGGAACCTTTTCCCTCCGGGGTGATAGCAACCAGGTGCTGGTTGTGCTCGGTGCCGACTTTCAGTTCGACGGTATTGCCGGTGTTGTCGCCTTCGCACTTGAGCTGGTCTGAGTCATGCTTATCGGAGTAGTGGCCGTAGTCGCCGTGTCTGCCCTGCGTATGGCATTCGAGCACGCTTCCGAATTGCTTCAGCTGGTCTTTGTAATAGGCGATGAGTTTGTTCGGTGGATCGTCGCTGGCATAGTTAAGCGCGACTACTTTCAACCCGAACTCTGACGTCGAAATATCGACATTCGCGCTTTTCTCGTCATCCGAGTCGTCTTTCGCTTTGGGCTTTGCCCCGGGATAGACCGGCAATCCGGTATCGCGCACATCGGCTCCTTTGCTCACGTGAATGCCGCCGAACGGTGTGTCGATATCGACTTTTTTGTCGTCGCCGCTGTCGTTTTTCTTGACGTTGATGCTGCATGCTGAACATAGAAGAAATGCCATAGCGGCCAGCAACACAAGAGAAAGTTGAAAGGATTTGCTCATTTCTGTCTCCTACTTATGCGCAGATGTAGTAATTCCCGCGCCGCGGGCAGCGATGCCGGGAATGGTAACCGGCAGATGACCGTGAATTTCGATCTCACCAAACAGCGCTTTGGCCGCGCTCACTTCCGACACTGACGCTGCTGAAAAGGTGCACATGTAATTCTGCACTTCCGGGAAGTCCTTTGCCAGATACGGATTTCCCATGGCAAGCACTACGGTCTTTTGTGGCGCCGTTTTCAGGATGTCATGCAGCAGAACGGTGGTTGACTCCGGCAGTCCGACCGAGTTCCGGACGCCATTGTTGGTTTGAACCGCCTTTCCTGCGGTTGGGGATGCGTAGACGGCAACGACCACCTTCTGGGCTTGTCGAACAGTGTTGAGAACTTCCGGTGTCATCACGCCTGCTAACTCCGGATCGGTATAAATGACGTTCGCGTCCGGGACGCGAGACTTGATCTGCCGCTCAAGCGCATGCCCCGCGTCGAGCCGCACGTCGTCCGAGAAGACGATCATCACCAGCCGATTGCGGACCTCCACCTCGTTTTGATACGGAAGGCGGGACGAATTAGTTCCTGATTTTGTAAGTGGCAGGAGGGCGCCGTTCTGCCGGACCAGAGTGATGGCGTCGTCTGCCATTTTTTGCCCGTCAGCTATGTGCTCTGGCGTGCCAACCGTGCGATCCAGGGAGGAGATATCCACCAGTCTGGCCTTGTTCAGGCCGAGTGATGCCTTGCTCTTCAGGACCTTCAGTACGGATTCATCGAGACGGGCCTCGGGAATCTCGCCACTCTGAACGGCCGCAAGAACGGCGCGATAGGCCGCATCGAGGTCAGGAGGAATCAGAAGCATGTCATTTCCGGCTTTAAAGGCATCGACGGCTTCACGGCCGATATCATTGGCGTACAAACGCGTGAGTCCCGCCATATCGAGCGCGTCGGTGATGACGAGTCCGTGGAACTGAAGTTGCTGCTTCAACAAACCCGAGACGATGGGCGAGGAAATTGTAGCGACGGTATTCGGGCGCGGATCGAGGGCAGGGACTGTGACATGGGCAACCATGATTGCGTCCACCCCGGCCTTGATCGCCGTGCGGAACGGGGGAAGCTCAACCGAGTCCAGGCGAGCGCGATCGCCGGTCACCTGCGCGACGCCGAGATGCGAATCGGTGGCGGTGTCGCCATGGCCAGGGAAGTGTTTCGCGGTGACCAGCATCCCCGCGGAATGCGCGCCATGGATGTAGGCGGAAACAAAATCGCCAACCTGCTGCGGATCTTCGCCGAAGGAGCGCGTGTTGATGATGGGGTTGTCGGGGTTTGAATTGACGTCTGCGTCGGGATAGAAATTCCACTGCACGCCAATCGCGCGCGCTTCTTCTGCGGTGATTCGGCCAAAGTCTTCCGCGTATTTTGTCTGGCCGGTTGCGCCTATGGCCATCGCGTTCGGGAAGGCCGTAGTTCCGTGCAAGCGATTGCTGACACCGAGTTCGAAGTCGGCAGCAATCAGGAGAGGCAGCTTCGAATCCGACTGCAAACGGTTGAGCAATTCGGCGGCTTCGTAAGGCTGATTCTTGTAGAGAAATGGGGGCTCATAGCGGACGGTCATGGCGAACGAGCCGACATGATACTTGTTCATTTCATCGCGCAACTGCTGATACGTTGAGCTGTCAACATTCAGAAATTCGGCGCGGGTCCACACCATGAAGAGCTGGCCGACCTTTTCTTCCGTTGATAATTTCTTGAGCGTCTTTTCCGCCCATTTATCGGCGTCATGGTCGAGCGTTACGGGCAGGGGTTGGTATTTGGTTTTGGCGGAGGCAGCGGCGGTAAGGAGGACGAGAGCGATCAGTGTGCGTCGGATCATCGCAAGGAACATATCACGAGCTATATAGCAGATGCATTTTGCACCATGGCCACCGCTTGCGAAATGATGCTCGGCTGATCGCCAAAGCCATGAAGCCAGTTCACATCTGGCTCGCGGCGGAACCAGGTCATCTGGCGTTTGGCGTAGTTGCGATGGGCTTGCTGCACGGCATCGACGGTAGTCTCGCGGGTGAGTTCGCCTCCGAGCATTTGCACGACTTGTTTATAGCCAATCGAATTTGGTGGCCGGGCAGCATCGCCGTACCTGTCAAGAAGAGTCTTAGTTTCTTCTACGAGTCCAGCATCGAACATGGCCAAGACACGCTCGTGAATGCGGCGGTAAAGATCAGCTCGATGGGGATCGAGCCCGATGCGCAGAATGTTGAATCCGGTGAGCGGATCGCGGCCGGACTGCCATTGTTCGCTCATGGGCCGTTTCGCGGCAAGGCAGACCTCGATGGCGCGAATCGTCTTCGGAATGTCATTTTCGT
>DAIPJJ010000044.1:0-25929 GCA_036770325.1 Terriglobales bacterium
GCGAACTCACCGTCGCTCCGTTTGAAACCCCGCAGATTTTTGCCGCCAGCTTGGCCGAATTCGGCGGGGCGCAATTCTTCCAACCACCTGTCTGAATTCCAATATCCAGCTGGTTTGTGTACCAGTCGATGACAGCGTAGTCGCCGCGAGAGTCACCATCCATGTCTCGGAACGCAACTGCACCAGTCCCACTCTCGGGAAACATTCCCTGGGTGCCGAGTGTGTCGTTGCCAAGTCCCAGGACGTACTCGAATCCGCCGGTGGCTCCAATCCGCGGCTCAAGGCCCTCGGGATATGGATTGTAGCGAAGCAAGTCCTGATTAAGGTCACCGTTGATATCGGCGGGTACGATGACTCCCGCCTGAGCTGTGAATTGCACGTGGGTTGTGAGCGTGAAATTCGTTCCACCATTGTTCTTGTACATCCAAACCCTGTTCACGTTACCCTGGCCGCAAGCTCCTCTGTCGGGATCCGCGAAACATGGATTTCCTGACAACAACGCAACATCGAGCCGTCCGTCATTGTTGAAGTCGGCAAGTGCGACGGCGTCTGCCGGATCAGTTGTCGATGGTCTCAGGTATGTGGGGCCCGAGAACGTCCCATCGCCGCGCCCCCACATGATCACTCCTACGCTGCCACGGGAAAAAACCAAATCCAGCTTGCCGTCACCATTAATATCGCCAGATTGCAGGTCATTGGCCGGACCGGCCAAATGGATCTGCGACTGGGCAAAGTGCAGCCCGGTGCCGTCGTTGAGTCCAATGTTGAGCGCGCAGACAAAGGTCCCTGAAGGGCACTCCGCATCAATGATGTCCACTTTGCCATCCCGGTTGAAATCCCCTACC
Organism: Terriglobales bacterium; assembly: GCA_036770325.1. Lineage (GTDB taxonomy): Bacteria > Acidobacteriota > Terriglobia > Terriglobales > Acidobacteriaceae > Gp1-AA145. Next base: position 846 of record DAIPJJ010000044.1, read on the forward strand.
ACGAATGGTCCCCCGCCCATGACAATAGCGGAGTATTGGAATGTCGCATGCCCGTCATTAAGGAGCACAGATATCCACCCTTGGATCGGGTCGCGCGCCAGAATATCAAGCCAGCCATCCCCGTTGACGTCTGCGGCTACCAACTGGCCAAGGTCGTTTGCGCCGAATGAGTAGGGCACGTCGGGTCCCAATTTGCCACCGCCCGTTCCCATCTTTAAGATCACCTCGCCAGGGCTGCCTAATTCACAGCAGGGCCAGCTATAAGCCACGTCAGGAATTCCGTCGCGATTGAAATCTGCGATCACAACGCCCGTGGTGACAGGATAATTGCCATCCACGGAGGGCAACTCCGGAATCGAGTACGGTTTCACGTTGAAACCGACGGTGCCGCCGGCGATTGCCAATGGACAGGAAAGAAGAAGAGTGAGGAGAATGGCAGATACACGCATAAGAACCTCCAGGGAAGGGAACGCACGTGCAGCTTAGAAGCAGCGGCAACTTTGCCCGTTGCTCTCGGAAAGCCTGTAGCGGGAACTAAGAGGCGGGATTGCACAATCTGCGTTGGGCAGATCGCACGTTCTGATCTCTGTGAGTGCAGCTTGAAACCACCTCGCTCCAGGAAAGGCGTTGTCTGTCGCCGTGAACCCAACTGATGCAACACTGTTCAACGGATTCAATATTGACTACAGGATTCTCTATCCGCGAGTAGAAACATAGGGGTATTTAACGAGCTTAGCCTTCTTACTATGCTGCCACGACAGGAGAAAATTCATGGATCAATTGAAGGATTTGCTCGTTGACAATCTTCAGGATTTGCTGCACGCAGAAATGCAGCTCGTTCAAGCCCTGCCGAAAATGGCTGAGGCAGCTTACCACCCGAAACTCAAAGAGGCGTTCGAAAAGCATTTAGCTCAAACAGAGGGCCACGTCGAGCGGCTAAAGACTGCATTTGAATTGCTCGGCGACAAGGCTCAACCCAAACCATGCAAAGGAATGCACGGCCTGATCGCCGAAGGCGAAGAAGTAATTTCAGAAAACGAAGACAAGGAAGAATGGGCCGCCGATCTTGCTCTGATTGCCGCCGCGCAGAAGGTGGAGCATTACGAAATATCAGGATACGGTACGGTACGTCACCTGGCGCGGCAAATCGGAGAACGCGAAGTAGCGACACTGCTCTCGCGCACCTTGGGCGAAGAAGAAAGTTCAGATTACTTGCTGACTGAACTGAGCAAGCCCATTCTGCAGGACGCGACTCTGGAAAACGAGAGCCCAACCCGTGCGCCCGCCGCTAATGCATCCGTCGCCAACAAGACCAAAGCCCGCCGGGCATAGAAGACCATAGGAGAAGAAATGTATCACCATATTAAAGAGCTGATGTACACGGTTGAAATCGGCACGCCGGATCCGAAATTCGGGAACATGTTGCTGGAGCAGTTTGGCGGCGCGAATGGCGAGCTGGCTGCTGCAATGCAATATTCCATCCAGGGATGGAACTGTGACGATCCTGAGCGTAAAGACCTGCTCATGGACATTGGCACCGAAGAAATGAGTCATCTCGAAGTTGTAGGGACGCTTGCCCGAATGCACCTGAAACCGTTAAAGCATGAGCGAACGGCTGCGGAAGCGGATCCGCTGATTGCCATCGCAGGTGGTGGAGGCGTGGCCCTCCGCAATTCGCAGGGAAATCCCTGGACGGCGGATTACCTGAAAATAACGGGCGAGCTGGACGTCGATCTGCGCAGCAACATTGCCGCAGAAGCCCGCGCCAAAATTGTCTATGAACGACTGATCCAGTTCACAGACGATCCCGGAACGATTCAGGCACTGCAGTTCCTGATGACGCGCGAGATTACGCATATGAAGGCATTCACCGTGGCCCTTGAGACGATGGGAAAGAAACCGTTTTCGATCGGCAGCCTTCCTCCAAGTTCGGATCTCGTACGTCAGTACTTCGACGACTCTACTGGTATTGGGGACAGAGGAGAGCCGAACGTGCGTGCCCCGTGGAATCAGGGCGACGACATCGAACTGGTGGAGGCTCCGGCGTTTAAGGAGCTCGCCTCGCAAGAGCAGGGAACGCGTCGGGGAAATGGAACCGATGGATCGAGTTCAGCTTCCCGGCCGGGACCGCGAATTCTCAAGAAAAGATAACCGGACGATCTTAACGAGATCCGCTGGCGCAATTTGCCAGCGGATTGTTTGCACGTTCGTTTTAGTCAAATCTGCTGAAGTGAAACGACGGTTATTTCTCTGGCCCGGGAACACCCAATTGCTCCAGATGAACCAGCAGATCTGCGGGATCGTCGTACACGCGAAAAGCTCCGGCGCGTTCCAACTCCTCCTGCCCAGAGCCGCCGGAACGCAAGCCGATGCCAAGCGCTCTTTTGCGTACCGCAGCGAGCAGGTCCCAAACACTATCGCCAGCCACAATCGAGTCTTCAATAGCAACGCGCAAGCGATCGGCGGCCAGCACGAATGCGTCCGGTGAGGGTTTGGCCTTCTCGACATCGTCGCCAGTAACTACCGGAACGTTCTTTGATAGTAGCCGTGGCAGGTTCAGCCTCTGCAAAATGCGCGCTGTTTGTTTCGCGCTTCCGGTGGTAGCGATCGCCCATCGAATCTTTTTTGAAGACAGATACTTCAGAAGATCACGAGCGCCCGGCAATGGCTGCAAACTCGAGATCGTCTTAGTGAATTCCACGCTGTGACGGTCTTCCAAACGTTTGATCTCACTCGAACTCAGCCGCGAGCGACCTGTCTCCCGCAGCAATTCACTAAGAAACGATGGGCCGCTCATTCCAATGCGGCGATGCAGTTTCCAGTTCGGGAGCACGATCCCTGCACTCCTCAGCGCTCTCGACCATGCTTCGACGTGCTCATAGACGGAGTCGATGAGCGTGCCATCGACGTCGAAAAGAAATGCCGGCAAATCACGTGCATCTTTCTTTTTACCCATGTTGACCAGATGCGATCTATGCCCCTTCCGATGCTCTACTGTGTTCTCGGCCCCGGTCGTACCGGCCCAGGGAAGCCAGGGTGGGAACTGATTGTCAGGGCGCGACCGCGGGTCCAGCGCGTCGGATTAGCAATATGGCAAGGAACGCGCCCGCGAGAACGTCGAACGAGAGGCAGAAGCCAGGCCACCACACCGGGACACCGGCATTCTGGATGAAAAGGTGATGAAAGGAATCGAAAACTCCATGCCCGGCGAGGGCAGCTACGATCAGCCAAAGACTTTTCCTGAACCCTGCCACAGCTAGCGCGAAAAAAATGAACGCTATCACCGACTCCAGGATCAGCGCGCGCATAGAACTCGTGAGCACGGCAAAAAGAATGTAGTAGTGAGCAACCACCACCACCATCGTCGGATAGAAAACGCGGTCGCGATCGAATCCAACCAGCGCGGCGCATGCACATACCACCAGTGCCAGAACGATCCCAACCAGATATTCCATCGGTTCCCCTCGGCCTGCGTTATAGCAACTTCCTAACTGCTGAAGCTATCGCGGCATCGCTGCATAGTATTCCGTCCTGGGTGGCTCAGACAATGCAATATTCGCTGGTCGGTGAATTGAACAATGGGAATACCACGAACGGAAAGGGCACGACTCTCAGTCGTGTCGACCGAACACGACATCGAATGTCGGCTTTAGCCACTAAGGGATGCTTCAGATTCTCTACAGAAAGTCTGGGCATCCGTTCGGCAGGAAAAAAGCCGCCAAGTTTTAAACTTGACGGCCCATCAAATACACCCGACCTAGCAGCAAAGCATCATCATCGCAGATCACTGCCATTGCCGGTCTCGACGATCATTGTCCCAGTCGCCGTGCTCCCAGCCACGAAACATCGAGCCATCAACCACCATGCCTTCGCGATAGTCGAATGCCCGCTCCTGACCATCCGGCCCGCGAGCATAGATGCGGAGGGTCTTCACGCGTCCGCGGTCGGGATCTACACCAAAAAGACCGTTACTTACGCGAACCTGCGCGTCCTGCCGAGCGATCTGCTTTAGTTGATTCGTGACGTCCACGTGCCGGTGGTTGGTGCCGAACTCCGCATGCTGAATGACGTACTGCCCGGCATCACCGCCACGGCCATAGTCACCGCGGCCGTAGTTACTAGCGCCGTACCCGCCTTCCCAGCGGCCACTCCAGCGTCCGTTGCCCCATTGGCCGGTATTCCATCCGCGAAACATCGCCCCGTCTACCTGCGAGTTTTCGCGATACTCGAACATGCGCTCACGGCCATTCGGGTCAACCGCATAAATTCGCAGCACCTTGAACTGCCCAGGGTCCGGATCAATTCCGAACGTCCGGTTCCCCATGATGAAGACGCGGTCATGGCGGGCAAGCTGCTTGAGCTGATTGGTGACATCGACGTGACGCTCTGCCGTCCCATATTGCGCCGAGACGATCGTGTACTGCCCCTGATCTTGTGGGGCGTATTGTGCCATTACACTTTGCGGCAGGAAGGCAAGCGTCGCCAGTAAAGCCAAACCAAGCCTAAACATTCGATCCTCCTGTGTAAAAAATTAACTACGCACGAAAAACAATGGCGGTTCTTAGATGCACAACTTGCCCCATCCTTCCCCCACGGATTTTGCGGGATAGGGGTGCCTTCCCGTCGGGGACGATGAGTCCGAAGGACAATGAGTTGCACTTGCGTCACGGTTGCTCCTGAATTTTCACGTGCAACTGTCAGCCTCTTGCCGGGTTCTCATCTTTAGCGCGCCGCGTAGGAGGAACTATGGAATCCGCGATTACTTCCGAAGTGCGCGAGTTGTGCAAGGCCGTTGCCGAGGAGCGAGACCCGAATCGAATACGGCTGCTGCTCGATACATTGCTTCAGGCACTGAACGAACGTGAGCTGCTGCTGTCACTGCTTTGAGCGCGTGTGGCGCTGTCCCCATTCGGGGAGCGGAATAGAGGTTGCCCCACGCTCCGACTGCGCTCAGAGCATGCTCTTGTCGCGTTCTTGCAGCAGGGTGGGATTCCAACGATAGCCTCGTCAGATTTATTTCTGCTCCTCTTCCGAATCGATACAATCCAATGAGTAGGACGCCGAAAACATTTCAGGCAATTCCGGAGTACCCAACATGACGGAACCGGGACGCGCCTATCTGCCTGCTGCAGGGCGCGACATCTTCCTGCCGCTCTATGATCCCATCGTGAAGCTGTTCGGTGGCGACGCCGCGAGGCAAGCGCTGCTGGAGCAGGCTGCGATTCGTCCGACGGACCGCGTTTTCGATCTCGGCTGCGGCACCGGCACTTTTGATGTCCTGATCAAGCAGCGGTTCCCACAAGTCGAACTGGTTTGCATCGATCCCGATCCGAAGGCCCTTGCCCGTGCCCGCAAGAAAGCGTTGCGTGCAGCGGTCGCTATTCAGTTCGACCATGGCTTTGGCGATCAGCTTCCCTATCCCGACGCCTCATTTGATCGCGCGATTTCTTCGTTCGTGTTTCACCATGTCCCCGCCGAGGAGAGGGAAAAGACTCTGCGCGAAGTGCGTCGCGTGCTCAAGCCGGGCGGCGAGTTCCACCTGGCAGACTTCGAAGGCCCGGAAGACTACAAGCAGGGATTCGTCAGCCGTCTTCTGCATTCGCACGCTCACCTGAAGGAGAATTCCGCGGCAAAAATCATCGGAGTGATGAAAGCCGCCGGGTTTTCCAACGTTGCGAAGGTCGGACGCCGGAATAAATTGTTTGGCAGCGTGGCGTATTACAAAGCGATGAAGTGATTGAAACCCACTCCTCGCCAAGGCGGCGAGAAGTGGGGCACTACCGGGCCGTAACCTCAAGCCGCTTTTCGCTTGCTTTGATAAATCGGCAGCAAGGTTTCGGCAACAAACGTTTCATACGACGTCGGAGTAGTGTTGCGGGGAGACCGCGGTTCCAGAAATGTTACGTGTCCGGAATTTATTGCTTCCGTCATCTCTGTCAGCCCAGCCGCGATATTTTCCGACATGCCGATCCGCACCAGGGTTTCGCGGAATTGATCCGGCGAAAGCTGCACATATTTCAAATCAGGTTTCCCGATCGCTTTCCCTATCACATTGGTAATTTCCGTATAGCTTATGTCGCGCTGCCCATGCAGTTCCTGTACGTGATGCCCGGCAAATTCGAGGCGTGAAAGCACGTCGCCAGCAAAATTTCCAATGTCACGCGCTGTGATGCACGGAAATTGCAGGTCAGGACGCAGCAATCCCACCGTCGATCCCATCTGCGCAACCGCGTCCGCCTGGCCCAGAGTGTTTTCCATGAAGTACGCCGCCCGCAGGTGCATGGTGTTCAGGCCGGAAATCCGATTCAGCCGTTCTTCCAGCCGGTGCAGTCCGACAATTGGTCCCGTCTTCTCGCTCTTGTCTGCACCCATGCTGCTGAGCGAGACTGCATACTTCACTCCGTTTTTCTGAATTGCGAATGCGTAGGCCTCGGTCATCTTCTCCGCCTGAGCAAGATAGTCCTGCGTCTTTTCATTCGCCGGAAACACGACATAAACCGCCTGCGCGCCGGCCAATGCCTTGGCAACCGAATCTTTGTCCATTACGTTTGCCACGAACGGCTCCGCTCCCTTTGCGGCGAGGGGTTTGAGGTGATCTGGATTTCTGCCCACCACTCGTACTTTTTTCCCGTTAGAGAGAAGTTTGATTGCGGCTTCGTGGCCAGTGTGGCCCGTCGCTCCAAAAACTACGTACATAGTTCCTCCTCAATTTGTTGGATTACTTTTTCGATGCCGCGCTTCGCATGAGGATTCGACGGATATCTTGAGACGAGCTGAGGAAAAGGTACCAACGATTTCGTCGTCTGCTATTTGAGATTGGAACTACCACAATCGGGGGGGCACGAGTTCACTCGTGCCGCAAACTCCGCAATTGCTGCGGCTTTAGCCGCTGAGGTTCGTAGAACGACGATCTCGACAATGCCAACTTACAACCTGAGATGCAGCTTCCCGCTGGGGCATCCCTGCCGCGACGCTCCACAGATCATCGCTCTGCGATGATCTGTGGCGGTCGGATGACAGGGTGGTTGCGCTCGACGCGGCCCTGAAGGGCCGCTCTTCCACGATCAGTCGCTCAGGGCTGGCTCTGAGGGAGATCCAGCAGTACGGTTGCCGTATGTCATCCTGAACGGAGTAAGAAGTTCGCGCTGCGAACTTCTTACGAAGTCGAAGGACCCCTGCACTGTTTTGTTCATTTGTGTCGCAGCAGGGAATTCTCTCCGCGAGCTTTTTGCGGCCGAAGTTTGCTGAGAATGCGGTTCCAATTTGGGACAAATAGAGCGCTTAAACCGCCCTACCCTCCCTGTGGAAAAAACTTGTCAAGACCCCACTTCAACCGAATTGCTCCCAAGTTCCTCATTCAAGTCCAAATATAAATCTGCAGAGCGTGTCACAATTTCCTTAGCAATCTGCTATTCTGAAATTAGATAGCATAACTTTCAGAGCGCGGCCAAAAGCCGCGCTCTCTTCATTTAGGGCCGAATCGGAAGCCCCTTCGTCGTTTGCTTGGCATCGTGAGCGTCGGACTTCGCTCTTCAGATATCAGCGAAAAAGGCTTTGACTGACGGCTGAGGGCTGATCGCTGATTGCTTATTTATGGGGTCGAAACCATGGGATTCTCCAAAGAGACCATCGAATCTGAACTTCAGCACACTTCCAAACTCAACAAGAAAAATCTGGGAGAGCTCGCTGAACTCGCTTTTATGCGCAAAGCGGCAAGCATGGGCTTTGCCGTCGCCAAGCCTTGGGGGGACAGCGATCGCTACGACGTAATCGTCCGCCCAGACGCTATGATGTCGAGTGATGTTTTCCCGCCGCACGGAATGGAACCTGGCGCCGAACCGCCTGACGCTCGCTCATCAAGAGGCATTGCGATCAGGCAAAAAGATTCTCGATCTCACCGTCTCCAATCCCACGCGTGCCGGAATCGAATACAATGCGCGCGCAATTCTCGAGGCACTGAGCCGCCCCCAAGCTCTCGATTACGATCCCCAACCTAAAGGGCTCCGCAGTGCACGCCAAGCAGTCGCGGAGTATTACTGCTCGTGTGGGTCGGACATTCTTGTCCGACAAAGCGCAAAAGTTGCAGTCGATCCCGAGTCCCTCATTCTTACCACCAGCACCAGCGAGGGATACTCATTTGTCTTCCGCCTGCTCTGCAATTCCGGCGACGAAATTCTGGTCCCCAAACCCAGCTATCCGCTTTTTGATTTTCTTGCTGATCTTCAGGACGTGAAGCTGGTTCCATATTCGTTGATCTACGACCATGGCTGGCAGATTGATTTCCATTCTCTCGAACGCGCTGTTGGAGAGAGGTCGCGTGGTATCGTCCTGGTGCATCCGAACAATCCGACCGGATCGTACGTCAGCGCACCCGAAAGGAAACACCTGAACGAAATTTGCCGGGACCGCGAGTTAGCGTTGATCGTGGATGAAGTGTTTCTGGATTACGCATTGTACGGCGAGAACGAGCAAAGTTTTGGAACGAATGATGGCGCGCTTACGTTCACGCTGAGTGGGATCTCGAAAATTTCGGCGCTGCCACAAATGAAGCTGGCGTGGATTGCAGTCAGCGGACCCGAAGCGGATGCTGATGCAGCTATGCAGCGACTCGAAGTTATTGCCGATACATATCTGTCGCTCAACGCTCCGGTGCAGCTTGCCACGTCTGTGTTGCTGGGGCAACGGAAGACAATTCAGCCGCAGTTGATGCGGCGGGTTCGGGCCAATCTTGCTGAATTGGATCGTCAACTCGCGGCGCAGAAAGCGTGCTCCCGTTTAGAAATCCAGGGCGGCTGGTATGCGATTTTGCGGATACCAGTTACGCGAAGTGACGAAGATTTCTCCATCCAACTACTGCAATCAACTTCCGTGTACGTTCATCCGGGACATTTTTACGACTTTCCCAGCGACGGATATTTAGTCGTGAGTCTAATTACACCTGAGGATCAATTCCGGCAGGGTGTGTCTTCGATGTTGCGTTTCGGGAATGAAGCAAGTGGCTAGTGGCTGGTGGCTAGTGGTCAGTGGCTAGTGATCAGTGATTCGTGATTGGTCTTCGTGTGACGGCTATTCTGCTTATTGCTAGCCACTAACCACTGATTCCCAATCCTCTGTGGCGCTCCTCTGTGGGACACTGTGTTCTCTGTGGTAAAGGGTCTAAAACCTCACCACAGAGATCACCGAGTCACACAGAGAAGAACACACACTGACCACTGACCGCTGATTCCCAACCTCGCCTGCATCGCAGTAAAATGCAGTCCGGTAACTGATTCCACTCCGAGGCCCTGCATGGCAGAGAAGGCGACAATCCCAGCCCCCAGCACGAACATTGATTCCGTTCTCCAGGAAGCGCGCAAGTTTGAGCCATCTGAAGAATTTCGACGTTCAGCGCACATTAAGAGTCTGGAAGACTACGAGCGGATTTATCAGGAATCCATCGACCATCCCGAGAAGTTCTGGGGCCGCATTGCCGATGAACTGCACTGGTTCAAGCATTGGGACAAAGTGCTCGAGTGGAATAATCCCTGGGCGAAATGGTTCGTGGGCGGGCAGATCAATTTGTCTTACAACTGCCTTGACCGGCACGTGAATTCACACCGCAAGAACAAGGCCGCGATCATCTGGGAGAGCGAACCGGGAGACGTACGCACGCTGACTTATCAGCAACTTCACCAAGAAGTGCAGAAGTTTGCGAACGTGCTCAAGTCGCTTGGCGTTAAGAAAGGCGACCGGGTGACAATCTACATGGGCATGACTCCGGAGCTGCCCATTGCCATGCTCGCCTGCGCGCGGATTGGAGCGCCGCATACCGTTGTTTTCGGCGGATTTTCCTCTCACGCTCTCGTCGATCGCATACACGATTCGCAGGCGAACACCGTCATCACCCAGGACGGCGCATATCGCCGCGGAACTGAAGTCAAGCTTTTCCCTGCGGTAGAAGAGGCGCTGAAGTCCTGCCCGACGGTAAAGAATGTTGTTATTTATAAGCGCACGGGAACTGCAATCAACATGCAGTCCGGGCGGGACCACTGGTGGCACGAGCTGATGGCTAAAGCCTCTGACCACTGTCCGGCCGAGCCGCTCGACGCTGAACATCCGCTCTACATTCTTTACACATCTGGCACGACGGGAAAACCGAAAGGCGTGGTGCACACAACAGGCGGATATTCCGTCGGTACCTACATCACTACCAAATGGGTCTTCGACCTGCGCGAAGAGGACACTTACTGGTGTACTGCCGATATCGGCTGGGTCACCGGTCACAGCTACATCATCTACGGCCCTCTGCAGAATGGCGCAACGACATTGATGTACGAAGGCGCGCCAAATTTTCCTGAGCCGGACCGCTTTTGGAGCATCATTGACCGGCACCAGGTCAATATCCTCTATACGGCTCCAACCGCCATTCGTACGTTCATTCGCTGGGGAGATCAGTGGCCGAACAAGCACAAGCTCGACAGCCTTCGCCTGCTGGGGTCAGTCGGCGAGCCGATCAATCCGGAAGCCTGGATGTGGTATCGCGAAGTCATTGGCCACAATCGATGCCCGATCGTCGATACCTGGTGGCAGACGGAAACCGGCCACATCATGATCACGCCCATTCCGGGTGCAATTGCCACAAAGCCAGGTTCAGGCACAAAGCCCTTTCCAGGAGTCGTTCCTGAAATCGTGACGATGGATGGCAAACCTGTTCCGCCCGGCTCCGGTGGTTTCCTTATTCTGAAGCAGCCCTGGCCCGGCATGCTGCGCACCATTTACGGTGATCCCGATCGCTATGTGAAGCAGTATTGGTCACAGATCCCCGGCGTCTATTTCACCGGCGATGGCGCTCGTCAGGACAAAGACGGCTATTTCTGGATCATGGGCCGGGTGGACGATGTAATCAATGTCTCTGGACATCGCCTGAGCACGATGGAGGTGGAATCAGCTCTGGTGGCGCATGACTATGTGGCTGAAGCTGCTGTCGTGGGCCGTCCGGATGAGGTCAAAGGACAGGCAATTGCTGCGTTCGTCACACTCGAAGGCGGCCGTAAACCAACTCCTGAGCTGAAAGATGAGCTGCGCAAGTGGGTGGCAAAAGAAATAGGCGCCCTGGCGAAACCCGACGACATCCGATTCACGGACTCTTTACCTAAGACCCGCAGCGGCAAGATCATGCGCCGGCTATTACGCGAGCTGGCCACCCATGGCGAAGTGAAGGGTGACACGACCACGCTCGAGGATTTCAGCGTATTGGCTAAGTTGAAGGAGCAGGAAGAAGCGTAGAACTTTCCCTCATGTAGTCATCCCCAGTTGGCTGTTCATCATCCTACTTCTGAGCTTGCCAGAGATAGAGGAGGATTTTGATGAAAGTTAAACTGTTTGTGCTTCCAGCTGTGCTGCTCCTGACCTCGGCTTGGGCACAACAAGCGACCCAGGCTGTTCAAAAGGACAATCAGGTCTCCCAGAACGCGGAACAGCGGCTGCAGAGGGAAGTTCGTCATGAGCTGCTGATGCTTCCCTATTTGGATGTCTTCGACAACATTACCTACAAAGTAGAAGGCTACAAAGTCACGCTAATGGGCCAGGTTACGCGGCCGGTACTGAAATCGGATGCCGAAAACGTCGTCAAGCGCATTGAAGGCGTGGAGCAGGTAGACAACCAGATCGAAGTCCTGCCGACCTCTCCCATGGACGATGGCATCCGTCGCAAGGAGTACTTCGCAATTTATGGTTTTTCTTCGTTGCAGAAGTACGACATGCCGGTTATTAAGCCCATTCGGATCCTGGTGAAGAATGGCCATGTAACCTTGGAAGGTGTGGTCGATAGCCAATCGGACAAGGACACGGCTGGTATTCGCGCGAATAGTGTTCCAGGCGTGTTTTCGGTTACGAACAACCTGCGAGTTTCTTCGCAATAGGAGAAAAAAGAGCGGCTGCGAAACTTCGCAGCCGCAGTGCATTTACGCGTCCGGTTCCGTAGCCGGGGCCGAAAAGCCGCCGCATCGATTCCGCATGCCAGAGCGGAGTTTCTCGCGCTCTTCAGGGGTCAGCTTTTCCCATCGCCGGCGGCGTGAGTGTCCGCCGGGCATCAGCCAGCCACGCTGCCCTCCGAACAGAATCCAAGCCAGCATTAACAAGCCAAGTGCCTGCCAATAGGTGATGGTATGCATCCCAAAGATTGGGGGCATCAGCCAGTTCCACAGGTACAGCACTGCTGACCCAAAGCCCGCGGCAAAGATCCCCGCAATCACGATGCCGAAGATGAACCACTTCACAATTTTTTCCGCCATTTTTTTCTCCTTAAGATCGTTTCCCTAGAATTTTCGTAACTCGTCATAAATTGCCTGCAACCTGCGCCGCAGGTGCAACACCGCATACCGCTTACGTGAAAGCAGAGTGTTTATGCTGAGGCCCGATTCCGCCGCGAGCTCGGCAAAACTTCGGCCTTGGATTTCGTGTGCGATGAACACCGCCCGCTGATCTTCGGGCAATTCCGCCATCGCCGCTGCGAGCTCTTCGAGCAATACAGACCGCCAGTAAGCCGCCTCAGGACCACCATCAGAAGAAGGAAGCAGGTCTTCGATGGTGAGCGTCTCGTCATCTTCTTCCGCGGGGACACTCACATCGCTGATTGCCTCAGTCTTCTTTTTGCGGAAGCGATCGATGATCCGATTTCTCGCTACCTGAAACAGCCACGCGCCGGCTTCGCGTACCGGCTTCATCAGCCGATAGGCCTCGACCAGTTCGGAAAAGGCATCCTGAAGGATGTCTTCTACGTCCTCTGGATCGGTCACCCTTTGACGGATGAAATTCCGCAGCCGGCTCCGTTGCTGCTCGACCACTTCGGTAATCGCCTGGTCCTGATGAACAGTCATCGCAGTTGTAATCAAGGCCGCCATCTACTGTGAAGACGTTTGGCGGGCGCGATTATTTTATGAAGTCAGGGAAATTTTGACCGTTAGGAGCCAGAAAAGGCCATAAAAGCCTAACGTGACGTTCTATTTTCGTAACAAAGGCAAAATTGATGCGATTTTCCGGTTGCGAGCACTATACTTCGGGCGCTCAATTTCCCGGTACGCGTGATCTCTCCGGGGTGACAGCCGTTTGGCGGCCCGGGATTGTCCTGACTTTGTCCTCGATGTTCAGCGCGCCTTCGTGCACCGGCGCAGCCGGGATCATCTGCGCCGCAAATCTCTCGCTCGAACCGCGGGTTGAATCCCGCTGGAGACTCGCATGGCAAACAATGGAAAGATCATCGCCTTGCATAATAACGATGTCGTATTTCTGGCTTGGCAATTTCAGCAGGCCGTTCCTGACTGCCTTGGCTTCACTGTTCGCAGAAAAGACTTGAACAATCCGCACGATGGTTTTCGACCTCTACCCGCATGGGTGGGCTGGCAGGGCGGCTCAAATGACGACTGGAAAGCTGAGAATACGGATATTTGGCCAGTGCAGAAGTTTAGCTGGCGCGACTTCACCGCAACGCCGAGAGAGACGTATCAATATCAGGTAATTCCAATGGTGGGAAACAAAGACCACCTGGACGCAGCAGACAATCTGGCGCTCACATCTCCCGAGGTTGTGCTGACCCCGGAAACTGCTAACGACATTGATGCGTATTTCAACAACGGAATTCTTTCCACGCAGAGTGTCGCGCACATGTTGCCGAAGTCCGCGTCGGGTGCGCCGAACTACACCTCGCTTCTGACGCACATACGCAAACCCGATGACAAATTGCGCGAACAACTCGCGGGACAAATGATCGCGACTTTGAAGTCGCTGCTTGAGCGCGCCCGTTCTGAAAATGGCCAGTGCTACTGCGCTTTGTATGAACTCGACGACGAAGAGCTTATAGACGAGCTGATCAAGACCAAGGGCAAGGTCCACCTGGTTCTTTCAACCGCCGGCACCAACGATTCAGTCAATTCTGGCAGCCGAAAGAAGCTGCACGATGCCGGCGTCGATGTTACCGACCGGATGCTCGACTCCGCTCACATCGGTCACAACAAATTTGTGGTGTACACCGATGCGAGCGGCAATGCACAAGCTGTCTTGGCCGGCAGTACGAACTGGACTAGTACAGGGCTGTGTGCGCAAAGCAATAACTCAGTGGTTGTACGGGATCCAAAGATCGCCGGCTTCTATCTCGATTATTGGAAGCGCCTGAAGCGCGACACACAGGCCGCCGATGGCATTGCCAAGGACCTGCAAGGCGTGGAATTCCGCGACAGTAATAGCAAGCCCAATCCGGAGGGCAACACGACAATCTGGTTCTCGCCAAACACCAAAGCCAAAACCAAGCCGAAAGGCTCGACTCTCGAGAGCGGCACTCCCGGCGATTTGGCGCACGCCTTCGAGTTGATTCGCGGCGCGAAGCAGGCCGTAATGTTCCTGGAATTTCAGCCAGGCTCACCAAGCGTGCTGGACGTGATCAAAGAAGTCGAACAGGAAAATTCAAAGTTGTTCGTGCGCGGCGCGGCGACAGATACTCAAGCGATGCAAAAATTTGACGAGAACAATCCAATAACCACCGAGCTATACCACCGTAGTGCGACCGGCGCGCCAGACGTTGTGCACGAGACCGGCGTAGCTGCCACCGCCATCAATGACGAGTTCGCCTACTGGAAGAAAGAATTGCTTAAGTCCAGTCCGAACGCGCACGCCATCATTCACGACAAGATGATCGTGATTGATCCCATGTCCAGGAATGATTGTGTCGTGATCACGGGCAGTCACAACCAGGGCTATAAAGCTTCGTACTGCAATGACGAAAACCTGCTGATCATCCGCGGCAATCAGCCGCTCGCCTTGTCCTACACGACGCATGTGATGGACATCTATGACCATTATCGCTGGCGCTATTGGTTGCAACAGGAAAAGACGAAAGCCTTTTCCGGATTGCAAACCACACCCGACTGGCAAGACAAATACTTTCAGCCGGGCAATATGGCTTATCAGGAGCTGGAATTCTGGATGTCTGCTCCCGCAGGAGGCCAGCGTACAGGTTCGGGTACGGTCCCAATCGACAGCCATCCGGCCGCTCATGGAACGCGAGGCCGTCCGCGCAAGGCAGCAGCGGGAGAATAGTGATCACAAAAGAAGGCGCCGGCCACCGGCGCCTTGTCTCTGAAGAAATCTGAAGCCTAGTGGTTTGCCATCGCCAGTTGCTTTTCCTGGGGCGTCATCTGCCGCCATAGCACCTGAAGATCATCGGATATCCGGCTGTTCTGCGGCTCCTGGTGCAATGCGCGCGCAAACCAGCGATAAGCAGTTGGCAAGTCGCGGCCTACGCAATGCCCGGTGGCGTACATGGTGCCAAGCACAGTTTGGGCCTTCGAATTTCCGTGCAAGGCGGCGGTGCGCAAGCTACTCTCCGCTCGCGTGCAGTTCTGCGGAACACCATTGCCGTACAGGTATTTTTCGCCAGTTAACTCAAGCTCTGAATCCGGGGAAGCCGCAGGTGCCGGAGTGGCGCGACTTGGCGCTGGCTTTGGCGTGCGCGGCTTTGCAGGTTCCTTCGTCACTTTCGTCGCCTCGGAAACGCCCGGCGGCGGAGTCGCGCGCGCCTCCTCGGTCGTTGTTGGAGTCGTCGCCGATGGTGGCGCCGGTTTATTTTCCGCGGCGGCATTTTGTGCAGGCGCCGGTGCCTGGTTCGCGTTCTCGGGCGCGGGCTGATTTTGCGCCGCTCCGTTTGCCGGTGGAATGTCGCTTTCGGTCGGCTTGGTCGCCGAAGGGGTCTGCGCCGAATTCGGATTCTGTGCCGGCGTTTGGTTTTGCGCGTTCTGGTCGGGTTGCGTCGGCAGCACGTCCCCTGCGCCTGTCATCGGCTTGTTGATATGTGATTGCTGGTCGTCAGTTTGCGCAGGCGCGACCTCCGAAGGCGAGGCGGAAGTTTGATTCCCAGAGTTGTTGGCTGTATTCAGCCGATTGAACGGGAACCCGTTGTTGTGATATTGCCAGCCAAGATATCCGCCGGCGCCCAGCAGGATCAAGACGAAGAAGATCAGGCCGGCGTAGCTGCGTGGCGGCTCGTCTTCATAAAGGTAGTGGAACTCGACTTTCGGGTCTTCGCTCAGGCCGAGGAATGAGGGGCCGTGAACGTTCTCGGCTTTCTCCGAGCTTCCGGTAACAGCGCGCGGAGCTTCTTTGGCCGGCTCGGGCTGTGCCGCAGGCGGACGCGCCAGTGACGCCCCGCACATCCCGCAGAAGCGGTACTCAGGGCTGTTGTCGTACCCGCAATGGGTACACTTCACATACATGGTGGTTTCCAGCATATCTCAATATTTGGATGGCAGAAAGGCTGCTGCTGTTGGAAGCTGCTGGAGTGAGAAGGACTAATCGGTAAGTTCAACAAAAGATTTGCGGACGCTCGAGTCTTTGCTGCTCGCCAGCGCCGTTCACACCCAATTGCGGTTCCTGAGAGGGGTCACCTCTGTCGAACAGGTTGTTGTGAGCAGTCGATTGCCGACTGGGGTGGGGCCACGATGTGTGTAAGAAGATGTTCCGTCTTCGGACATGCGGGCGGCCAGCGATAGTTGATATATCCGACGCCAGCCATGACCAGAAGAGATAAAACTACGCCAGGAATCAGCCCTGAGATGTTGAGTCGAAATTCTCCCACAGGAACGTAAGCGTGTTGCTGGGCTGAGACCGGGGTGACGTGACTTCCCTCGATCCAGCAACGCGCGATCGCCATGCTGGTGTCAGAGAAAACGAGCGGCCATTCAGAAATGGCGATCGATTCCGCAATCTGCATCATCTCCGGCGCGAAACGTTCTCTGAAGGCTCGCGGATAGAGCCACAGCAATACCGCGTAAGCGCGCAATGGCAAGGTCCGGAAATTCATGCGCCTGTCTCGTCCAGCTTTCCTAAATGGGTTCTGGCGACGTTAACCACCTGCCGCAGCCGGCGAATTTCCTCCCGCAGCACCCGTTCACCATCCGACGTCAGGCTGTACTCGCGCCTCTTTTCGCCGTCTTTCATTTGGCGTTCGGTGTCGCTCACCAGTCCGGTCGCGAGCAGCTTGTCCAGATTCGCATACAGAGTTCCCGGACCCAGCTTGAATGTTCCTCCGGAATGCCGTTTTACCGACTGCATGATTCCGTAACCGTGCAAGTCGGATTCAGCCAGCGCGAGAAGTATATGTACCGCCGCTGGGGTCAATACTCGGCCACTTTCTTTGCTGTTGACTGTCATATCGCAATCTGATATATCACGTATCGATATATCGAGACAAGATCATCCGCAGCAATTATGGACCAACACTCGAAAGAAGGGAAGACCCAGATGTCGAGACTTCGAAATTTCCATCTCATGGCGGTCATGGTTCTCATCGCGCTCTCCCTCACGACGGCAATGGCGCAATCACCCTATGCGGAGACAAAACCACAACTCGACGGGCAACACGACTTCGATTTTGAACTCGGCAGTTGGAAAATTCACTTGAAGCGGCGTCTTAATCCATTGACCGGTTCGAACAATTGGGTCGAATTCGATGGGACTTCAGTCACGCGCAAGGTTTGGGACGGCCGCGCGCAAATTGAAGAGTTCGAAACGGACGGGGCCGGCGGCCACATCGAAGGGCTTACACTGCGACTCTACAATCCGAAAACTGACGAATGGAGCCTTTACTGGGCGAACAGCAAGAAGGGAACTCTCGATCCGCCGCAGGTCGGAAAATTCAAAGATGGAGCCGGTGAGTTTTACGCGACTGACACGCTGGACGGCAA
Source organism: Terriglobales bacterium (assembly GCA_036770325.1). Classification (GTDB taxonomy): domain Bacteria; phylum Acidobacteriota; class Terriglobia; order Terriglobales; family Acidobacteriaceae; genus Gp1-AA145. The sequence goes on from DAIPJJ010000044.1 coordinate 18,557, forward strand.
AGCAATTCTGGTTCGCTTCGTTTGGTCAAAGACTGACTCGAACGTGCCGCATTTCGAGCAGTCATTTTCAGACGACGGCGGAAAAACCTGGGAGGTGAATTGGATCACCGACCAGACGCGAACCGATGCTGCCGCGAGTACTCCTGCTTCACAACCTCAAGGACTGCCGACCATTGCTTCAGCCGTAGATCGCGAGATCACGAACGCTGAAAAGCAAATCGTTGAGCTTGCCGAAGCTATGCCGGAAGACAAGTTCAACTTTTCTCCGGAAGGCCTGAACATTCCTGGTTGCGACTACAAGGGAGTGCGTACGTTTGCATTGGAAGTCAAGCACATCGCTGCCTCGAACTACGCGATCTGGTCACCGCTTACCGGCGAGAAGTTTCCAAAAGACTTTCTTGGTGGCAATGGACCTGAAAACCTGAAGACGAAGGCTGAAATTGTTCGGTTCCTGCAAGACTCGTTTGCTCTAGGCCATCGGGGAGCGGCAACGCTCACAATGCAAAACTTTCTCCAATCTCCGGAAGGCAGCAAGTCAACGCGTCTACGCATGGCGCAATTCGCGGTTGAGCATGCCTACGATCACTACGGACAGATGGTCGAATACCTGCGTATGAACGGAATCGTTCCGCCGGCAAGCCGATAAAAATCGGATTGATTCGCAGGTAGAGGACTATATGCGGCAAACGCTTGCCTTTGTCCTGATAACGCTTTTCATTTACAACTGGCCGACAGCTCAGGAGGTACAACCTGCACGGGGCCGTTGCCATTACGACGCCTGATGGAACCGTGCTGAAGGCGACCTATCCAGCAGCGGCTGGAGTCGAAGCATGATAGAGCGCTGTAGCAGCACCGGGTAGAGATGAACGACTACACCCGGCAATAGCATCCATAGCGCCGAGCTCCACGGATGCCTGCTGAAAAGTGCGAGGACGGCCAAGACTACGTGGATCGCAAAGCAGATTCCATGTGAGACGGCAGCGGCTCGCACCGACTGTTCCAGGGAGGGTAAACCGGCACTTTTGCCGGAGAAACCTCGCAGGCGTTCGAGGACATGGCGATTCCATCCGGAGACATCGAGCAGCCAGCCGAACACGCCAACGCCAAGTATGTGATGGAGAAGGCGCTCGCGCGCTGGGACTCGGAACCATTGGCGAGGCACGCGTCGCACAACGGCCGGGGACGGCACTGCGACAACCAGCCCGCATGTTACCCAGGCCACACTCACCGCATACCAGGGAGTGGTTGCCACTGCAGTTTTGGATGCTGGCCCGAGGACGAACCAGAGCACAGTTATATAAATGGCCAAGAACAGGAGGCAGATGAGCCGGAACCAGACGCTCTGAAAGACGTCAATGGGATTTGCTTTCGGTGACGATTTAGCGCTCACAAGGCGTCCCGGCCAAAGTTGTAGTCAGGCTGATATCGATAGGAGATTATACGGAAGGTGAATCAAGGTAGTTCCTCAACTTCCTGCGATCATCCGATCGAAACTGGCCAATTAACGTGGGGAGCATTTTGCCGTCGAGAGACATAACCCCCGGCTCTCGTTGACTCACGGTTTTCGTCCACGTAAGATTCCGGCCAGTGATTGGCGAGAGCGTTTCCCACTACAAAATCATTGAAAAGCTTGGCGGCGGGGGCATGGGCGTGGTGTACAAGGCCGAAGACACGCGCCTGCATCGCTTCGTTGCGCTGAAATTTCTGCCCAAAGAAGTTGCGCGCGATCCTCAGGCTCTTGCCCGCTTTCGGCGCGAGGCGCAAGCCGCTTCGGCATTGAATCATCCGAACATCTGTACGATTCACGACATCGGCGATCAGGATGGCGAAGCCTACATCGTGATGGAGTTTCTCGACGGCGTAACACTCAAGCACATGATTGCCGGGCGTCCGCTGGAACTGGAGACGGTTCTGGCGCTCGGAATTGAAATCGCGGATGCGCTCGATGCGGCGCACAGCGAAGGAATCGTTCACCGCGACATCAAGCCGGCAAATATTTTCGTAACCAAGCGTGGCCACGCGAAGATTTTGGATTTTGGTCTGGCGAAGGTGAAATACGGGGACACGAGTGGCCCGTCTGGAGTGTCACTCGATGCGACCGTCGATTCTGCTGAAGCTGCACACTTGACCAGCCCCGGCACCGCGGTCGGCACGGTCGCGTATATGTCGCCTGAGCAGGTTCGCGGCAAGGACCTGGATGCGCGCACGGATCTCTTTTCTTTCGGCGTGGTGCTCTACGAGATGGTGACCGGAGCCCTGCCCTATCGCGGCGAGACTTCGGGAGTAATTTTCGAAGCTATTCTGAATCGCGCGCCCGTGCCTCCGGTTCGACTGAATCCCGGCCTGCCGCCGAAATTTGAAGACATTATCAATCGCGCTCTTGAGAAAGACCGCGAGCTGCGGTATCAGCACGCGTCGGAGATGAAGTCCGAGTTGATGCGGCTGAAGCGCGACACAGATAGCGGGCGAGCGGCAGTGGTCAGTGATACGGACCATGTAGGGACGGTCGCCCGTCCGGCGGAACAAACTTCGGCTCAGAAAGTGGCAGCGTCGGAGGTCTCTTCCGCAGTTTCGCGGACAGAGCCTGCCCTGAGCTTGCCGAAGGGAATGTCCGCGTCACACGAGACTGCTGGATCACAGTTCATTTCTTCGGGGCGCTTCAAGCTTTGGGCCGGAATTGCTGCGGTTGTTCTAATCGCTGCCGGAATTGGCTTCTATTTTCTCCGTGCGCGCGCCAGTGGACTCACCCAGAAAGATTCCATCCTGATTGCTGATTTCGTTAACACTACCGGCGACTCGGTCTTTGACGGGACTTTGAAGCAGGCACTTGCCGTTCAGCTCGAGCAATCGCCTTATTTCAATCTCACGCCGGAATCCCGCATTCAGGAAGCATTGAAATTTATGGGACGCTCGTCGGACGAGCGACTCACGAACGATGTCGCCCACGAAATCTGTCTGCGTGAAGGCATCAAGGCGATGCTCACTGGCTCGATCTCAAGTCTGGGGAGCCACTATGTCATCGACCTGAATGCGGTCAACGTGCAGAACGGGGACTCGATCGCGCGCGAACAAGCTGAAGCCGACAGCAAGGAAGCCGTGCTCAAGACTCTAGACACAGCGGCATCGAATCTTCGCGGCAAACTCGGCGAATCGGTCGCCTCTATCCAGAAATTTGCGACGCCGCTCGAGCAGGCAACTACGTCATCCCTCGAAGCTCTTCAGGCTTTCAGTCTTGGCCAGGAGGAACACCAGAGATTAGCCGACGACCGGGCGATTCCCCCCTTGAAGCACGCCATTGAACTGGATCCCAATTTCGCCATGGCATATGCCACCTTGGGGGTCGTGTATTCCAACCTCGCCCAAACTTCGCTCAGCGATCAGGCGCTGCAGAAGGCATTTGAGCTGAAAGACCGTGCGAGCGAACACGAGCGGCTCTACATTACTGCCCACTACTACAGCGAGCTTCAGCGGGACGTCGATAAAACTATTTCAACTTACCAGAGCTGGATTAATACATACCCTCATGAAACGACCGCGCTCGACAATCTGAGTTTGCAATACATAGTCATTGGCCAAGGCGAGAAAGCCCTTGCAAGCTCGAGCGAAGCCATGCGGCTGGATTCGAAGGACCGCTTTGCATATCAGAATGTCGCCGAAGCATACATGCACTTGAATCGCTTCGACGAGACAAAGGCAATTCTTGACAAGGCGAATGCCCAGGGAATGTATCTCTTCGTGGCTCCTTTCGCGCGCTACATCATCGGTTTCATGCAACACGATGATGCTGCAATGCGACAGGCCCCCACGAGCAGCAAAGATGACTTTTCTAAAGCCTTGGTGATGCTCTGCCAAGCCCAGTCGGAGTACTACCAGGGAAAGATCAAGAATGGAAGAAAGGCTACGGCTCAGCTGGTGGATTTCTCGAAAAAGGCAGGAATGACCGAATTTGCCTCATCCATGTTTCTTCTGGGCCCCTCATTTGAAACAGAGATGGGAGAACTGTCGGGAGCGCGTCCGGCCATCAACGCTGCTCTAAGCATGGCGCAAGACAGGGATACACGCACGGAAGCGGCCCTGCTGATGGCACGCACGGGCGATACATCCGGAGCGGAAAGAATTTTTACCGACCTCGCGAAACGATATCCGAATGACACCATGCTCAACTCTGGATGGATTCCAATGGCGCGCGCTACCGCAGAGATCCGTCGTAACAATCCTATGAAAGCTATCGAGCTCATGGAAAGCACTCGACCGTACGAACTCGGCAGTGGTCCGCTGTCCCTCGGGTATTGGCCAAACTATGTTCGCGCCGAGGCATACCTGAAAGCACACGATGCAGCGAAAGCTGTCGCAGAGTACAACACGATTCTTGACCATCGTGGTGTCGATGCTGTGAGCCCCCTATACAGCTTGTCTAGCCTTGGCCTCGGCCGCGCTTATGCTTTGCAGGGGGACTCTGCAAAGGCCCGCACCGCTTATCAGGATTTTCTGGCCACGTGGAAGGATGCCGATTCAGACGTGCCGGTCCTGAAACAAGCGAAAGCCGAGTACGCGAAGTTGCAGTAAGCCAACAACATCGCCTGGTTTGCTCATCTCAGGAGTATTCAACCAGGAGCCTTTATGAACTCTCGCGCGAGAAATCTTTTCAAAATCGTTCTGTTCACGTGTTGCGTGATGCTGATGAGTGTCACGTGGTCTGCTGCCCAAGCTGGCCAGAGCTCCAGCAGCACGAGTCAGTCGACAAAGACCAAAGCGTCTGAGTCGTCAAAGTCGGCCAAAATCGACTTGAACTCTGCTTCCAAGGAAGAACTGGATGCGCTGCCTGGCATCGGTGAGGCATACGCGCAGAAAATCATCGACGGCAGGCCTTACAAAGCCAAGACCGATCTGGTTCGCAAAAAAATTCTCCCGCAATCCACCTATGACAAGATCAAGGACCAGGTGATCGCGAAACAAGGGACTGCAGGGAAGAGCGCTTCGAGTACAAAACCGAAGTAGATATAGCTCAAAGACTCTTGCGGTAGTGCACGCAGCGGTCGACTACTTCATAGCCCAACGCTTCGTGTGCCTGCTGAGAAATCTGATTGTCGATAAGCGCGTCGGATGCCATCTCAAGGCACCCGTGACCGCGCGCCCAGTCCTCCGCGGCGGCCAGCAGCTTCTTGCCTATTCCGCGCCGGCGATAGTTCTCGGCGATGTACCAGCCCTCGATGTAGCCAACAGGTCTTGAAGGGTTGCAGCCGTCTGCATGTGAGCGCAGGTCGACTTCCAGAAAACCGGCTAACTTCTCGCCAGCCTCCGCGACAAAGATGGTGTGCGGGGTCGTTAACACCAGATCAGCTTTGCCGCCAAGCAGCAACTGGAGTTCTTTGGAATGTTCCTCGGCCGGAGAATCAGGCCACAGCGCCTCGAGTAGCCGCGCCAGTTGGTCGAGATCGGCTGGCCGAGCGGGTCTGATGTAAATATCGTTCACGGCAAGATCGTATCAGGGCAGATTTCGCTCGGCCCTCCTTGATCGGCAATAACTGTGATTGCGATTTGCCGGCTCGTTCCCAACAGACGACAAGTGTCGTTCCGCTATGGCTGACCTGAATGCGTGAGCAGCATGAGAGGAATCGCCGCGGCCGCGGCGATGGTAATCAGAATAAGAAAAATCACTCCGGTTACATTGTCAGCCTTGCTGTTCGCGTGCTTGCCCATGATGTTCTTGTCAGACGCGACCTTGAGAATCGGGTAATAGGTGAATGGCATTACCACCATGCCGAAAATCACGGAGATGTTGACCAGCGTCAGTGGACGTGACACAAAAACGGAAATGCCGAATGCCAACGCCAGCATCGCGATCCAACCTGCCGTGAAGACCGGGGCCGCTTTCGGAGCAAGGTTCTTTCCCCATTCAAGATTGAAGAATTGGCAAATGTTGTAAGCGCCGGAAAGAGCGGTTTCGATGGCTGCTCCGCAAAGGCACGCCAAAGCGCCTAGCAGAGCTAATACGAGTGCTTTCTGTGCGAAAGGGAAGGCCCCGGCGATCATCGTTGTGCTGAGTGTTTGCGGAAAGACTCCTCGCGGTAGAAACACAATCGCGCCAAGCACCAGAAGGCCTACGGTGATGAGCGCGCCCAGGAGCGACCCGAATGCCGACACCATGAAATTCTCGCCCAAGTCTTTCGGTTTCCAGTCCTCCTCGAGTGCTCCCGAAGAATAGAAATGAACTTCGTACTCCATGAGCATCGCGCTGAAAATTCCGACGGCGAAATAGAAATAGAGAAGCGGTTGCTTCGGTGGCGTAAGCACCGGAATTAATCCGTGCGCAAGCTGACGCCAGTTTGGATGCAAAGTGACGGCAGAGATGGCGAAAACACACATCGTTACGCCGGCGAGGCCGAAGGTGCGCTCGATCCATTGAAATTTGAAGCTGAAAACGATCAGTCCCAAGATCATCGCCGCGAGAAGCACGAGCAGTTTTTCTTTCCATCCAGTCAGCAACTGCAGAATGATCGCGATGCCGCCTAGTTCCGCAGCGCAGGTGATCAGGTTGAGAAGATTCGACGCAATTAGGACAACGAGGCCGAACTTAGACCCCAGACAATCGCGGACAACTGCGAAGACAGGTTCTTTTGCGACTACGGCTACCCGGCCGCACATTTCCATATAGAGAATGATCGCCGCCGTGCCCAGCACGATAGCCCAGAGCAGGCCGTATCCGAAGAGGGCCCCCGCCTGCATGGTGAAGACGATCTGACCAAAATCGACAAAGCCGCCGAGCGCTGTCATGATCCCCAGCGTGATGCCGAGAAGTTTTTTCATAAAGAGGATGCGGCCGCAAAGTGCCGATGTTTTGCCGCGACCTTGGCACGCTCGGTCCGCAACGCATCATCGTTGCCCATCAGAGTGGGAATGATCGGCAATTCGCGGCGAAGGAACTCAAATTCTCCTTTGCAGGATTCGAAAGCCTTCGCATCACGCGGCTGTGGAGTGGCGCCCGCGAGTTCTTGTTCGGAGTGTGCGATTTCTTTTGCCAGTTGCCGAGCGTGCGTCTCGGCGAAGATTTTGGTGGCCTGCCCCTGGCGTACATAGTCGATGAACATCTCGACCTCGCTGGCGTAGGAGTTCGCCGAGAACAAATCGGAACGGAGATCATCGGGAGTGAGGACTTTTTGACCGGAACACGCGCAGAGTGCAGAGACAACAAGGAGCACTACGATCAGGCAGACGACTCTTGGCCAGTGCACGATTCAAAGATGCTGGAGCGAAGCTGGTGTTTGTATGAATGACGTCGCCAAATGGTTTTCTCATGCATCGGCCCGTACTGGTTCTCCTTGTCATCCCGAGGCAGGATGAGTTTGAAAAACTCATCCTGCACGAGGGATCTG
>DAIPJJ010000309.1:0-2223 GCA_036770325.1 Terriglobales bacterium
CGACCGAAAACGTGCTTTCATTGTTGCCGTTGATCACCGGCTGGATGGAATCGGTCGAATTCAACTTCGAGCGCATGCAGGCTGCCGCTGAAACCGGATACATGAACGCATTCGCTGCCGCCACGTATCTGGTGCGCAAAGGGGTGCCGTTCCGCATCGCTCACGAGCAGGTAGGTAAGGCCGTCCGGCTCGCGCTCGACAAGCAGTGTGAGTTGGAAGCTCTTTCTATCGGCGAACTGCGCAACATCGACTTGCATTTCGAAGAGGATTTTTACGATTTCGTGAAGCTTGAAAATGTGCTCGCGATCCACGATGTCCCGGGCGGTACCGCCCCTGCGCGTGTGCGCGAAGCACTGGTTGCAGCGCGCAAGAAACTCGGAGTAAAGGAGGAAGCCCATGCACACGCGTGAAGCTCTTCTACCCGACGCGGAGCGAATTCACGAGTTAATTTCGCAGTACTCCACCGACGGCACGCTATTGCCGCGCACACTCGCCGAGATTTGCGAGAATGTGCGCGATTTCATCGTGCTTGAAGAAGCCGGGAATATTATCGGCTGCGGCGCATTGCACCTCTATGGCACGCATCTCGCAGAAATTCGTTCGATCACCGTTCACCGGAATTTTCAAAAGCGCGGCGGCGGCGAACTGCTTGTGCAGTCGCTCATGTCGGAAGCACGAAAGCACCAGGTAAGCTGCATTTGCCTGTTTACTCGCAGCCCGCAATTTTTTGCCAAGCTCGGTTTCGATGCCGCGCAGCGCGAAGACCTTCCTGACAAGATCAATAAAGACTGCTGCGTTTGTCCGCGGTATCACTGCTGCGACGAAGTTGCCATGGTTAAAGGCGAGCTTCCGCGATTCGCCATACTTCCTGAACCTGCCAACTTCCTGGTGAAGCTGCAGGTATGATCGCGTCCGGGCCGATTTTTCTTCCCAAAGGATTCAAATTCTCGGCGGAGGCGGCAGGAATCAAGGCCAGCGGCAAGCCTGATCTCGCATTGATCATTGCCGAGCCGAAAACAACCGCTGCGGCACAATTCACCAAGAACCTTGTTTGCGCTGCTCCAGTGCAGGTTGGGCGCGAGTTACTGTCCAAAAATGGGGGGCGGGTCAAGGCCGTTATCGTCAATTCCGGAAATGCGAATTGCGCAACCGGAAAATCCGGAGTTCGCGACTGCAAGACTGTTTGCGCAGAGACGGCCAGATCCCTGGGGCTTCGGGCAGTCGAAGTGTTTCCTTCGTCGACTGGAATCATTGGAGTTCCGTTGCCCGCGCCCAAAATCATCTCACAACTTCCTTGCCTGATTGGAAACGCCGGGGCTTCGGTTGATCATCTCCGTAGATTTTCCGAAGCAATTCTCACTACCGACACCAAACCGAAGCTCGCCAGTGTTCCTCTGCGCTCCGGACGTGGATGTGTTACGGGTGTCGCTAAAGGCGCGGGAATGATTCATCCTCAAATGGCGACCATGCTCGTCTATCTACTCACGGATGTGGTCGCGAGTACGGCGATGCTCAAACGTGCGCTGCGAAAAAGCTGTGATCAATCCTTCAACACCATCTCAATCGATGGAGATACTTCGACCAACGACACGGTGCTCCTATTGGCCTCAGGCACCAGCGGGATCCGTTACGAGTCGGTGGGCAAGGAATTCGATCGCGCGCTGCTGGAAGTTTGCCGTTCGCTCGCCGAGCAGATTGTAGCTGACGGTGAAGGAGTGCAGCATATGATCCGCCTACAGATCGAGCAGGCAAAAAATCGCGCTGAGGCTTTGCAAGTGGCGCGCGCAATCGCCCATTCATTGCTGGTTAAAACCGCATGGGCCGGTGCAGATCCGAATTGGGGAAGAATTCTTGCCGCGGTAGGGCGAAGCGGAGTCGCTGTCGATCCGCGGAAGATAAGTGTTTCGATCGGCGGGCAGACGGTCTGCAAGAATGGCGCGGCGTACGCGTTCGACGAAAAATCCGCTCACCAAGAGCTTTCGCAAACTGAGTCCAGAGTGGGAGTGCGCCTGGGAAGAGGAAAGGTGGCGCTGGACTTTCTGACCAGCGATCTCACCTCCGAGTACGTGCGAATCAACGCCGACTACTCAACTTAAGAACTCCTTACCGGATGACGATTTCAGCGTGACCGCTAGAGGCTAGAAGCTGGTAGCCAGTATCTGCCTTTCTGCGTGGCCCGGACTGACATCGTTCGCCTTCGTCCGGGCCCAAGCGGGGAAACGA
>DAIPJJ010000228.1:0-5876 GCA_036770325.1 Terriglobales bacterium
CGCGCTGCTGCTTGCGGTACTTAACTTTTTTCGGCATCAACATAAAATCAGCTCTTAGCTGCTAGCTTTTAGCTCTTAGCCTTAAAACCTGTCGTACGTCGCTGGTCGTTCGTCAAATCAACTTCATGAAATCTTCAGATCGCCCGATGACCTGATCGCCAGATCACCCGATCAAAATGCTCCCACCGCCTGCGACTCGCGCTTCTTCGTCGGCAGGATTTCGCCGCGATAAATCCAGCACTTTACGCCAATCACGCCGTAGGTTGTGCGCGCCTCGCTGAATCCGTACTCAATATCGGCACGTAGCGTGTGCAGCGGCAACCGGCCTTGCAAGTACCATTCTGACCGCGCGATTTCATTTCCATTCAGACGCCCGCTCACGCGAACCTTGATTCCCTTGCATCCGAAGCGCAGCGCCGAATCTACCGCCTTGCGCATCGCCCGGCGGAAACCGACGCGCTTTTCAAGCTGCAGCGCAATCGATTCCGAGACCAGTTGCGCATCGAGTTCGGGCTTGTGCACTTCCAGAATATCGATGTAAACATCGCGGCCATTCATGCGCTTCTGCACTTCCTGCTTGAGCTTGTCGATCTCAGCACCCTTGCGGCCGATGATGATTCCCGGTCGCGCGGTCTTGATGATCACGCGCAGCTTGTTGCCCGGCCGCTCGATTTCGATCGAGCTCACGCCCGCGGACTTCAACTTATCTTTCAGTTCAGCCTTGAGCCGAACGTCTTCGAGCAGTTGCGTGTCGTAACCTCGCTCAGCGAACCAGCGCGATTTCCACGGCTTGGTGTACCCGAGCCGGAATCCGTAAGGATGTACTTTTTGACCCATAGAAACCTCAGTTGCCAGTTGTCAGTTGCCAGTGATCAGTAAAACCTGCTGACCACTAATCACTAGTTACTGATCACTTCTTCACTGCCTTTTTCCCAGTCGACTTCTTCTTTGCCACAGCCCTTTTCTTCTTCGCTGGAGCTGCGGCGGCTTTCTCTTCTCCAACAACCGTCGCCAGATCACCAGCGTCATTTTTTCCGCGTTCGGCGAGCGCGATTTCAATATGCGCGATACGCCGCACGTAGCGATAAGCCCGGCCCATCGGCGCCGGACGAATACGCTTCATGCGCGGTCCGTCATTTGCGACCGCTTGTTTCACGTAGAGATTGTCAAGATCGACATCGATATTCTTTTCCGTGCTCAGATAATTCGCGTTTTCAACCGCTGAGCGGACCAGCTTCTCGATCTTTCCCGCAATACGTTTCTTGCTGAACGTCAGTGTATTCAGCGCGTTCTCGACGCGTAGCCCTTTGATCTGGTTCAGCACCAGCCGCGCCTTCTGCGGAGAAACGCGAACGAACCGGGTTTGTGCTCTAAATTCCATCGTTAGCTCTTAGCCTTTAGCCGTTAGCTTTTAGCCAAACCTGAAAACTACAGCTAGATTTCAATCACTGTCATTCCGAACCGCTTCAGCGGCGAGGAACCTGCCTTTTCTCTAAGCCTTCGGAGCCGCCGGCGCCGCACCCGCCGCGGGTGCCGGAGCTCCAGGTCCGCCAGGAACGCCTGCCGGACGTGCCGCTGCTTCGGTTGCCGCCTTCATCGAGTGGCCCTTGAACTGCCGCGTGAAGCTGAACTCACCCAGCTTGTGGCCGACCATGTTCTCGGTGATGTACACCGGAATAAATTTCTTTCCGTTGTGCACAGCGATCGTGTGACCCACCATTTCAGGAATGATGGTCGAGCGCCGCGACCACGTGCGCAGAACTTTCTTCTCGTTGCGCGAGTTCATCTGCTCGATTCGCAGCGAGAGATACTCGTCGATGAACGGACCCTTTTTTGTCGATCTCGCCATAACACCAGCTTCTAGCTGTTAGCTCCTAGCTTTTCGCAAAACTTTAAACTACTTGCTACGACTCACAATGAACTTATCCGTGCGCTTGTTATTCCGCGTCTTGTAGCCACGCGTCGGCTGGCCCCACGGAGTTACCGGATGACGGCCGCCTGAGGTCTTGCCTTCGCCGCCGCCGTGCGGATGATCGACTGGGTTCATCGAGACGCCGCGATTGTGCGGACGCTTGCCCAGCCACCGCGAACGCCCCGCTTTGCCGATGGTGACGTTTTCGTGGTCGATGTTCCCGACCTGCCCGATTGTCGCCATGCAATCCTGCGAAACTTTGCGGGTCTCGCCGGAAGGCAGCTTCACCAGCGCATACTCGCCCTCTTTTGCCACCAACTGCGCCTGCCCGCCTGCGGAACGCACCATCTGCGCGCCCTTACCCGGGCGAAGCTCGAGGTTGTGAATCGTCGTGCCCGGCGGAATATTTTTCAGCGGCAACGCATTGCCTACCAGAATGTCGGCATCGGGACCGCTAACAACTTTTTGACCAACCTTCAATCCTTCCGGCTGCAGGATGTACCGTTTCTCGCCATCGGCATATGCGAGGAGAGCAATCCGTGGAGAACGGTTGGGATCATACTCGATGCTGATGACCGTCGCTGGAATCCCGGTCTTGTCGCGCTTGAAATCAATGATGCGCAGCTTGCGCTTGTGCCCGCCGCCAATGAAGCGCATGGTCAAATCGCCCGAATTGCGCCGCCCGCCGGTGCGGTTCTTCTTTTCAAGCAGCGGCTTATGCGGATGCCGGGTCGTAATGTCGTCATTGGCCAGCGTCGTGCGATAGCGCAACGTCTGGGTTGTCGGTCTGTAAGTCTTAATTGCCATAAAAAAGCTCTCAGCCTTCAGCCATCAGCTAAAACCACATCACGCCTTTCCTGAGGGCTGACAGCTGACTTATCTCTAAGCGATTCGGCAATCACCGCCGAATCGCGCTGCCGCGAGGCCTGCCAGCTCTAACCAGAGTCTCTGACCTGAAGCGGTTCTCCAACTTAAAGATTCTGCGCGTACTCCGGCATCTTCTCGCCGGACTTCAACTTCACGTACGCCTTCTTCCAGTCCGGACGGTACCCGGCAAATTTCCCCCGCCGCCGTTCTTTGCCGGGATAGTTCGCCGTTCGCACCGATGCGACTTTAACTTTGAAAATCGCCTGCACCGCTTCTTTCACTTCCGTCTTCGTCGCCTTCGGCGCGACCTGGAAGACCAGCGTGTTCTGGTTTTCCTTGATGCCTAACCCCTTTTCGGTGATCACCGGTTTGCGGATGATTTGGTACGAGGTTTTCATCTCTTACGCCACCTCCGCCGCTTTACGAGTACGAGTGCGAGGGCTGCGCGCCGCCTTTTGCGTCTTCTTCCCGCCTTCCGCTTCACCAGATTTGCGTTCGCGCTTCGATGCCGAGTTCTTCAACGAAACTTGCAGCTTTTCGATTGCCGGCTGCGAGAAAATTGCGCGGTCATAGCGCAAAAGGTGGAACGGGTGCACTTCGCTGCTTGCTATCAGTTCGATCCCTTCGAGGTTGCGCGAGCTCAACTCGAGATTGCGGTTCCCGTGGTTCGCGACTTCGACCAGCACCGCCGTCTTGTCCACTTTTAAATTGTCCAACGCCTCGCGGAATTGTTGCGTCTTCGGCTCTTTCACGCTGAACGCATTCACTACGATCAGCTTGCCGTCCGCAAACTTTGCCGCCAGCGCCGAGCGGAGCGCGCCGAAAAGTTTCTTGCGCGGGAATCTGTAATCGTAGGAGCGAGGTTGCGGCCCATGCACCGTTCCTCCATGCCGCCACAGCGGCGATCGAATGGAACCGACGCGGGCGCGTCCTGTGCCCTTTTGTTTCCACAGCTTCTTGCCTGCACCCGAAACCAGCTTCTTATTCTTGGTGGCGTGCGTTCCCGCTCGCTGTCCGGCACGGTAGTGCTTTACCGCTTCCCAGAGCAGGTCTTCGTTGATGGCGCCAAAAACCTCGTCGGCCAGCTCCAGCGTGCCAACTTTTTTGCCGCTCAGATCGTGTATGTCAATCGTTGCCATTGCATTCTCTCTGGCCACTGACCACTAGCCACTGACCACTTGCTGCTTATCCCTTCTTCGCTGCTCGCTTTGCCGCCTTCAACGGATCGACCGTCGCCGCACCAGCAAATCCCCGGCGCTCTCTCGGCGGATGCTTGGCCTTAGTAATCACCAGATACCCGCCCGTAGGTCCGGGCACACTGCCTTCAACGACGAGCAAGTTGTCATCTCTGTCGACACCTAGAATGCGCAGGTTGCGAACCGTTACCCGGTCGTTTCCCATATGTCCCGACATGCGCATGCCTTTGAACACACGGGAAGGGAATGCAGAGCTACCAATCGATCCCGTGATCTGAAACATCGAACCGTGTGACTTCGGGCCGCCGCCAAAGTGATGCCGCTTGACCACGCCCTGAAAACCTTTGCCTTTGCTCACGCCAACGATATCGACAAACTTTTCGCCTTCGAAAAGCTCGACCAGCACGCGATCGCCGGCCTTCACCCCTGCGTCACCATCGACTTCGATTGGAACTTCGCGAATGAATTTCACGGGCGGCAAATTGTTCTTCGCGAGGTGCCCGCGCATCGGCTGCGTCAGGCGCGACTCCTTCACGAATTCGACCAGTCCGATTTGCGCGGAGTCGTAACCGTCTTTCGCCTGCGATTTCGCTTGCGTGATCACGCACGGCCCCGCTTGCAACACGGTCGCCGGACGCACATCGCCCTTGGTGTCGAAAAGCTGCGTCATGCCGACTTTTTTTCCGAGAATTCCTGCTACCTTTGCCATAAAAACCAGCTCTCAGCTCAAAACTTTACTCGCCGTCATTCCGAACCGCTTCAGCGGTGAGGAATCTGCTTTTCCGCAGGACGCACGACCTGCGACGCACGATCTATTTATGCTCTTTCCCAAACGCCTTGATCTCCACATCCACTCCAGCCGGGAGGTCAAGTTTCATCAATGCATCTACGGTCTGCGGTGTCGGGTCGAGTATGTCGAGCAGACGCTTGTGCGTGCGAATCTCGAACTGCTCGCGCGATTTCTTGTCTACGTGCGGCGAACGCAGCACGGTGAACTTGTTCTTCATCGTGGGCAAGGGAATCGGCCCTGCGATCTGCGCGCCGGTGCGCTTTGCCGTAGCAACGATCTCGGTGGTCGATTGATCGAGCACGCGGTAGTCGTATGCCTTTAACCGGATGCGAATTTTCTCGTTTCCTATCACGTTTCTTCCTAACCCTTCCGGCTCGTCCGGAAGGAAAGAGCTTGTGCTCATGTGCAGCGGGCACTCCTGCCCGCTGAACGGCGGACAAGAGTGTCCGCCCCACACGGCCTTACTGAATAATCTCGCTGATCGCGCCTGAACCTACCGTGTGACCGCCTTCGCGGATGGCGAACCGCAAGCCTTTCTCCATGGCCACCGGCGTGATCAGTTCGATCACCAGCTCCACGTTGTCCCCAGGCATCACCATCTCCGTGCCCGATGGCAGTTCCGCAACGCCGGTCACGTCGGTCGTACGCAGATAAAACTGCGGCCGATATCCCTTGAAAAACGGCGTGTGCCGCCCGCCTTCTTCTTTCGTCAGGATGTACACCGAGGCCTTGAACTTGGTATGCGGCGTGATCGATCCGCCTTTTGCCAGAACCATGCCACGCTCGACATCTTCCTTGCCGATGCCGCGCAGCAGCAGTCCAGCATTGTCGCCCGCCTGGCCTTCATCGAGTTGCTTCTTGAACATTTCAACGCCGGTCACGACTGTCTTTCTCGTCTCGCGGAAGCCCACGATTTCAACTTCCTCGCCCACCTTCACCTTGCCGCGCTCGATTCTTCCGGTCACCACCGTGCCGCGGCCCGAGATCGAGAAAATATCTTCAATCGGCATCAGGAACGGCTTGTCGAGCTCGCGCTGCGGCTGCGGAACACTCTTGTCGACCGCTTCCATCAGCGCGTCAATCTGCTTCTCCCACTTGGCTTCGCCATTCA
>DAIPJJ010000229.1:0-5856 GCA_036770325.1 Terriglobales bacterium
CCGGCGCGGCGCGCGGCAAAGGTCGATCCCATGGTGGCATTGAGGTACGAGTGAGGACAACTATGTCAGGAATAGCTCAAGACATCCGCTACGCGCTGCGGCAGTTCCGCAAGTCGCCGGGATTTGCACTCACTGCCATCATCTCGCTGCTGCTTGGCATTGGCGCGACCACCGCGATCTTCAGTGTGATTTATGCCGTGCTGATCGATCCTTATCCGTATAAAAACGCCGATCGGATGGTGCACGTTCAATTGAATGATCAGCAGGGCCGCGGTCCGCTGCTGGTGGTGAATGGCAATGAATATCCAGCGTTAAAACAATCGCCGTTTATCGACGATGTATTCCTGCAGAACAGCGCGCAGACGATTCTTACAGGAGGGCAGTTCCCCATTTCTGTTGAGGCAGACCATTACTCGCCGAATTTATTTTCCTACATGGGCGTCCCGCCGCTCTTAGGACGCGAGTTCGGTCCGGCGGATATGCCGGGCGGGAAGCCTTCTCCGGTTGCCGTACTAAGCTACTTGTTTTGGAAACGGCAATTCGATGCCGACAAAAACGTTCTCGGCAAGAGCATTGAACTCGATCACAAGCTATACACCGTGATCGGAGTCGTTCCCCCGCGATTCACCTGGGGCGACACAGATGTCTATCTACCCGGCTTACCTTCTGCCGATCCGCATGAGTACTGGCTGGCATTTGTAAAGCTCAAGCCAGGGGTGAATCGAAAAGCTGCGACCGAAAACTTCCAGAGCCTGCTGAACGCCTTCACAAGAAGCGAAGCAAACGACTTTCGTAAAGACCGGCATGTGCAGATTGTGTCCTTGAATGAGCAGATACTTGGGAAATTTTCGGGAACGCTGGTCATGCTTTTTGTGGCTGTGCTTGCACTCTTAATGATCGGATGCGCGAACGTTTCTATCCTGTTACTGGCGCGCGGAACAGGACGGCAACACGAGTTGGCAATGCGCGCCTCGATTGGCGCGAGCCGCCACAGATTGGTTCGGCAGTTACTTACAGAATCTGTTCTGCTCTCTGTGACCGGGGCCGCGCTGGGTGTCGGTGCTGCCTACCTGGGTGTGGGGGCTATTTCCTCTTTTCTCCCGTTTTTCTCTTTTCCCCATGAAGCTTCCATTCATGTGAACTTCGTCGTGCTGGCATTCAGCGTTGCCCTGGCGCTGGCCACTGGAATCCTGTTCGGGATATCGCCGGCTTGGGAGTTGTCGCGTCCTCAGATCGGGCAATTGCTGCAAGCTGGCAGCACCAGGCATTCCGGATCCGCACACGGACGCAATACTCACCGGGTGCTCATCGCCGGCCAGGTGGCACTCACGCTGTTGTTGCTTGCCGGCGCCGGAGCTGCCACGAAGGCGTTCCTGGCGCTTACTCACAGGCCATTGGGAT
Organism: Terriglobales bacterium; assembly: GCA_036770325.1. Classification (GTDB taxonomy): domain Bacteria; phylum Acidobacteriota; class Terriglobia; order Terriglobales; family Acidobacteriaceae; genus Gp1-AA145. Next base: position 1,402 of record DAIPJJ010000229.1, read on the forward strand.
TTGATCCTGACCATCTGGCTGCACTCGATGTCGCTCTGCCAAAAGGCGCGACTGTTACCTGGGAGCAACGCGTCAACACCAATGAACAAGTACGCCAGACGATCGAACAAGTTCCGGGAGTCAAAGCTGCCAGCGTTTCTCCCACATTTTTTCCGCCATTCGGCGGATTTACCGCCAAGATCGAAGTCCACAGCCAGCCCACACGGACCGGCGCTCAAGCCATGCTCGGACTCGTCGGTCCAAAAGAATTCGAGACATTGCACATCCCCTTGCTCAGCGGCCGGCTCTTTACTGACGCGGAGGTAACCCGTGGTGCACACGTTGCCTTGGTGAACCATGCGTTCATCAACCAATTTCTTGATGGCCATTCACCAATTGGCGAGCGACTGCGCAGCTCCGCCCTGAAACTGCAGCAGGCTGATTTCCTCTTGGGCCCGGCTCCCGACGACTGGTTTGAGGTGATCGGTGCCGTGGAGGACGCGAAAAATGACGGCCTCGATCGCCCGATAAAACCCGCAGTGTTTCTTCCGTACACGTTCATCTTACCGCCCGATGAGTTTCTATTCGTGCGAACAGATACCGATCCCGAAGCTGCCCTGTTGTCCATAAAACAAAAGCTCCGACAGTTCAACGCCGAAATGGTAGTAAGCCAGGATCACCCGATGACTTGGTGGCTTTATACGCAAGGCTGGGGAGAAGGACGCTTCGTCGCAACTCTGTTTTCCATTTTCGCCGTGCTGGCGCTGGCGCTTGCTGCGACCGGACTGTACAGCGTGGTTTCGTATGCGGTCACCAGGCGCACGCAAGAAGTTGGTATTCGCATGGCGCTGGGCGCGCAGCGTTCGAACATTTTGTCTCTGGTTGTCAGCTCGACGGCCACAGTATTGGCCACGGGCGTCGCGGCGGGAGTGCTCCTGAGCATTGTTTTAAGCAAGACCGTCGCGTCGTGGGCCGGCGGAGGCAGCCCGCGCGACCCGCTGACATTGATCGGATCTTCATTGTTGTTAGTGCTGGTTGCAGCGCTTGCCTGCCTGATTCCCGCATGGCGCGCTGCCACCGTGAACCCAATCGTCGCGTTACGTTACGAGTGACCTATGCAGACTTTTTTTCAAGACGTGCGTTACGCGTTGCGGCAGTTGCGCAAAGCTCCCGGGTTCACTCTGGTCGCGGTCCTCACTCTGGCTGTCGGCATCGGTGCGAACACCGCAATCTTCTCCGTGGTAAACGCAGTGCTGCTGAAGCCGCTCACCTATCCCGATCCAGACCGCATCGTTCAATTCTTGCTGACTTCGCCACAAGGATCGGGCCCTGTTGCCTCGGCCACCACATTCAACATCTGGCGCGAGCAGAGCAACGTGTTCGAGAACGTCTCGGCCTATGACTTCCAAGGTCCGGGATTGAATCTGACCGGAGGTACCTATCCGGAGCAGGTCAAGGGTATTCACGTCACTGCTGACTACTTCCGCCTATTCGGCGCCCAAACGGCGATGGGACGAACATTTTCTGATAACGAAGACCGGCCTCACGGCGGACATGTCGTCGTTCTCAGTTATGGGTTGTGGCAAAGGCGCTATGGCGGCGATCCCAACATCGTTGGCAAGACGATCTCCTTGGGAGATGAAACGTATGAAGTCATTGGCGTACTGAGCAGAGATTTCGTAACTGATCCGCCACCTGATCTGTGGCTGCCATTTCAATTCGACCCCAATAGCAACGACCAGGCGCACTATTTTTTGTCTGCCGCTCGGCTTAGACCAGGCGTAACAGTCCAACAGGCAAACGCGCAACTCAAACTTTCTGCGGACGAGTTCCGCCGCAAATATCCGGGCACCATGGAACCACAGGAAGGCTTCGCAGTTCAGCCCATGCGCGATGCCATGGTGCAGGACGTGCGCTCATCATTGTGGGTCCTGATCATCGCGGTGGGTTTTGTTCTGCTGATCGCCTGCGCCAATGTTGCGAACCTCCTGCTGATTCGCGCCACTGGACGCAAGCGTGAAATCGCCGTGCGTGCGGCGTTGGGAGCGGGGCGCGCCCGCATCATTCGCCAGTTACTCACCGAGAGCGTACTTCTTTCACTCATGGGCGGCATTCTTGGCTTTGTTCTCGGCTTCATCGGTGTGCGTGCTTTGCTTTCACTCAGCCCCGGCGATATTCCGCGCATCGGCGAAAACGGAGCGGCCGTGGGCATCGATTGGCGTGTACTCGTGTTCACCGCAGTAGTTTCCGTGTTGACCGGTGTTCTGTTCGGGCTCATTCCGGCTTTCAACATTTCGCGTCGCGAGGTGGTTTCCGCGCTGAAGGAAAATACGGTACGAAGCGGCGGATCGTTGCGCCAGAACAAGACTCGCTCGGTACTGGTCGTATCCGAAACAGCGCTCGCGCTGGTGCTCTTGATTGGCGCCGGCCTGCTCATACGTACGTTCATTGCATTACGTGGAGTAGATCCCGGCTTCGATGCCAAGAACGTGCTCACCATGCGGATGTCGCTGACCGGACCACGTTTTGAAAAGGCAGCGGGAGTAGCGCAACTGAGCCGCGACGGCGTTGAGAAGCTCAACGCGCTGCCAGGAGTGGAGGATTCGGCCGCAACTTGTTGCGTTCCACTCCAGGGTGGTTTCGGTCTTCCCTTCAGCATCGTCGGCCGTTCTGCAAACGACAGTACCTCGCATGGCGGCGGTGGGTGGCTGACGATTTCTCCTGATTATTTTCGTGTCTTCAAAATTCCATTGTTGCGCGGACGGTTTTTCACCGACCAGGACAGCGGCGGCACCGCCGGCGTCGCAATTATCAATGAAACTATGGCACGCCGTTTCTGGCCGAAAGGCGATCCGCTGATCGATCACATTTTGATCGGCCATGGCGTGGGCCCGGAGTTCGATGAACCACCTCGGCAGATCGTCGGAATTGTCGGTGACGTTCGCGAATCCAGCCTGGGCGAGGACCCCGGCCCAATGATGTACATCCCCAACGCGCAAGTCACCGATGGCGTGACCGCGCTTAACGCTCGTATTGCGCCGGTCGCGTGGGTAGTTCGCACAAAGGTAGCGCCGAACTCACTGCGAGATGCGATTTCGAACGCGTTGCGCGACGCCAGCGGAGGGCTGCCGGTCGCGAATGTTCATCCCATGGATGAAGTCGTTGTCCGCTCTACAGCACGCGCCGACTTCAACATGCTCCTGCTGACGATCTTCGCCGGCTCAGCCCTGTTACTCGCAGGGATCGGCCTTTACGGCCTGATGGCGTATTCGGTGCAACAACGAACACAGGAAATTGGCATTCGCATGGCCCTGGGTGCGGAGAGAGCCACAGTCCGCAGCATGGTTGTGCTTCAAGGTTTGCGCCTGGCGCTAATAGGCGCTCTGATCGGTTTAATTGCGGCTTTTGGCCTGGCCAGACTTCTTGCGAGTTTTCTGTTCCGAACAAAGACGTGGGACCCGCTCTCGTTCACGATCGTACCCGCCTTTCTGATTGCAATTGCTCTGCTAGCGGTGTGGGTTCCGGCGCAACGCGCTGTGCGAGTCAATCCGGTAAATGCACTTCGATACGAATGAAAACTATGAAAACTTTGATACAGGATTTACGCTATGGCTTGAGAATGCTGGTGAAGTCGCCAGGCTTCACGTCAATAGCCGTTCTCACTTTGGCGCTTGGCATCGGCGCGAACACCGCGATGTTCAGCGTGATCAACTCGGTCCTGCTGCGCTCTCTTCCCTTTCCGAATTCCAACCGTCTCATGGTGGTTTGGAAAACGATGACCAATGGCGCGCCGAACGCCTTTTCGACTCCCGCCTTCCTTGAATGGCGCCAGCAAGGCGAGCTCACCGGACACATGGGAGCGTTCTCCTCGGTTGGAAAAGATCTCGGCGGTAAGGACCTGCCCGAGCGGATATTCGGCGGAAGAATGAACTATGACCTGCAGAATGTTTTGGGCGTGCAGCCTGCCATTGGTCGGTTTTTTTCTAAGCAAGAAGACACGCAAGGTTCAGCCCCAGTCGTTCTCCTGAGCCATTCCCTCTGGGCAACCCGGTTCGAATCGAAGCCAATTCTGGGCCAGGCAATCGATCTCGACGGAACTCCTTACACCGTTGTTGGCGTCATGCCGCCGCGGTTCCACGTGTTGTCAGAAAAAGAAGAGTTTTGGGTCCCGCTGCAACTCGAGTCTGTAAACGCGCAAACCTCGGCGCGAAATGTTCACTGGATATTCGCATTCGTCCGGTTACAGGATGGAATGAGTCAAAAGCAGGCAGAAACGCAAATGGCGACCATCGCGTCGCGCTTCAAAGCCCAGGACCCGAAAGGCGAAGGCGCACTCGGGGTGACGTTCCAAACCATGAGTGATTTTCAATACGGGACAATTAAACCCGCGCTGCTATTGCTGATGGGCGCCGTTGGTTTTGTTTTGCTGATCGCCTGTTCCAACGTGGCGAACCTTCTGCTGGCACGCGGAATGAT
>DAIPJJ010000230.1:0-5818 GCA_036770325.1 Terriglobales bacterium
GCCTGTGGGACGACGCGTTCGACCAGTACAGCGACTCGAAAGAGGCAGAACCTGATTTCTCGGCGGTTCACGACCGCTTGGCATTGGTTTTTTATCAGGGTGACGATGGCGACAACGCGATCGGCGAGGCGCGAACGGCGCTGAGCATGAATTTCGATGATGCGGAAGCGTATCGGATGCTCGCCCTTGGCCACTATGCCAACCAGCAATATGAGGCTGCGCTTAACGCATTCCGAGAGGCGCTCACGCGAGATCCAAATAACGCCGATAGCTATTACGAGATGGGCCTGGTTGCGCGCGATCAAGGTTCAGCGTCCCAGGCTGTTCAGTATCTTCGCAAATCGCTGCAGCTAAACCCTAACCGCTGGCAGGCGCATAGCAGTCTGGGACAGGTGCTTGGGCAGCGGAAACTGTTTGATGAAGCGATTTCAGAACTCAATAAGGCTAAGAACCTGGTTCCGAACGAACCTTCTGTCCGCGAGTCCCTGGCGAATGTTTACTTCGGCAAAGGCGACTACGACAAATCGATTGCCGAGTATCACGAGTTGTTCCGCCTGAGTCCGACGTGGAGACATGGCCACGACTCGCTCGCACGCGCATATCTGGCAAAGAGCGAATATGCGCCGGCGATCGCCGAGATGAAGCTGGCAATTGAACAAGACCCGGCAAATGCCGGCGAACATCGAGCGCTGGGCCAGCTATTGCTGGCGGCCGACCAGCAGGCCGACGCAGTGCGCGAGCTTCGGGCAGCGGTGGAACTTGATCCTGCTTCAGCGGCTTCACATTATTCGCTCGGCACCGGACTGCTTGAAACCGACCAGTTACCCGCAGCGCTGGCCGAGTTCCAGGAAGCGGTGCGGCTCGAGCCGTCGGCAGAGCACCATTACGCGCTCGCGGCGTGCCTGATGAATTTGGGACGCGACCGGGAGGCTCTGGCAGAGATACAAATTGCCACTCGTCTGGATCCTGAAAAGCGGCTGTACCACGCGCGGGAAGAAGAACTGATCCGCCTGATGCGGGCGGGTACGACTCAATAACTCTAATGCGCGGCTTTCGCGCGGAGAACAGCAATGGCCAGCGTGAATCCCCAAGCTTCAAGCGCTGCAACCGGAGTAGCTCCGGCACCGGCGCGGCAAGTAGAACGTTTCCAGGAAGTTTCGCCAACTGGCGAAAAGCATCATGGGTATGGTCTGCCATGTGCGAAATGCAAAACTTACTACACCGCAGACCTGGCAGAGTGCCCGGTGTGCAGGAGTCCGCAGAGGGTTGCGGCGGTAGGGCCGGTGATGCAAACGGCTCCGGCTGAGCAGCTACCTGATCCAAAGCAGATCGAAGCAGAGCGGGAACGGTTCTTACACGAACTGAAGTCGCAAGTGGTTGCCACACCGCTCGCACCAGAGTCACCAACGCCTGCGGCGCATTGCAACCACCATGAAAAGCACGTGAACGCGCCTGCGCCAGCGGACATCTGCCAGGGTTGCTACGACGAACTGCAAGAGCGCGTTGACGTGCTCGAGGCCGCGCTGCACATGGACATTCGCGATGCGGCGCAAGTTATCTATGACGCGGTCTGGGCCGATAGCTCCGACCCGAGCAAGACATATCAGAACGCCGCACAGGCGCTGCTGATTGAGCTACGCAGGCGATCGGCGATTCCACAAGTGTTTGGGCAACTGCAGCCACCGATCAATTAACGCTCGTGACACCGTTTCCATGCCGTCCGCGGCAGGTTTCTGGGAGGGCATGACGTCAGTCGCGCCGATCAGTCTCTCTCCAAATATCGTTCCGAGCGGAGTGGGATCATTCGCACGTGAATGATTCTGCGAAGTCGAGGAATCTGCAGTTCATGTTTCGCACCTTAGCGGCTAATGCCATTGTGTTAGCGTGCCCAGCGGCACGAGGAACTCTTACCCTTCCCGTTGCTCCTTCAAACGTGAAAACGTGCTCCCATCCGCTTGAAAACGGTGCTAGCATTCGCGCTTGTTGTGCAAAATTCGTGACCTCACATTGAAATCCCTGTATGCTATATAGCACTTTCTGAGAACCGGCAGGCTTAGAATATGCGCCTGCTGAGAAACTCCCGGAGTTCACATGCCTCTCACGGTTACGGATTGGGTCGTCATCATCGGTTACTTGCTGGTGAATCTCGCGATTGGGATTTATTACCGGCGCCGAGCCAGCGGAAATACTGAGGAATTTTTCGTTTCCGGCCGCGACGTTTCGTGGTGGCTGGCCGGAACATCAATGGTGGCGACGACATTCGCTGCTGATACTCCGTTGTTTGTCTGTGGGGTAGTTGCGAAGCAGGGAATAGCAGGCAATTGGATCTGGTGGGGGTTCTGCGTCGGCGGAATGCTGACGGTGTTCTTTTTCGCCCGGTACTGGCGGCGAGCTGAAATTCTTACGGACGTGCAATTCTGCGAAATTCGGTATGGCGGGAAGCCTGCGGCCTTTTTGCGTGGATTCAAGTCAATCTATCTTGGCCTGTTCATGAACTGCTTCATCCTCGGCTGGGTGACGCGGGCGATGGTAAGCATCATCACTGTGATTCTGGGTCCGATGATTGCGGAAGGCCGCGTGCTGAATCTCGGATTTCTCGGCCACTACACGCTCGGCAATCCCAGCAATACCGCGCTCGCGATCTGCATTTTCATCATCATTCCGTTTACCGGGCTCTATACCTTCATCGGCGGATTGTGGGGCGTGCTGGTCACGGACCTGTTTCAGTTCGTTCTCAAGATGGCGATGATTATCGTGCTGGCCTGGGTCGCGGTCGTGAAGATTGGCGGCATGCATGAACTGCAGGCGCATTTGCAAACGATTAATCAGAACATTCAGGCCACGGGCAGGACAACTTCAAATCCCATGGCTTTTCTTCCTGACTTTGGCCAAGGCTGGGTAAGTAATGCGCTTTGGACTTTGCCGGTGCTCACCTTCATCGTGTATCTCGGAATGCAGTGGTGGCTGGCGTGGTATCCGGGAGCGGAACCGGGCGGCGGCGGCTATGTCGCGCAACGAATGTTCAGCGCGAAAGACGAAAAGAATTCGCTCGGCGCGACTTTGTGGTTCAACATCGCGCACTATGCATTGCGGCCGTGGCCCTGGATCGTAACGGCTCTCGTCGCAATTGTTGTTTATTCGCCCAATGGCGGGCTGAACCCTAGCGCGGCCTTTGCGGCAAATCCTGAGCAGGGATACGTAATGGTCCTGCGCGACTTCCTGCCTCCCGCGTTGCGAGGTGTGATGGTTGCGGCCTTCCTCGCGGCTTTTATGTCAACGGTCGGCACGCAGTTGAATTGGGGATGTTCGTATCTGGTGAACGATCTCTACAAACGCTTCCTGGTTCGCAACTCGACCGAAAAGCACTATGTGATGATCAGCCGCGTGATCACGGTCCTATTGGTCCTTGCCAGCGGATACACGGCCGCGCAACTGAAATCCATCGGTGCGGGGTGGGAACTTGTTCTCAATGTCGGCTTTGGTACGGGCGCGGTTTACATCCTGCGTTGGTACTGGTCGCGAATCAATGCGTGGAGTGAAATTTCGGCGATGATTGTCGCCGCTGCCGTAACAATTGCCTTGCGTGATTTCTCTTTCACCGGTAATGATGCGTTGGTATATGCGAAGAAAACGCTGATCACCGGCGGAATCACCACGATCGCCTGGATTATCGTTACCTTCATCACGCCCGCCGAGTCAGATGCGACTCTCATCGCCTTTTATCGCCGCGTCCATCCTACGGTCTACGGTTGGCAGCGCATCGCGAAACTCGTACCGGAACTTCCACCGGTCAAAGACGTTGCGAGCAACGCATTCAGTTGGGTTATGGGAGTCGTGCTTGTGTACGGTTGCCTTTTCGGAATTGGCAAGCTGGTATTCGAGCAGTGGGGTCAGGGAATACTGCTGCTCGCGGCAGCGGGCATTGCCGGCTATCTGATTTTCTGGGATCTTTCGCGACGAGGTTGGGAAACGCTCTCAGGCAAGGTCGTAGAGCATACTCAACAAACTGCGAGCGCGGATTGAAGTGCGAGGGAAGGCCGAAAGCCTTGGCGCGCTTTGCGAGTCCTTAGCGTACTGTGCGGTGAACGCTTTCAAATCGAAACCTTTAACCGCAAAGATCGCAAAGTGAAGCCGCAAAGATCGCAAAAAGGTCGAAAAGCGGAAGCCGCAAAGGTCGCTAAAGGGACGTCGGCGGACGGCAACAGAGTTCCCAGCGCCTACTTGAACTTGAACCGGAGTTGGCGTTTGTGCTAGAAAGGGCCCTATGCTGCTAAGCGACTCATGAACGGATAGCAGCTCTAAGCCGAACCAACTCTCTACGGCAGGCGAATCATCACAGGGGAACTGCCGTTAAAATCCGGCGCCTACGGAACTCCCCAAGACGAGTAGTTCCGCCGGTGTAAGACACGAACCTCCTAGCGATTTTGGAGTTTCGGATGTTGTGGTTTCCGCGCGAAACGCACTACCAGGCTGGCTATTCATCCAGTTCTGCGCACACCTTTGGAAACTGCCACAAGCCTCATCCCACCCGCGTTTTCCTAATCTCTAGTCAACTAATCAACTCAGCACACGCCGGAGGAAGAAATGGCGACGAATCTCGTCCAGATTGAAAACGATTCTGACATTAAGGCCCGTTTGGAAGCTGAACGCGCACGCCTGCGCAAACTTGCCGGACTCGACCAGCCGACGCACTTTCATCGACCGATCGAGCGCGCCTTCACTGCCGATCAGCGTCCGCACACCACGATTCTGTTCGGTGGCTTCACCTGGAAACACGAGGACCTGATTCGCGCCGTGTTCCAGGGCTGCGGCTACAAGTGCGAGAAGATTCCGGTACCCGACGTCGCGGCCTTCCAACTCGGCAAAGAGTACGGCAACAACGGCCAGTGCAATCCGACGTATTTCACTGTCGGTAATCTGGTGCAGTATTTGCAATTTCTCGAGAAGGAAGGAATTCCTCGCCAGCAGATTCTCGATAGCTATGTTTTCTTTACCGCCGGGTCCTGCGGTCCGTGCCGCTTCGGCATGTATGAGGCAGAGTATCGCTTTGCGCTGAAAAACGCAGGCTTTGATGGCTTTCGCGTACTGCTGTTCAAAGACAGCGACGGAATCAAAGCTGCTTCGGGCGAGCCGGGACTGAAGTTCACGATTGATTTCGGCTTCGGCATGCTGAATGCGTTGCATCTCGGCGACGTGATCAATGACCTCATCTATCAGATTCGTCCATACGAAGTGAACAAGGGTGAAACCGACCGCGTGTTTCACGAAATGGTGGAGGGGCTCTGCAAAGACCTGAAAAATCGCAAAGCGTTCGAAATTGAGCAGAGTGGGCCGGAGTGGCTGAAGCCAAAGGTCAGGAAGAACAAGGTCCTGCGCAATACGCTCAATGTATTCGGCAAGTGGCACGAGCACATGTGGGGCAAGGATTACCTTGCTGCCCTCGAACACGCACGCGAAAAGATAAACGCAATTGAAATCGATCGCACGCGTGTGAAGCCGACGGTGAAGATCACCGGCGAATTCTGGGCGCAGACGACCGAGGGCGATGGCAACTTCCACATGTTCGAGTTCCTGGAACGTGAGGGCGCGCAAGTGCTGGTCGAACCGATCGCGACTTGGGTCGCTTATCTCATGTATCAGGCCAAAGCGCATGCCAAGGCGAAGTGGGGGGCGAAGCAGCCGTATAAAAATCCTGAGTGGTATGAGCTCAAGAAGCAGTTTGCGAACTATATCGGGCTGCGCAAGAAACTGTGGGGAATCACTGTCGGCCAGAAGATGTGGAACTTTTTCTATCACCGCACGGCGGAGAAGATGGGTG
>DAIPJJ010000045.1:0-25197 GCA_036770325.1 Terriglobales bacterium
AATCAATCCTGAATTGGTGGACATGAAGCGTCGGTTCAGGATCTCGCTGCTACTAACGCTGCCATTGCTTTTAATGACTATGTCCGAAATGGTGCCCACCTTGATCGGAAGATTCGCCATCGGCCCGAGATGGAGTCTCTGGTTACAGTTCGTGCTTGCAACTCCGGTTGTTCTCTGGGGGGGATCGCCTTTCTTCAAGCGCGGTGTGGACTCGATCAAAAACCGTCATTTGAATATGTTCACCTTGATCGCGATTGGCACCGGCGCCGCATATCTCTACAGTGCGGTTGCCATGCTCATCCCGAGAATTTTCCCTTTATCGTTTCGCGGCATGCATGGCCAAATTGCGGTCTACTTCGAAGCAGCCGCGGTGATCGTGACCTTAGTCTTGCTCGGCCAGGTGCTGGAGCTGAAAGCGAGAAGCCAGACAAGCGGAGCGATTCGGGCGTTGTTAGGGATGTCGCCTAAAATTGCACGCCGAATTGAGGCAAACGGTCATGAAGTAGATGTTCCTCTCGATGCAGTCCGAGTGGGTGATCGTCTGCGCGTTCGGCCCGGCGAGAAAGTTCCAGTCGACGGATCCGTGCTCGAAGGTTCAAGTTCGGTCGACGAGTCAATGGTCACGGGAGAACCGCTTGCGGTACGGAAAGGTTCTGGCGACAAAGTAACAGGAGCGACCATCAATGGAACTGGCACATTGGTGATGCGAGCCGACCATGTGGGCTCAGACACAGTCCTCGCCCATATTGTGAAAATGGTGAGCGAGGCACAACGGAGCCGTGCACCCATTCAGAAGCTGGCCGACCGCGTGTCTGGCTGGTTCGTTCCAGCGGTGATACTTGTCTCCATTCTCACCTTCGTGGTTTGGCTGGTATTGGGCCCGCAACCGGCAGGCACATACGCTTTAGTGAATGCGGTAGCCGTGCTGATCATTGCTTGCCCATGTGCGCTCGGTTTAGCTACGCCCATGTCCATCATGGTGGGAACCGGTCGCGGTGCTCAAGCCGGAGTGCTGATAAAGAATGCTGAAGCACTTGAGGCTCTGTCACACGTAGATACAGTCGTGGTGGATAAAACCGGAACGTTAACCGAAGGCAAGCCACGAGTAACCGCGGTCGAGCCGGCTGCCGGTTTCAGCGCCGACGAGGTTCTTGCCAGAGCAGCCAGTCTCGAACAGGCGAGCGAGCATCCGCTTGGGTCAGCGATCGTAAAAGCGGCAGAGGAACGGAATCTGGCCATGTTTGGTGCCGAGGAATTTGAGTCCGTGACCGGGCGAGGAATTCGCGGTAGAGTTCAGGGCAAGACGGTGGCAGTGGGTACTGCGAAATTGATGGGTACCCATTTCGATTTAACGTCCCTCTCTTCCAGAGCTGAGGAGTTGCGGAATGAAGGTCAGACGGTCATGTTTGTTTGGCTAGACGATCATCCGGCCGGCCTCATCGGAGTATCTGATCCAATCAAGGCATCGACGCCAGATGCTATCTCGTCCCTCCGAAAGAGAGGTGTACGGCTGGTCATGTTGACTGGGGACAACCGGACGACCGCAGCCGCTGTGGCGAAAAAACTGGCAATCGATCAATTCGAAGCGGAAGTGCTTCCTAACGATAAGGTAGAAGCTGTCGCGAGGCTTCAAAAACAAGGACGGAGAGTCGCTATGGCGGGCGACGGTATCAACGATGCGCCTGCTCTCGCGAAAGCGGATGTCGGAATTGCAATGGGAACGGGAACGGATGTTGCGATAGAAAGCGCGGGCATCACTTTAGTCAAAGGAGATCTCCGAGGAATTGATCGAGCGCTGCGCTTAGGAGCAGGAACGATGAAGAACATCAAAGAGAACCTGTTCTTCGCCTTCATCTACAACATTTTGGGCGTGCCGATTGCGGCGGGCCTCCTGTACCCAATCTTCGGCGTGCTGCTCAGTCCGATGATCGCAAGCGCGGCCATGACGTTCAGTTCCGTCTCTGTCATCGGAAATGCGCTAAGACTACGCAAACTGGAGCTTTGAACACATGTAGACACAAAACTAGCGGCCCTTTGACTCTGCGACATCGATCAGCGTCATCAGGCCACTACAAATCATGTTCTTCCAAATTGTCGTTCTCAGTGTGGGGTGGAATATGACAGTGGGATCAACTATTTACCAGGACGACGAGCGAGCCAGATGACCTCATAGCGCTGACCGCGCGGGGCCAGTGATAGTATCGGCTTGATATCGAGCGGAGGGTGTATCTGGAATGGCCGGCCAAGATGAAAAAGTCAGAAAACGACCATTTGCAAGGGATACCCCTGAGGGGTATATTCGAACTGAATATCCGTCCAGGCGAGGACAGGAATGAAACGTGGTGCTGTTAAAGGGACAGGTACGTCCACCGCTACTTCTTTAGTCATAGATTCAAACAGTAAGACGGCAAATACTAGACGCCTCCGAAGAATTGAGGGCCAAGTTCGAGGGTTGCAAAGGATGGTGGAAGAAGATCGCTATTGCGGAGACATCCTTTTGCAGATCGGTGCCGTCCAACAAGCGCTCCGAGGTGTTGGCCGGGCGTTGTTGAAGGTTCATTTGCGACACTACTTTACGCAGGCGGCCCGAACGGGTTCACGAGGACAAGCGGAGCGAATTTATGGTGAATTCGTGAACCTGATCGAAAGCGCCTGACGTCGCCGGGTGTGGCACATTCCGTTTATTTTGATGTTCAAAAAATCAAAGTCGAAGATCATGCGCTTGGTTGCGAGCGCGGCAATTGTGTTGTTGCTACAGAACGTTGCCTTAGCACTTTCCTGCGATCTCCAATGTCTGACGCAACACCATCATCAACACATGCACGAAACGATGACCGGTTCATCGCCGTCATCCCATATGGTGCACGACCATCACGGCAACGCGCCGGATAAGACCCGTGCGTCGGCAAGTGCCTCAATGATGAGTCCTTCTGTTGTGCTCTCGTCCCAGGTGCAGACCTGCGAGCCGATGTTATCGGTAGGGCCGCGGTTTAAGACCGAGAACAATAAGGGCAGTGATGTTTCGTCTGAGATAGCCAGCAGCGTACAGAGTGAACAAGAACCTTTGTCACATTTTCCTGCCTCCTTCTTAACCGAAGTCCAACCTCCTGGAAGCACAACACGCTTCCTTCTCTCCTTAAGAATCTAGATCACTCCGGCTTTTCCTACATGTCACTGGCCGGAGTGTCGTTGTCACCATCCTCGCCTGGACGGGGCACGCCTCCGTGCCAGTGACTCCAAGATATCCCAATCCGCGATGAAGCGTGGTTGGGCTTGACGCGCCAAAGTACATCTTGTGGGCGACAAATGAGTGCCAGGCAATTCTTGCAAGTGGAGACGGGTTATGTCAGACAGACGAAGTTTCTTGAGAAATTTCCTCACCTTAAGTGCGAGCGCCGTTGCCTCAGCCAAAGCTTTTGCTAGCCAGCAAGGCGAGATGCAACACGAAATGGCGATGCCGGGCGAATCGCACCGCAGCACAGCACCATCACGTGATCGTGCCCGAGGAATGCGCTCGGTATCGGTGGAAACACCCGACATTCCAGATTTGCCGTGGCGCATGGATGGAGCCGTGAAGGAATTCCACTTGGTCGCGGAGCCGGTAAAGCAAGAGTTAGTTCCCGGCAAAGTCGCGAACTTGTGGGGATTCAACGGCAGTGCTCCTGGCCCGACGATTCAGGTGAATCAGGGCGACCGCGTTCGAATCATTGTAGATAACCACCTTCCCGAACCGTTCTCGATGCACTGGCACGGATTCGAAATTCCGCATGCCATGGATGGAGCGCCCGGAAGCAGTCAAGACCCGATCAAACCTGGTGGGCGTTTTACCTACGAATTCACTCTTCATCAGGAAGGAACTTATTTCTATCACTCCCACATGGCCATGCAGGAAATGATGGGCATGCTTGGGGCTTTCATCATGCACCCCAACAAGACGTATGACCCTCCAGTGGATCGTGACTTCGTAATCATGTTGCAGGAGTACGCCATTCTGCCGAGCAGCACCATTCCAAACTCCATGAACATGGAATTCAATTGGCTCACGTTCAACGGAAAATCTGGTCCTGCGACGACTCCGCTGCTTGTGCGCCTAGGCGACAGAGTACGCATTCGCATGATCAATCTTGGCATGGATCACCACCCCATCCATTTGCACGGCCATACCTTTGTGGTGACCGGCAGCGAAGGGGGGAGGCAGCCCAAGGCCACTTGGGCGCCGGGAAACACCGTGCTGGTTGGCGTTGCCCAATCGCGTGATGTCGAGTTCATTGCCAACAATCCCGGCGACTGGATGCTGCACTGCCACTTGCCGCACCACATGATGAATCAGATGTCCTCAACCGTAGGGCCGATGACCCGACGTCGTGGGATGCCAATGGGCGCTTCCATGGAGAACGGGATGGGGATGTTGGACGGCACTCCTGGTGTACCTCTTGGCGATGATTACGGAGCAAGTCTCGGGCGTGGCATGGGAGTCGGTTCGACGAGCGACCAACCCACGGGCAACGGCCCGTTAACCCGAGAACGCGCCAAGCAAGCCATGGACGCGATGCAACAACAGCAAATGCCGGGCATGCCGGGTATGCAGCACGGCGAGATGCAAGGCATGCAGCACGGCGAGTCAGAGGTCTCTGAGAACGCCAATCAGATTCCCGGATTTCCCCAGGACGCGTTCATGGAGGGCCCAATGATGGCCATGGACAAGATGGTCGACAAACCGGAGAACTACGGTCTGCGCCCCGGTTGGAGCGGCTTCATGATGGGAATGATGAGCTTTGTTCGAGTCCTGCCTCCCGACATGTACGACAAGATCATGGAAATGAGGGCACAGCGCTCGCCAAATAAACAGCAAATGCCTGGTATGGAAATGCCGGGAATGGAACACAAGCCCAACCACAGCTAACACGAGAAGGAGAAAAGCAATGAACCCACGTTTCGTTCCAGTACTCGCGTTGCTGCTGTTGGCGCAAGTGCTGTACGGTCAGAATTCTCAATCAAGCCAGCCCGCGCCCGACCAGCAAATGCCAGGGATGCAGATGCCGGATAAGCCAGAGCCGCAAAAACCAAGCGCGCCGCAGATGCCGCCAGGTCATCAACATACGTCCGGTATGCAAATGCAGCAAATGGAAGAAGCGCAAAAGTCGCAGACAACTGCCGGCCCCACTTACACTCTCGACCAATTACAGCAACTGGCGATTGATCACAACCCCACATTGAAGCAGGCCGAGGCGGAAATCCGTGCAGCCGAAGGTCGGAAGCGCCAAGCCGGACTCTATCCCAATCCCACGGTCGGTTACACCGGTGAAGAAATTCGTGGCGGGTCGCAACGTGGCGGCGAGCAAGGTGGCTTCATCCAGCAGGACATTGTTCTGGGAGGAAAACTCGGGGCGGCAAGGCGAGTCTTTGAGCAAGAACGCTTGCAGGCGGAAACGGAACGCGGAGAGCAACTGCTTCGCGTCAAGAATGCGATTGCCATTGCCTACTATCAGTCCCTTGGCGCGCAGCAGACCGTGGCCATCCGGGAGAGGCTCGTCAGACTCGCCCATGATGCGCTTGCAACTGCGCAACAACTGTTCAACGTGGGCCAGGCCGACGAGCCCGATGTTTTGCAGACACAAGTCGAAACCGGGCAAGAGGAGTTGGCGCTCATCTCCGCGCAACAGCGCCAGCAAATGCTATGGACATCCCTGGCTGCCGTGGTTGGTCAACCCAGCTTGCAGTTTGGGAACCTTGCGGGAAACCTGGAAGATCTTCCCGACGTCGACACGCAACAGTGGCTCGACAACATTTTGCAAAACAGCCCGGCAGTGAAGATCGCCAGCTTAAGCTTTGCCCGTGCGCAGGCAGAACTCGATCGGGCAAAGCGGGAGCCCATCCCGGACCTACAGGTCCGCGCTGGCATGCAGCAAAACCGCGAACTCATGGAGAGCACGGGACGCCCCATTGGGCTGCAAGGTTTCGCCGAGGTCGGTGTTCGAATTCCGCTGTTCAATCGCAATCAGGGAAATGTCCAGGCGGCAAAAGCAAATATCGAGCGGGCGAATCTAGAACAGCAGCGCGTGCAACTACTCCTCCGCGAGCGGTCGTCATCAACTTTCCAGACTTACATTGTCGCCAAAGCCGCGGTTGAACGCTACCGCAAGCAAATGATTCCCCAAGCTGAGAAGGCATACAGCCTGTACCGGAATCGATACCAGAACATGGCCGTTGCCTATCCGCAGGTTCTGATCGCACAGAGAACGCTATTCCAACTCCAGACGGACTACATCACCTCACTAGAGAACCTTTGGGTGAGTACGGTTGCACTGAAGGGATTCCTGTTGACCGATGGCCTTGAATCGCCCACTCCACCATCGGAAGTCGATCGGCCGGTGCGCGAGACAAATCTGCCAACCGGCGGCATGAATCAGGAGCGGTAATCATGGCGCTTGGAAATGGAAAACGATTTTTGTTATGGGCAGGGGTGGTGATGATTCTTGTCGTAATCATGGTCGGAATCAGGGTGATCCGTAGGGGCTTCAGCGCTCGTGACAATCCTTCGCAAATCGAAATGTTTGTCGCAAAGACCGCCCGAAGCATGGCCGTGCCGGCGAAAGCAAAACGAATGAAGAACCCGCTCCCGAGCACGGCGGAAAACATAGCGGAAGCGCGAGCACACTGGGCGGACCATTGTGCGGTTTGTCACGCCAACAACGGCAGTGGCAATACCACCATAGGGCAGAATCTCTATCCCAAAGCGCCAGACATGCGACTAGCAGCAACGCAGAGCATGACGGACGGAGAGCTGTATTACACCATCCAAAATGGCATTCGACTCAGCGGGATGCCTGCGTGGGGGCAAATCGGCGAGAACGACGAGGACAGTTGGAAGCTCGTGCACTTTATTCGACATCTGCCCCAACTTACCACCGAGGAAGAAAAGGAAATGGAAAGGCTGAACCCCAAGGGGCCGGAAGAACGGCAGGAGGAGCAGGAAGAAGAACAATTCTTGAACCAAGATCAACCAAAAAATCAAGTAGCCAAACCATCAACCCATCAAAATCATTGAGGAGACAATCATGAAACGCACTATCGCAGTTGTTGCCTTGCTGTTTACTGTCTCACTGATCGCATTTGCTCACGGCAAAGAAAAGCATGTCATGGGCACGGTCACCAGCATTTCCGACACTTCCATTACGGTCGAAACCACGGCCAAGAAATCCGTAACGGTAGAAGTGAATGACAAGACCAAATTTGAAAAGAGCGATGCAGCGGCCACGCTGAAGGACTTGAAAGTCGGGGACAAGGTAGTGGTTCATGCAGATGTTTCGGACAACCGGCTGATCGCGAATGAAGTCCATTTTGGCGCCAAGAAAGCGAAATCCATGGAAGGCATGAAAGGAATGGAGGGTATGGAGCATAAGTAATGCGCTCCGCATCGCTAGTTGGTCTTTATTGAGCTCCTGCGGACGCGATGTTGTGGACCCTCCCCCAAAAAGCAAGACGTCGTGTAGCGCAGTGGAGAGAGCAGGTCGGCCAAAGGTTGAGGGGGTGAGAAGCCGACTGTGCTTGACATGGGCGGCAGAGCAAGGCATTGAGAGAATCTCGCTTTGCCGCTCATGTTTGAGAATTGTGCTTTGAACAAACAAATGACCTCATCGTCGAATTCCTACATTCCCGCCCTGGGTTTCCGCTGGCTAACCCGATTTTACGATCCGGTTGTCCGCCTTACTACGCGTGAAGCGACCTTCAAGCAGGAGCTGCTTCGGCAGGCACGGATTGAATCGGGCCAACGAATTCTCGACCTGGGCTGCGGAACGGGCACGCTTGCGGCGATGGTAAAGCGCGCATGTCCAGGCGCTGAAGTGTTTGGCTTGGACGCTGATCCAGACGCCTTGAAACTCGCACGAGCAAAACTTAGGGCAAACGGCATCGAGGTGCGCTTGGATCAGGGGTTGGCATCAGCTCTGCCGTATTCGCTCGAATCGTTTGACGCGGTCATCTCCAGTTTGTTTTTTCACCACTTGTCCTTCGAGGCGAAGCAGAAGGCAATGCTCGAAGTTTTCCGTGTTCTCCGGCCGGGCGGCCAATTTCTCGTAGCCGATTGGGGTAAACCCAGCAACGCACCTATGAGACTTGCTTTCCTATCGGTGCAAATTCTTGATGGTTTCGCCACCACTGCCGACAACGTTCGAGGTTTGTTACCCGATCTGCTCAATGGCGCGGGCTTCGAGAAACTGACAATCACGAATAGCTACTCAACTCTTTTGGGGACACTTTCACTCTACTCGGCCGTAAAGCCAAAAGCTCTGGCACACCAGGACACGTGAAGCCTTGCAATGCTCTAGGTCCTTCGCAATGACCGACGGAGAACAAAATCGTCGAAGGCAAATACGCGTCGTAGTCGCTGACGATACCCCGGACGTGGTCGGGGCAGTCGCGCGCCATCTCGCTTCTGAGTGCATTATCGTTGGCACAGCAAGCGATGGCGTCGCGCTGGTTGAGTGTATCTGCGAACTAAGACCGGACTTGTTGGTGACGGACATTTCAATGCCGAACCTTGATGGTTTCCAAGCCTTACAGAAGATTCGCGAGTTGGGTATTGAAACACCCGCCATCGTCCTTACAGTTTGTGCAGATCAAGAGTTCGTAAACAAGGCAATTTCTTTAGGAGCAAAGGGCTCTGTGGTCAAATCCCGGCTTCATTCTGATTTACGATTGGCCGTTAACTCAGTTCTCGCGGGAGGAACATTTGTATCGAATTTGTCCGAACGACCCCCCGCTACGCCCACGTGAGAAATCGGCATGGAATTGGAGGCGAGGTAGGCCGATGACCGTGAAGATGCTTTGAAAAAGCCACCTACGCGAGCTTTCGGAGGTCAAACATGCTGCAACGTTACAAGGAAATTTTCTACGGTCTGCTATTTGGCGTCGGCGCCTCGCTCATTGACGTGTCGATGCATGCGTCCATGGAGCACCAAGGTTACTGGGCAGCATTGGTCCGGCCAGATGTCGCAATGGTCGCTTACCGGGTCGCATTTCTCGCATTTGGACTGGCTCTGGGTTGGTTGCTGTGGCGGAAAAATCGGGCGGAACGCGACTTCCGCCATCTGGTAGAAACTCTGGAACGTATTCAGCGGGGCGTGCGCCAGCCTGCTCTTCTCATTCATGCCAAGATGCAAATGTTATTGACCCGCACCGATCTTCACCTTCCGCCCGACGCCGAGGAAATGCTAAGGCACGCGTACGAAAAGTCACGGGAGATCGGTTACTTGGCGGAGGAAAAGTTCGCAACAAAGGCATCGTAAGCATTTTGCAGTGCGGTGGAAGTGCTGAGAAACAGGAGGGAACAGTGCGGAAATTCTTCAGTGTGGTGGTAGTAACGGTGATTTCTACGACCCTGTTTGCCGCCGATTCTGCGGACACCGAGGTGAAGGGCGTCCTCCAGAAATTCCACGAGGCTGTGGAGCGGCATGATATCGCGGCAGTCGGCGGTTTGGTTGCCCCCGACATCGTTGTCCTCGAAAACGGGCACCGAAATGATGGCTGGGCAGATTTCCGCGACAATCATTTAGTCCCCGAGTTCAAGGAACCAACGGAGCCCTCCAAGTGGGAGTTCGTGAAGGTGGTCGTGGGTTCTGACATGGCTTGGGGCTATACCAAAGAGACTATCGACGTGACCGGGAAGGACGGCAAACATACCGGTTATTTGGTCTGGTCCGCTTACGTGCTTCAGAAGTCAGTGCCGACCTGGAAGGTAGTCTTGCTGAACTGGAGCGTAAGGCGGCTTGGCGCAGCCGACTAGGTACACCTAGCGAGAGTCGGAGCTTGTATGGAGCACATGAATCATCAACACCACACCCAGATGGCAGACCCACATGCCGGTCACAAAATGCCGGATGCTCACGCGAGTCACGACCGTCACGCCGGACACTCCGTAGCCATGTTCCGCGACAAGTTTTGGTTGAGCTTCGCTCTCACTATTCCTGTGGTCTTCTGGTCGACCGATGTCCAGCACTGGTTTGGTTACAGCGCCCCTTCTTTTCCCGGCTCGAACCTAATTGCCCCTATTCTTGGCACGATCGTCTTTGTCTACGGTGGCCTTGTTTTCGTGCGCGGCGCCTTAGGCGAAGTGGCAGACCGCAAACCCGGCATGATGACCCTTATCAGCTTGGCGATCACTGTTGCGTTTGGTACATCTCTCGCAGCAACGTTCGGCCTTTTCGAGATCGAGGTCTGGTGGGAACTCGCAACCCTGATCACGATCATGGTCCTCGGCCACTGGCTGGAAATGCGGGCTATTTCTCAGGCTCGTGGTGCGCTCAATGCCCTCGCCGCTCTGCTCCCGGACATGGCCGAACGAATAAGTGGGACGGAGATTCAAAGCGTCCCACTCACTGAGTTGCGCGTGGACGACATTGTTTTGGTTCGGCCTGGAACGCGTGTCCCCGCTGACGGCACAGTCGTCGAGGGCTTGGCCGATGTTGACGAGTCAATGATTACTGGCGAGTCCCGGGCGGTCTCGAAAGGACCGGGCACCGCTGTCATCGCGGGAACTGTCGCCAGTGGTGGAAGCCTTCGAGTCCGGGTTACAGCAGTGGGTGATCAAACAGCGTTGTCCGGCATCATGCGGCTCGTTGCCGCTGCCCAAGCCTCTGGGTCTCGTACGCAAGCTCTCGCTGACCGTGCCGCAGCAATCCTCTTCTATGTTGCATTAGCGGCGGGTGTGATCACCCTCACGTTTTGGTGGTTTGCGGATGACAAAGAACACGCCTTAATCAGGACAGCCACCGTACTCATCATCGCTTGTCCCCACGCTCTGGGGCTTGCCATTCCACTCGTAATTGCAATCTCGACATCCCTCGGAGCTCAAAACGGCCTGCTCGTCAAGGACAGACTTGCGCTCGAAGGCGCTCGCAATCTGGACATGATCATTTTCGATAAGACCGGAACGCTCACTCGCGGCTCGCCTGCTGTGTCGGGCGTTGCGGCTGCGCCTGGCAACAGCGAGGACGATTTGCTCGCCTATGCTGCTGCCGTCGAAGCCAACTCCGAACATCCTCTGGCTAAAGCAATCGTGGCTGAAGCCAAGAGTCGGCGCCTGCGCGTACTGGACGCTGCGGACTTCGAAGCGCTACCCGGTCGAGGTGCGAGAGCACGCGTAAACGGCAAGCGCATCATGATTGGCGGGCCACGTCTGTTGACCGAAGAAAAGTTAGCAGTACCACCAGAGGTTGAGAAGTTAACGACTACTTGGGCCGCAGACGGAAAGACGGTTCTGTTTGCCGCGGACGAGCAACTGCTCGGTGCTTTTGCCCTGGAAGATGAAATTCGTCCCGAATCGAAGAAAGCCGTTGCAGAACTTCATCGGCTTGGTCTCCAAGTGGCAATGATCACCGGAGACTCGAAAAAGGTTGCCGATTCGGTCGCTCAGCGGATTGGGATAGACGAGGTCGCGGCGGAAGTTCTTCCCGCAGACAAGGCATCCGCGGTTGAGCGATTTCAAGCGGGCGGCAAAAGAGTGGCCATGGTCGGGGACGGTGTGAA
The DNA here is from genome assembly GCA_036770325.1 of Terriglobales bacterium. Lineage (GTDB taxonomy): Bacteria > Acidobacteriota > Terriglobia > Terriglobales > Acidobacteriaceae > Gp1-AA145. The sequence continues at coordinate 11,527 of DAIPJJ010000045.1, forward strand.
CGACGCTCCTGCGCTGGCTACGGCAAACGTCGGAATCGCAATTGGGGCGGGAACCGATGTCGCAATAGAGTCGGCAGGAATCGTATTGGTGCGTAGCGATCCACGCGATGTCGTGGGAGCCATCGAGTTGTCTCGGGCCACCTACCAAAAGATGGTTCAAAATCTCGTTTGGGCGACTGCCTACAACCTCGTCGCGATCCCTGTAGCGGGCGGCCTTCTGGTTCGATGGGGACTCGATTTGCCAATGAGCATCGGCGCAGTTGCGATGAGCCTGTCCACGATCATCGTTGCCGTAAATGCCCAGCTGCTTCGCCGACTGAAACTACAACCCTGGGCCACCTAAACTGTTGACGGTCAGTTTGACAGCCCCCAATTCCCGATATAGCTTAGGAACTAAGCTATTTGATAAGGCATTATTGGAGCAGATGTGATAGGAACTGGGCGTAAGAACCGACAGCAAGTGGCTGAGATGATCGTCGGACAACTGGCGCGCCGACATAGCACCGCGGTCGTGCTGTTTCACCACGCGGTCGCGGAGCGTCTGGGGCTCGGTCCAACCGATCACAAGTGCCTCGACTTGCTGCGCGAGCGCGGGGCGATGGCTGGCAGCGACCTGAGCGCAATCACTGGCCTGACCAGTGGCGCGATCACCGGTGTGGTCGCGAGGCTGGAGCGCGCCGGATACATACGTCGTGATCCAGACCCCCGCGATGGGCGTCGACAGATCCTCCGTCTGGCACGCGAGCGGGCGCACATCCAGGATGTGATCGACCCACTGCGGAAAGACGTAGCCTCCATGCTAGAAGACCTTGATACCCGCCAGCTGATCGGCATTGCCGAGTTCCTGGATCGCACTACGGACCTTGCTTACCGTCATGCGGCTCTGCTACGAGCCGAAGGACTTTCCGTAGTGCCAAGTGAAGAATCGGAAACGAAAGTCCGGCGATGACACCCGCACTCCGCAAGTTGACCATCACCGCACATGTTGCCTTTTCGGTCGGCTGGCTGGGCGCGACGGCTGCATTCCTTGCTCTCAGCATCACCGGTCTGACTAGCCATGATGCTGAAGTCGTGCGCGGTGCTTATCTCTCGATGAACGTGATCAGCAGATTTGTCATCATCCCGATGTGTTTCGCTGCGGTGGCCACCGGGCTTTTCCAGGCGCTAGGCACGCCATGGGGCTTGCTTCGTTATTACTGGATCATGGTGAAATTCGGACTGGCCATATCCGCCACCTTCGCCCTCCTGATACACCAATTTGTTGTCATAGCGGAGGCGGCGAAGCGCGTCTCAGGGGCTGGGACAGAAGTATTGTTCGGCGCCGACTTCAGTTCTCTGCAAACCGAACTCGTACGTGCCCCTAGCCTTTCCATTCTGTTGCTGCTCGTGGTCACGAGCTTGGGAGTGTACAAACCGTGGGGTTTGACCCGTTACGGGCAACGGAAGCAGCAGGAGCGTCGTAATGTACAACAGCAACCTGACAAAAAGATCCCATTTGGAGTCAAGATATTCTTCGGCGTGATCGGCGTGCTGGTGTTGGTGTTTATTGTGCTGCACCTCACCGGGCATGGTTTTGAGAGCCACGGCCTTTGACCCTGAGGTCCGTTGGTGCGACGCGAGTGAAGGAAAGGGGCACGGCGGAGCCTGACTCTATATCTGGGTTTAGGGTTTAAGCTGATCGTGTGCAGATCGGCGAACTGGCAAAACAAGCTGGCGTAACGGTACAAGCGGTGCGCTTCTACGAACGGCTCGGCCTGTTGCCGGAGCCCCAGCGCAAAGACTCTGGATACCGCATATATTCGGGGCTTGACCTGAAGCGACTGCTCTTCGTGCGAAAAGCCAAGTCACTAGGCTTCTCCCTGGAACAGATTCGAGACATCCTCCGGATGCGTGATCGCGGGCATTGCCCGTGCGGAGAAGTGGTTAAAACTGCTGAACGGCATCTTCGAGTTGTCGAAGATCAGATAAGCCAATTATCGAAGTTTCGAGATGGCTTGAGCCGAGCAGTGAAGCGGTGGAAAAGATCGGGCAAGCCGACGCTTTCGGCGGATGCTTTCTGCGCTTTGATTGAACGCACAATGGAAACACCCCCACCAACCAACGCAAAACGACGACTTGCAAAAGACGCTTGACTCTATAGTCGAGTAGAGGGCTTAGCCTGAATCCGCTAAAGGAGGACTGACAGCCATGAAGAAATGGTATGCACTCGCTCTTGTAGTCGTCGCAGCTATAGGGGCGAAGGCGACAACTCTATTTGCAGCGGTGAACATCACAGGTCGTTGCCCGTTCTGTCATCACTAGGCGTTTGCCCGCGTTGCTCAGGCTTTCCGCTTGAGTGACGCGGGCTTTCACGCTCTGCAAACCCATGGCTGAACTGTGAGCTTTTCGCGCGCAAGCGTCGACTTGAGTGACTGATTGCGGTGCCGGAAAGATGACCGCGGCTGCACGGTAGTGCTGAATAGTCCTCCTCCTAGCCTGTACACTGAATACCGAGACAAATGAGACGTTCGGTTCTCACCATACTTGGTGTGATACTGCTCTTCGCGGCTACCATAGTCACGACGGTGCATGTCGGGGCTGTTCATGACCCGGTTCATAAGCTGCACAGCAGAGGAGTGGCGGGGTTAACGTATGCTCTGGTCCTCCTAAGCATTCTCGGCATCCACGAACTCGGCCATTTCTTCACGGCAAGATGGCGGCGTACCGTGTCGAGTTTCCCAGTCTTCATACCTTCGCCACTCGGCCTTGGCACCTTTGGCGCATTCGTTCGACTGAAAACACCTGTGTGGGACCGAAGTGATTCCTTCGATATTGGAATCGCCGGTCCCATTGCTGGATTGATCGTGGCCGGTCCGCTGATGCTTTATAGCCTCTGGGAGTCGAGCCCGACTTTTTCGCTGGTGCATCCCCACGCGCTAACGCTCCGGTCATCGCTCCTACTTACCTTCCTATTTGAACTGGTAAAAGGCGGTCCGATTCCTGTTGAGATTGGCATTTCTGATACAGGCTTCGCGTCTTGGATTGGGATATTTGTTTCTGCACTGAACCTGCTACCGGTGAGCCCCCTCGACGGCGGTCGAATTTCGGCTGCGCTGTTCGGATGTAAGAGAACTGGAGCCATTCAATTTCTAACTGTTGGTGTGAGCTTTGTATTGGCATTGTTTGTCTGGTCCGGATTGTTCATGTGGGCAGCATTATTGCTGATCTTTGCGTTCCTCCCACAACAGGAAACATTGGAAGAGTTCACTGCACCAAGTGTCGGAAGATATGTTGCGGGATTCTTGCTCTTTATTTTCGCTCTTCTCGTGCTGATTCCCGCTCCGGGCGGAGCCCGGCTAGCGATGATCAGATGTCCCTATATGTAGCAACACCAGTGTCGCAATGCGTGGGGTGGGATTCGCGACCCATTGGAGGCCCGTGAAGGAAATGCGAGAACCTCGTAACGAGGCATCGGAGATCAAACACGCTAATCGTTGGCTACAAGAAGCACAGGGAGATCATGGGTAATACCCGATGACGGAGACTGGGGCAGAGTGCTGTCCTTGGGGGCGAAGTAGCCGCCACGCGTGCGAACCGCGTATTTCGCGCTTTTTGTTGTGATTCTGACCTTGCGGTAGGTCCCATCTTTGGCTTTGTTCTTTGGGTAGTAGCCAAGAGTGTATTGGAGTCGAAGCTCAGATCCGACTTCCTGGCATGCCTTGTCGATTTGATCGACACCGTTACGATGGTGCGCTCCTTCCAGCAAAAACGTCCGTCCCCCGGTCGCGTTCGTCACCGCCCTGAGTGCGTTCACGTCGACGGTATCTTTGAAGATTCCCAACAAGTGTCCGAAGCTGCCCCGCTCTCCATGTCCAATCCCAAGTGCGTAGATGATGGCTTCCGACTGTTGCGCTGTGGCGACCGCTTCCTTTAGGGTCACCTGACTGCTGGTGTCGTTGCCATCTGTGATCAAGAGTAGCGCCTTCTTCTTGTGCTTTCCCCCTTGCAGATGTTGCAAGCCTTCAACCAGCGCCTCGTAGAGGGCGGTCGAACCACCAGGCTGAAGGCGTCCAACGGCCTTGCGCAACTTCTGCCGGTCATCCGTGAAGTCCTCGACCAGCGAGGTGTAACTGTTGAACTGAAGTAGGAAGATGTCATCCTCGTGATTGGTGGTTTCAATAAAATGAATGACTGCATCCTGGACCTCATCGATTTTGTCGACCATGCTACCGCTTGTATCGAAGACGATTCCCACGCTGACGGGTACACGGTCATCGTTGTGAAAGACGGACGTGTCTTGGAGCACGCTGTCCTCGTAGACTTGAAAGTCCTCCTGGTTCAGGCCAGCAACCGCGTGGCCATCATCATCAGTCACGGTTGCCGTTAGGTTAACCAGGGACACATCCACCTTGATGGGCGGAGACTCTTCGCTCGCCTTGCTCTTGTCTTGGGCAGATCCTAGGGCGGTGATTGCGATCAACAAAATCAGACGAAAGAGTCGAGACGACTTGCGGATGCTCAAGGCGAGTGTTTTGGGTATAGCCATTGGCCACCTCCAAGGGAGATCGCTGGCGGCCATTCTTTACACCATTATCCACCAGAACGCATGACGCCGTGAAATGGTTCCGGAGGAGACTATCGCTTTGATGCTTCCCGACTGCGTCTTTGCAATGCTAGCTTGAAGATCACTTCGTTTTTTCCCCCTCGCGCTTTCCAACTTTTGCCGCAGCTGATCCAGTTCGACTTGGGATTCCTGAATCTGTTTGTCCAATTTTTGCAGTAGCACCTGATAGCGCGCCGAGCTGTCGGGTGGGGTTGCACTTCCTTTTACATTCGGCTGCTTCTCAATGAATTCTGCTTGTGCTCTGGCAAAATCGAAGGCAAGCCGAACGACCTGATCGGCAATTCGACGGTTGTCATTGAGAATCATCGCGTCGCCAGGTTCTGTGGCAATTTGTCTCTCAACAATTAGGCGCCTGTACCAATCGAGCGTTTGATTCAGGGCTTGGACTACGTCCTGAGAGCGCAGCGACGGAGATTGCTGACCCGTTCCTAGCTGAGGGATAAAGACGACATTTGCGATCCCGAGAATTACAATACCGATCCGAATGCGCCACTTCGAAATTGATCTTGCCAATTCTGAAAAAAGAAACATGATGGTTTCCACTGGTCTAATTAGGAGTCTGCGAGAGAACTTAGTCCCCTGTTCTCAGCAGTTTAGAGGCGGCGCTAACCAAAGCGTGTTACTAGGAACGTCCCACTAGTGATATTTACAAATATTTACGCATCAAGCATGCTTCTCGAACGTCTATAAAATGGGATCGAGAATCTAGTTTTGGTAGAGTATCATCTTCGTATGCGGGTTGTTTCGCACAGACCGGTTTGGCAAAGATGGTTTGTTGCCATCTTTTTGCTTTGGACGCTCGCAGATCTCACCGTGCCTGGTCTGTGTCAGAGCGACAATGATGGAGTGCAAGATGTGCCGGTCGCGTCACAATCCGAAAGCGTTTCGAATACAGGGAAAACCAATCCAGCCGAAATTAAAGTACGCATAGCGTCCGATCAAAGCCAGGATAGGACCCCGACTCCACAGGAAGATTGCTTTTGCTGCTGCGGCCACATCGCTCCCGTAGCACATTTCCAAGTTCCGGCGGCCTTCGATTCTTCGCCAACCGCAGCCTTTTATCATTTCACTCAAGTCACTGCATCCGCACCGCCTCTTTACCACCCTCCCCGCGCTTAAGCCTCGCGCTTTCAATGCCTGAACTGTTCTCAAGTTCAGGCGATTTGATTTCCTAAAAACAGCCCCTTTGTCGCATTGGAGGTGCTTATGTCCGCTATCGCGAACGTGCATGATGCGCGCGAGATCGAGGACTTTTACCAGCGCTGGGGACCGGACGTGTTCATTTTTTGCCGGTTATTCCTTGGCGACGAACGCGAGGCAGAACGCATTGCTTCGCGGGCATTCTTGGCCTTCTATCGCCATGAGACAGCGTTGTCCGTGACGGGAGAGGTGCCGTCCATGCTCGTCGGCTTGGCGTTCAAGGAGATGCAGCCTTGCCAGCCAGATCTGATCTCTACGTTTGAGCCTGATCCATTACGCAGGTCCATCTTGTCACTCGATTGTCGGCAGCGCGCGGTGTTCATCATGCGGAATGTCCTGGCTATGAGCTGGGCAGGCGTCGCGAACGCGACGCATTGGTCAGTGGAGGAAGTACGCCAATATTGGACAAAAGGAATGCTCAGAGTACGTGAATTACTTCCGCGTGACTTTTTCGAACGGTAGGGAGGATATCGATGCGAGTGATCAACGAAGAGATGGGCCTTGGACGTTGCGCGAGCGCGATCAAGGTGCAAGCCGCATCGCGTGTCCTGAATGGAGTATTTATGTCAGCCGAAGACGGGACGAAGTTAGAGGTTTTCAGCGTTTGGAAACAAGATGTTTTCGCCTTCTGTCGAATGTTCCTCGGAAACGGACCAGCCGCAGAGGAGGCAGCCTGTCAGGCGTTTGTGACTTTTTACCGAGGACGGGGCACTTCTCCGGTAGACGACGGCATTCGGTCAAGCCTCATTCGCTCGGCGTTTCAGGCTTCAGAGCGAGTCGCGATGGGCAAATTGTCGACAGATTCGGGTACGTCACCGCTTGAAAGGGCAATGCAAGAGTTGCCTCAAATAGAGCGTGCAATTGTGATCATGCGAAACATCCTCCATATGGATTGGAAACAGATGGCGTCGGCTACCGAGTTGTCTTCGGAAGGAGTTCATGAAGCGTGGAAGCACGGCTTCGTTCGACTTAATGCATTACTCCACACAGATTCTTCTAAGGAGCGTTATTAATGAATTCGTGCAAGTGGCTTGTGAGAACGTTTCTGCTCTTAAGCTTGCTGTCGTCTTTGCCCTCACGCGCGTTCGCCCAGCAGGTACAAAGTAATCCGGTTCTACCAGAACATTTAACGATGCAGGAAGCGATGGAGTTAATGCTTCGTCAGAACCCACTGCTGCTGCGGGATCAACAAAATCCCCAGATCGCCAAGGGAGACGTAATTCAAGCCGGCCGTCGCCCCAATCCCGACTTCGAGATCGTTTCCGAAAGCTACCCTTTGTTCGAGTCGAGTCCGGGCCCGTTCTTTAACAACCAGGAACTGGTGGTTCGGGCGGGTCAAACCATTGAGACAGCGGGCAGGCGAGGAAAGCGAGTTCGCGTTGCGCGACAGGAACTGGCGGCAAGCGAGTCTGGTGTCCAAGACACCGTTCGGCAGCTCAAGCTTGAATTGAAGCGGCGCTACTACGTTGTCGTTCTGGCGAAAGCTCAACGGGATCTCGCCGGGGAAATACTAAAGCAATTTGATGACATTATTCGGCTCAATGAAGCCCGGTTCAAACAGGGCGAACTCTCCGGGCTTGAGATAAATCGGATTCGAGCCGAGAGATTGCGCTTCTTCAATGACGTGCTGGATGCCGATCTGCAACTTAAGAATGCAAAGACAGACTTGCTCGAAGTCCTGGGCGTATTCGACCTCAACACAGTTTTTGATGTTTCGGAGCCGCTCGCAGCGTCATCACTGACAGTCGACTTGCCGCAACTGCAAACACAGGCTTTGGAAAATCGGCCGGACTTGCGTGCTGAAAGGCAGAGGCTTGAGAGAAACAGGCAGGACTTGCAATTACAAAAGGCCGAACGCATTCCCAATGTCACTCCCTTTTTTGGTTACAAGCGAGACTTCGGCGCGAATACCGCTGCCTTCGGAGTATCGATACCCTTGCCGCTGTTTAACCGGAATCAAGGGGGCATCGCTCGCGCATCCGCCCAGATTCAGCAGCAGCAATATGAGACCAGCCGTTTAGATCTGTCCGTGCGGCGGGACGTCCAAGCTGCGTATCAAACACTACAAACGCAAGCTGACAGAGTCCGCGCCCTAGAGCAGCAGTATGTCCCTAGTGCGCGAAGCACTCGCGAGATCGCGCAACAGTCCTACCGCCTGGGGGCCCTTGATCTCATCGGTTTTCTCGATGCAGAACGAATTTACCGCGAGACGCTTCGCGCCTACAATCTCGCGCTTTTTGATTACCAGACCTCAATCTTTCAACTCGAAGCTGCTGTTGGAAAGGAATTCTGACGATGAGAAAAACAGCATTGATTGCTGGTGGAGTGTTGCTGACTTTGGTCGTTGCGCTGCTGGTTTGGCGTGGGAGTAGTCGCACGTCGCCACAGAGCGAAGAAAAACACGATCCTGACCAAGTGGAAATCACCCCAGAGGCGCAAAAGAATGCGGGTGTGGTGATCGTAACCAGTGCAGAACAGAAAATTCAGCAGATGGTGAAAACCACCGCGGTCGTTTCAGCGGATGAATCGCGGGTCGCGCACATCTTTCCACTATCGCAAGGCATCGTGGAAGACGTTAATGTGCAACTCGGAGATCGCGTCCAAAAGGGCCAGCCGCTGCTCGTTTACGACAATATCGAATTGGGAGAGTCACTCGGCGAATACCAAAATCTGGTCGGCGGTCTGTCCAAGGCCAGTGCCCAGGAGCAGGTGGCCAAGAAGTCATTGGACCGAGCCAACAATCTAATTGAAGTCGAGGCGATTTCACCTCGTGAGTTTGAGCTGCGCAAAGCTGAGTACGAGCAATCTCAAGCGGAAGTCGAAAGCCGCCGTGCGGAGGTCGCTCGTGCAGAGGAAAAACTCCATCGCTTTGGCATGACTGATGAAGACTTGAAGAAAATCAGTGGCACTTTGCATGGCTCCCATCGCACAGCGTCACATGCCACCATCCGCGCGCCTTTTTCAGGAGTGGTAACGAAATATGACGTATCAAGAGGCGAGGTTGTTGGTCGGGACAAGGAGCTGTTTACAGTGGTCGATACCACTATGGTGTGGGCACTGGCAGATGTGTACGAAAAAGACATCCGCTACGTTGCTCGTGGTGGGGATTGCTTGGTTGCGCTCGACTCCTATCCTGGACAGGTGTTCAAGGGCAAAATCACCTATCTCAGCGACGCTCTCGATCCAGCTTCGCGCACCGCAAAACTAAGGTGTGTTCTCGCGAATGAAAACGGTCAACTCAAACTGGAGATGTTTGGGAGCGTATCGGTTCCCACCAGAGAGTCCCGAACAGGAGTGTCGATTCCGATTTCCGCTCTACAAGAAGTTAACGGGGAGCAGATGGTATTCGTTCAGACCGACGCCTCGAAGTTTACCAAGCGTAGCGTTCAGACCGGCCAGCGCGACGAACAAAACGTTGAGATCACTTCCGGGATCAAGCCGGGAGAAAAAGTAGTCGCCAATGGCAGTTTCTACCTGAAATCCGCGCTGCTGCGCGAACTCATCGGCGGGGAGGAATAGATCAAGAATGAATCGCCTCGTTGAGTTTGCGCTGCGCAACCGATTTCTCGTAATCGTCTTCACTGTCCTCGTGATTGGAGTCGGCGTATGGGCTATGCGGGCCCTGCCCATCGACGCGGTCCCCGACATCACGCCAAATCAAGTTATCGTTCTCACCAATGCTCAAGGCCTCGGCCCTGTTGAAGTAGAACGTTTCATTACCTTTCCAGTCGAGACTGCAATGAGTGGCTTACCAGGAGTGACTGAAATTCGCTCCCTATCCCGCTTTGGTCTCTCCTCAGTGACCATTTTCTTCAAAGAGAACATGGACATCTATTTTTGCCGCCGATTGGTCATGGAGCGTTTACCCCAGGCCAAGGAAGCGATCCCTGCCGGATTCGGCTCTCCTGAGATGGGCCCGATCAGTACCGGCCTGGGCGAAATCTACCAGTTTGAAGTGCAGGGCCAGGGCCAATCTCTAATGGAACTCCGCAGTGTTCTGGAGTGGGACATTGCTCCGTTGCTTCGCTCGGTTCCAGGAGTGGTGGAAGTCAATTCTTACGGAGGAGAACTCAAAACATACGAAGTACAGCTCGACGCAAACCGTTTGATCAGCTACGACATTCCACTCTCAAAAGTGTTTGAGGCTTTGGAGCGGAACAACTTCAACTCTGGTGGAGGCTATATCGAGCACAACCAGGAGCAGTACATCGTGCGAGGAGAAGGCCTCGTTGGCACGTTGGAAGACGTCGGCAACATCGTGGTGGGAGCGACGAAAAATGGTACGCCCATCTACATACGGAACCTTGCCACCGTTGCCTTTGCTCCCATGATTCGCCAGGGTGCGGCGACGCGCGATGGCCGCGGCGAAGTTGTCACCGGTGTCGTCATGATGTTGATCGGAGAAAACTCGCGGGTGGTGGCTAAAAGTGTGGGAGATAAATTGCAGGAGATCCAAAAAAGCTTGCCACCTGGTGTGAAGGTCTACACCTACTACGACCGAACGACACTGGTCCAGAAGACCATTAAGACGGTGGAAAAGAACCTGGTAGAGGGGGCGATACTGGTTATCGTCATTCTCCTGCTCCTTCTTGGCAACATTCGTGGCGCTCTTATCGTTGCTGCGGCGATACCGCTTTCTATGCTCTCTGCTTTTGTCGGAATGGTGTGGCTCGGCATTAGTGGCAACTTGATGAGTCTGGGAGCGATCGATTTTGGGCTGATAGTCGATGGGTCGGTCGTAATGGTCGAAAATATCGTTCGCCATTTGGCGGAGAGTCGGCAGCATGGCGAAGGACGAAACTCTTTTGCCATCATTCTCGATGCAGCACGAGAAGTTGCCAGGCCAGTGTTTTTTGCCGTCCTCATCATCATCGTTGTTTATTTTCCGATTCTGACCCTGGAAGGTGTCGAGGGGAAAATGTTTCGCCCGATGGCACTCACCGTCATCTTTGCGTTGATTGCGTCGCTAGTTTTTGCATTGACCTTAATGCCAGTTCTCAGTTCATTCTTACTGGCCGGAAAGGTAAAGGAAGAAGAGTCACGGCTGATTCACTATGTCAAATCGCGCTACGTGCCTTGGCTGCGAGCGGCGATTGCCACACCGAAAGTGACGGTATCAGTCGCAGGCGGAGTGCTTGCGGTCGGGGTCATCGTGGTTGTGTTCATGGGTGCCGAGTTTATTCCGCGTTTGGATGAGGGCACTCTGGCTGTGCAGGCATGGCGTCTGCCGAGTGTTGCTCTCTCCGAGTCCGTCAAGAGCACCACCATGGTAGAGAAAATCTTGAAAGGGTTTCCCGAGGTCGAGACAGTAGTGTCACGAACGGGCAGAGCGGAGATCGCTACGGACCCGATGGGAGTTGAAGTCAGCGATATCTACGTAATTCTCAAACCTCACGATGAATGGAAAACCGCGTCTACCCGTGAGGGCCTGATCGAAGCCTACAACAAGGCGCTCGAAGAACGCGTACCCGGCAATATCTTCAGTTATTCACAACCGATTGAATTGCGGATGCAGGAGCTAATTGCCGGTGTCCGCTCGGATGTAGCGGTCACGTTGTTCGGCACCGACCTTGATCTCCTGCGCCAGAAGGCGGATGAGATCGTGCGAGTGCTGTCTCAGGTCAAGGGCGCCGCTGATGTCAAGGCGGAACAGACCGGCGGACTTCCGTATCTTCGAGTCGAAATCCGCCGCGATCAGATTGCCCGTTACGGCATCAACGCACGTGATGTGCTGGATGCGGTTGAAGCCATCGGCGGGAAAGAAGTTGGCCAGGTGCTCGAAGGCCAAAAACGTTTTGCCATGCAGGTACGGTTCGCAGCAGGCGATCGGGATGCGCTAGAAAAGATTGGAAATCTCAAGGTTGCCGACCCGCAAGGACGGCTCATTCCGCTAAGCCAACTGGCCAAACTGCAAACGGAAGAGGGGCCTGCGCAGGTCAGCCGCACCAACATCCACCGTCGTATCAGTGTGGAGGCAAACGTTCGCGGGCGTGACCTATCTGGGTTTATCAAGGAAGCTCAGGCTGCTGTGGCTAGCAAAGTTTCCTTACCCAATGGTTATTGGATTACTTGGGGTGGACAATTCGAAAACTTACAACGCGCAACACAACGGCTAGCGATCGTTGTCCCCCTTTCGCTGTTTTTGATCTTCATCCTTCTGTACTCCACGTTCAACAGCAGCCGACCCGCACTGTTGATTTTCCTCAATGTGCCAGTCGCTGCTTCCGGAGGCGTACTCGCGCTCGCGCTTAGGGGTATGCCTCTGAGCATTTCCGCTGGGGTCGGGTTTATCGCCGTTTCGGGTATTGCTGTCCTGAACGGAGTGGTCTTGATCTCGTACATCCTCGGCCGCCGGCGAGAGGGCATTGCGCTGGAAGAAGCAGTCGTAGAAGGCGCATTGACGCGCTTGCGACCGGTGCTGATGACTGCCCTGGTTGCGAGCCTGGGGTTTGTACCTATGGCGCTAGCGACTAGCGCCGGAGCGGAAGTGCAGCGACCGCTGGCGACAGTCGTAATCGGAGGCCTGGTCACCTCCACATTGCTGACCCTGTTCGTGCTGCCCACTCTCTACAAATGGTTTGAAGGGCGGCGCGAGGAAGTCGAGATTTAAGGAGAAGAATGATGAGAGAGATCAAAGCAATAATCCAACCCTTTCTCCTTTCGATAGTCGTGGAAGCGCTGAAGGGGATCGAAGGTTTACCGGGTCTGACGGTGTCGGAGGTCCAGGGTTTTGGCCGGGCGAGAGCAGTTGGATCTCCGGGAGCGTTTCTGGACGGGACCGTCGAGTACGTCAAAAAGTCCAAACTGGAAGTGGTTGTACCGGATGTGCTGGCGGAAAAAGTCATACAGGTAATCCGCGAGCATGCGCATACCGGAAATGCGGGAGACGGAAAGATTTTCGTCCATCGACTTGACGAGGTGGTTCGCATTCGAACTGGTGACAGGGGCGAGTCTGCCATCTGAAACACGCTTGACTGGGAGTTTCGGGAAGTGAGGTCTCGAAAGAAAGATCGTGAAGAAAAACAGCGCCGCAGAAACAAGGTCGTCCTCATTTTGTTGTTGATCTTGATGGTTTCAGTGGTCGCCTTTGGCATGTATTTGGCATCTCGGGGTGTGCATCGGCACCGTGGACCGCTTCGGCACAATCTGATTTCCCATGTGAGTCATGGCATAACCAGTTAGCGCGCAGACTCCTGCAATGGCGGAAAAAGTTCCGCGCAAGAATGAACGAGAAAATCAAGCGAGGTCAGCCGTTGGAGGCCCCGTGATGACAAATATTGTTGAACGTTCAGTGTTTGCACGAATCGCCCAATGGGTGTGCTTGGCAGTAATGCCAATGTTCGCCGCTGAAGTTGGTGCAGCCCAAGTCGTGGCGAGTGCCGACAGCAACGATGAACCAGTGATCGCTTTGGCTGGAGGAGGTCTGCCTACGGACGAAGTCGCTGGCAAACTTTCGCGCAAGTATGATCTGACCCGAGTCGGAAACCGTGGAGTTGGCGGTGGATTCGACTTCTACTCGATGGAAAAGGAGCAGCGGCTTGGTGAGAAATGGGCAGCCGCTATTGAGCGTACAGTACGCCAGGTTCGCGACCCTGAAACCGCCTACTACCGAGTTGAGCTGTGTCAGAAGGTATCGAGTCAGTCGGACAATAGGTTCCCGCTAACGGTGAAAATCATCGAAAGTGAAGAGGCAAATATTTTCGCTCTACCGGGAGGAATTCTCTATGTGACGACTGGACTCTTGGCGGCGGTGGACAGTGAAGCAGAACTTGCGGGAGTGATATCACACGAGATCGCCCATATCGCCGCTCGCCATGTCACTAAGATGGCAGCACGACGAAGCCTTTGGAAGGTGTTGACGACTCCGG
>DAIPJJ010000231.1:0-5790 GCA_036770325.1 Terriglobales bacterium
GCGCGAACGGCTCGAGCAGCTGTATCTCGAGCAGGCCGATGAGTCCGAAGAGGTGCGGAGGCGAGCTGGCGATTAGCGAGGCAAACGCTTTGCGTTACTACTCGGAAACTGCCCATGACTGGGAGCGTCAGGCGTTAATCAAGGTACGGTACTCGGCGGGAAACCTGGCGCTCGCACGTGACTTCATCCGCCGCGTGCAGCCGCAGGTTTACAGCGAGCGAGTCAACTTTGCCGCAATTAAAACTGCCATGGTGGCGCGCGAAAAAATCGATAAAAAGCGGCGCCGCCAGATCGCGACGGAAAAGCACGAATCCATCAATGTAAAGGTCGACCGCGGCGGAATTCGCGATATCGAGTTCCTGGTCCAATGCCTGCAGCGTGTGTATGGTGGCGCCGAACCCTGGTTGCGCTCCGGCGGAACGTTGTTCTCGCTACAGAAGCTGCACGACAAACGCCATATCAGCGGGCACGATTTTCACGAGCTGACTTCCGCTTATACATTTCTTCGTCATTTGGAACATCGTCTTCAACTTCGCGAAGGCCAACAAGTGCACCGCCTGCCAGCATCGGAGCATGAGTTGCAAATTCTGCAGCGTTCGATGATTGGCCTTACGCCCGGCTATCGTCTCGTCGACCTGAAAGCTGCCGTTCAGGAGCGAATGACTGCGATCGCAGAAATTTATCAGCGCGTTATTTATCAGCAGCAGGCGCGCACACCACAGGCGGGGGCAGAAGATGAATTCCGATTGCAACTGCGCTCGGGAATTGCTGCCGCCGATCAGTCGAACCAGCAGCTTTTGCAGCAACTATCCAATGACGCGCCGGAACTCTCGCAGGTGCTGCATTCGGTCAGCCCAGCGGGACGTAAGAATCTGCTGAGATTTTTGAGCGCAGCCTATAGTTCCTCGGATCGCTACGCGGCAGCAACCAAGTACCAGACCGCCATCGCCCGAGCGGCATCGCTGTTCGAATTGAGCGACTATCTTTCCGATTCTCTGGCGCGGCATCCGGAAGAGGTCAGCACGCTGGCTGAAGTTTTTGCGGGAACTTCGCATGTTACAGGTGGGCGGCTGTTCGATCTTCCGGAATCAGATTTTGATCAGGCCATGCAGAACCGCGATGCGGTCTTCGACTACATTGCGAACGCAACGGCTTCGCGCGGCGAAAAGATTGCGCTACTGCGACGGCACTTTCGGCATCTCGTATTCGCTTCGGGAGCGCGAGACATCGCGGAGCAGCGTTCCATCTATTCCTCTCTTTCTGAAACTACCCTCGCGGCTGAAAATGCGATCTCCACTGTTTTTCAGATTGCGAGTTCGCCGCGCGGTCTGGCGATCATGGCGTTCGGGCGTCTGGGTACGCGCGAATTCGATCTACTCTCCGACGCTGATCTCCTGTTCGTGTGCGGCGCGTCAGAAGACCGCGAGCGGCAGACACGGTCGGCTGAACAGATCATGCAGGCGCTTGCCGTGTACACGCAGGAAGGGTTGGTCTTTCCGGTGGATGCACGACTACGCCCGCGAGGCGCGGAAGGCGAGCTTGTTGTTACTCCGGCGCAACTCGAATCGTATGCCGGAACCGAGGCCCAGCCTTGGGAGGCACTTACCTACACCAAACTACGATTCATCGCTGGCGATCCCGAAATTGGCCGCCAGACCGTGAATGTTTCAGAAACACTTTTTCATCGCTTTGCCACAAATCGCGACTTCCCACAAGCCGTCCGTAACATGCGCCAGAAGCTGCAGGAAGCAAGCGCTCCCGAGAAGAGTATCCGCACCTCGGCAGGCGGATTGTATGACATTGATTTCCTGTCAAGTTTTCTGTTGGTCAAGCACGCTCTGCGTCCAAAGAGCGGAACTCTTCGCGACAGGTTGTGGAGGTGCTCTGCGGCTGGTGTGCTCGACAAAAAATCGGCTGCAATTCTCGACCATGCGGCCGAATTGTTCCGAACTGTCGAACACGTTCTGCGATTAGTTACCGGACGAAACGGACGCTGGCTGCCGGTAGCCGAACATACGAGAAATGCGATCGAACTCCTGGCTGCCCGGATTCTGCATCGCGAGTTCTCCGGTGGCTTGGAACAGGAAATACTCCGTACATTTTCAGAGGTCCGCAATATTTATGATCAGACTGTGAAGTAGAGGGCCTTCAGCAGTCGATCCGATTCAATTTTCAATCCGAACTCTTGGCATGAACGAAACGGACCTTCATCGCTCACAGCAGTTATAATTTCTGTTCCCTTTTTCCGGAGGACATTCATGGCGGACTCATACAACGGCGTGCCTGTGCCGCGAGACGGCGCGAGAATTGCGTATCAATCGGGCAAAGTTCAGGTCCCGAATAATCCGATCATTCCCTTCATTGAGGGCGATGGCACGGGGCGTGACATCTGGAAAGCGTCTGTCCGCGTGTTCGATGCGGCCGTACAAAAGGCCTACAACGGCAAGCGTCGCGTTGTGTGGTATGAAATCTTCGCCGGAGAGAAAGCCAAGGCGAAGTTTAACGACTGGCTTCCACAGGAATCGGTCGAGGCCATCCGCGAATTCCGCGTCGCAATCAAAGGCCCGCTTACAACGCCGGTCGGGGGCGGCATTCGTTCGCTGAACGTCACATTGCGGCAGGTGCTCGATCTCTACTCCTGCATTCGCCCCGTAAAGTATTACAAAGGGACGCCATCGCCGGTGAAAAATCCCGAGCGCATGGATGTCGTTATCTTTCGCGAGAACACCGAAGACGTGTATGCCGGAGTCGAGTGGGAGCAGGGAACTCCGGAAGCCGCGAAGCTGATCGACTTCCTGAACAAAGAAATGTTGAAGAGTGGGAAAAAGCAGGTGCGTACCGATTCGGGTGTCGGTATCAAGCCGATTTCGATTTTTGCCACTAAGCGCCTGGTGCGTATGGCCATCCAGCACGCACTCGAAAATGGCCGCAAGACGGTGACGCTGGTCCACAAAGGGAATATTCAGAAATTTACTGAGGGCGCGTTCCGCAAATGGGGATACGAGCTCGCAACCGAAGAGTTTCGCGACAAAGTTGTGACCGAACGCGAGAGCTGGATCATCGACAACAAAGACAAAAATCCGAGCTTGTCAGCGGAAGAAAACGCCGGATTGATTGAGCCTGGAATTGAATTTGCCCCTCCGGAGTTTCGCAAGGGCGTCGCTGACGAAGTCCGCACTGTGCTCGACAGTGTGTACGCAACACACGGCCACGGCGCGTGGAAAAAGAAAATTATGATCAACGACCGCATCGCCGATTCCATTTTCCAGCAGGTGGTCACGCGGGCCGATGAATACTCTGTGCTCGCGACACCGAATTTGAACGGTGACTACATCTCTGATGCTTGCGCGGCGCAGGTCGGCGGACTCGGCATCGCTCCCGGTGCAAACGTCGGTGATGGTTACGCCGTGTTCGAGGCCACGCATGGCACCGCGCCTAAGTATGCCGACAAAGACGTTATCAATCCGGGCTCGGTGATTCTTTCCGGCGTCATGATGTTCCGGTACCTGGGATGGAACGAAGCTGCCGATCTGATTGAGAGCGGCCTGGAGCGGACAATCGAACAGAAAAAAGTCACATACGATTTTGAACGGTTAATGCAGGGTGCGACCAAGGTCAGCACCAGCAAGTTTGGGGATTACATCATTGAGAACATGTCAGCGGGAGTGCTGACGACAGCCTGATGCCTTTCCCTTCCGAGTACGCAAAGATTCAAAGCGAAGCCTAATTAATCTCAGCGCGTTTCTCGGCGGACTCGGCGATCTCTGCGGTTAAAAGCTTTTTGATTTTCTTCTAATAAGGAATATTCATGCGAAAAAAAGTAAGCATTGTTGGTTCAGGAAACGTCGGCGCAACCGCCGCTCATTGGATTGCTTCCAAAGAACTCGCCGACGTTGTTCTCATCGACATCATCGAAGGTGTGCCGCAAGGCAAAGGCCTCGATCTTCTCGAAGCCATGCCGATCGAGAAGCGAGACTCGTACGTCATTGGTACCAACGACTACAAAGACACTGCCAATTCCGACATCGTCGTCATCACCGCCGGAATTCCTCGCAAGCCCGGCATGAGCCGGGACGACCTGCTGAATACCAACTACAAAATCATGCAGGACGTGGTGAGCAAAGTCGTGCAGAACTCGCCAAACTGTATTCTGATTGTTGTCTCGAACCCGTTGGATGCCATGGCGCAAGCGGCTTACAAGCTGAGCAAATTTCCTCGCGAGCGCGTCATCGGCATGGCGGGCGTGCTTGATTCCGCACGCTTCCGGACCTTTATAGCCGACGAGCTCAAAGTCAGCGTTGAAAATGTCACTGCGTTTGTTCTTGGTGGTCATGGAGACACCATGGTCCCTCTGTCCCGCTATTCGACCGTCGCCGGAATCCCGATCACTGAACTCATCGCGCCCGATCGCCTGGCGCAACTCGTTCAGCGAACACGCGATGGTGGTGCAGAGATTGTGAAGTACCTCAAAACCGGGAGCGCTTACTACGCGCCGTCGGCCGCAGCCACCGAGATGGTCGAAGCCATTCTCAAAGACAAGAAGAAGATTCTTCCCTGCGCTGCATATCTTGAAGGCGAGTATGGAATCAAAGGCCTCTACGTAGGAGTGCCAGCCAAGCTGGGAGAAAGCGGAATCGAACAGATCATTCAGATCAAACTCACCTCGGAAGAGCAGGCGGCGCTGA
The DNA here is from genome assembly GCA_036770325.1 of Terriglobales bacterium. Lineage (GTDB taxonomy): Bacteria > Acidobacteriota > Terriglobia > Terriglobales > Acidobacteriaceae > Gp1-AA145. The sequence goes on from DAIPJJ010000231.1 coordinate 4,686, forward strand.
ATAAAAGCGCGGATGCGGTGAAAGAGTTAGTGGGAGTGATAGGAGTATAGCTTCGTGAAGCTGCGGGGCCCGAGCTGCCTGGTCACGAGTATATTCCTGGTCTGCTGCCTTGCTTGTCAGCAAAACACAACGTCGTACACTGACCATCCTCGGCTTACTGACAAAGTGCGTTTGCAAGACGTCACGTTTTACAGTGAGTCTTTACAACGGCAAATGCCGTACCGCGTGATCTTGCCCTCAGGCCTTAACTCAAACGCAAAGCTCCCGAGTGTTTACTTGCTGCACGGAGGTGGTGGTGAGTATCGCGATTGGTCGAACTATTCAGATGTCGCGAAGTTTGCCGAACGTGGTTTGGTGCTCGTTATGCCTGAAGGCGGTTCGTCGTATTACGTGAACGCGGCAGAGCGTCCGAGGGATCGCTACGAAGATTACCTGACGAGGGATTTGATTTCTGATGTCGAGCGCAAATTTCCGGTCGCAACCGAGCGATCGAATCGTGCCATCGTTGGTATTTCCATGGGAGGATTCGGAGCGATTACGTTGGCGCTGAAACACCCCGATCTGTTTTTCTTCGCAGGCGGGCTGAGCTCTGCTCTGGATGTGCCGAGTCGCCCGTTCTCTATAAAGCGGATCGGCCAATACCGGCAACATAGCCGCATTTTCGGCCCATGGGGGAGCGACTCGCGAGCCAAGAATGATCCATTCGTTCTTGCCGCTACCGCTGATCCAGACCAAATTCCATACATGTTTTTGGCCTGCGGCGAACAGGAAGGCTTGCTTCCTGCCAACAGACGTTTCGCAGCAATCCTAAAGCGCCGAGGGTTCCAATATGAATTCCACGAGGGACCGGGAGGCCACGATTGGAGCCAATGGAACCGGCGTTTGCAGGATCTGTTCGGGAGTTTGCAAGCGCATAGCGGATTTTCAAGAACTGATCGTTCGATCGTTAGTAAGAAGAATGAGGTCAGAATGATAAAATCTACTCATCCCTGAGTGGGGCTATAGCTCAGCTGGGAGAGCGCATCGTTCGCAACGATGAGGTCGTCGGTTCGATCCCGACTAGCTCCACCATTCTACGCAGCCTTGACGATTACCCTCGATTACG
>DAIPJJ010000046.1:0-25078 GCA_036770325.1 Terriglobales bacterium
CATCGCCGGGAAAAATGTCCGAGGCTCCGCCGGGAAGAAAATCGCTCCACGTTTCCGCTCTCCCAGTCAACTCCGTTTCCGCCGCACTGCAGCGAGATGTTCAAATTCTTCAGCCATCCGACCGCCGAAAAAACATTGAATGGCCCGGGAGCGTATACCGCTGGTCCACAGAACGTGCTGTCGCAACGCAAACCACCACCTACCACTGTGTCGAGACCGTCCAGCAGGAACGCCTGATCGTCATCGACTTGAACAAACGTGCCAAATGTTCCGCCGGAAAGCGGCAGACGCGTAGTCACATTGAAGACGCGAGTTTTTTGCGCGTTGACTTCGATGAAGGGCGCTGTCCCGCCCGCAACCGTCGGGCGTCCTCGCGGATTGATCAAGGTAATGTTCTCGAAAAGATTTGAGCTGGCCGGATCTCCCACAAAAATGCAGGCATCATTCATCCAGCATTCGACAATCGAGCCGCTGAAATCCACGACAATGTTCGAAGCGCGAATTGAAACCCGCGCGAATGCCTTTAGCTCTCCGGGAGGCACAATCACTTTGCCCGACTGCGAGCTTCCCGTCGGATTCGATGGCGTGAATCTCGCCGCGATTAGCGCCTCCTGCAAGCCGCCTGACGCGCTCCCGATCGAATATCCCGCAGGATGCGAGTTCACCGTCGTGAATTGCAGCGTTCCCGCTGATCCATTCCCCGCGCACGTTCCACCCGTCACCAAAACGGCTTCTGCCGTGCCGGTTCCGGAAATGTAAACGTAATACTGCGGCTCAGTTCCGGTCACACCCGTTGGACATTGCGCGAGATTCACCAGTTGCGGCCCCGGCGTGCTCAGGTTGTTTGCAGGACTCTGATTCCACGCGAAATCAGTCGCGTATTTTATAGCCAGCATTCCCGTCGTAAGGCCGGTTCCCGTTCCGCATCCGCCCCAGGAGGAATCGCCGCGCAGGCAGTCGCTATTGTTCGCGGTGCCGGAACCTAGTTGCGATGTCGGCACATGTCCGCCGATCAAGTCTGCTTTTGCCGCGGTGCTGAGGTCTACGTAGTGCTTGTCTGCTGCTTGCTGGGAAGAAGTGGGATCCGCAGGCAACATCAACGGCCCCGTCATGGTATCGCCATTCTTCGAGACGAAGTTCCCGCCGCCAACGTTTCCAACTGCTGAATCGACGTACGCCTTGTTGACGGCATCGCCCGCCTGGGACGGAGCAGGCAGACTCGGCGGAACGGCAAATTGCTTCGCGCCCGTAATCGTTTCTGCCCCGCTCAAGTGGACCACTGTCGCGAGTTGAGCATTCACATACTGTTGCGTAGCGGCCTGCGAGACCGGAGTCGAAGTCCCTGCCGCTGTCCGCACTGCCGAGATGGTTTCTGGCGAAGTGGTGCCGACCGACCAATTTTCTGTTTTCACCGTGCCATCGCTGAGCTGATACGTCACCGTGTAAAGGGTCCCGGCGGGCGTTGCTCCGGCATTCGGCGCAAGCTGGGCGGTGAAGCTTCCGTTTGAGCCCAGTGTCACGCTATTCCGCCCCGCAGCCACGGTCGCGCCGTCAGCAGTCGTGAAAGCCGGCCAGGAGATCAAGAGCGTCCCGGTGGCAGGCGTTCCATCTGCCCTGAACACCGTATCGCTGATCGTGGTCAGGGTCGGCGATTGCGAGGCGCAGGGCGACAACAGTGCCAACAGCACACAACTCATGCGAGAAGCCACGCGCCATTTGCTGCGCAAATAAAAAAGCCGCCATGAGCGGCGGCCTGCGTGCAACATAAATCCTCCGAAACTTGTCAGTTCGAGCTCAGCTCTTCCCCACCTGCGCCTGGAGAAAATTCTCGACGCTGTTCACGTACACATCAGCAAAATCCACCACGGGACGTCGCGCAGAAATCGTTTCCATCGCCGTCCCCATCTCCCATCCCATCGAGCACAGTACGGCGAGCGTCATCATTGCCGCGCGGTGAACTCCCGCCGCGCAATGGATGTACAACTTGGTGTTGTCCTGCCCGAGCGCCTGTTCAGCGAACTCTACGCCGCGCTCAAGCAGTTCCGGCGGCTTGGGCTGAAAATCGTCGTCAGTCGCATTCCACAACACCTGAATGTCATGCGACTCGGCGAGCGGCGTGTCGTCGAATTCGATTTGCATATCGATGATGTGCGTAAACCCCATTCGCACGATTTCCGCCATGTTTTCTTCGTTCCAAATACCGCCGCCTAGGGCAATACGATCGGTTATCCAGGTCAGGTCAACTCCCACTTCGCCCATCCTCGTTGCATGATTTAACGTTTCGAGCAACGCTTTGTTTGGACGCCAGAATTGCTGCCTGGCGTTGCAAAGCCTGAGCAAAACGTCCTACGACGTGCATCTGGTACTGCACTTTTCATTTTACGGGATGCAGCCGAGTTGGCCGCCTCTGCGTTTCTCCGTTTCCAGTCTCATCGCTACCAGGCAACCCGAGTTCGGCAAGTAAGATTCGCGCCAGCGAATCCTCTTCCGAAGACTCATCCTTCGCGGTCGCGGGATATAGCCCGATCATTTCAAATAAGTACTTCATTGCCTGGTACTGGCCTTCTTCGCGGACTGCATCAATTGCCTGTTGCACCATGGGAACCGCATTTTGTACTACCAGTTCGGTGAGTTGGCGCCGTAAGACCGCAAGCTCCTGGGGAGGGCTGGCGTCCGAAATGCGCTTTCCCATGGTGAGAGCTCCGAAGGGCAAAAGAAAAGAGCGCGCCGTTAAGCGCGCTCCTTTTTCTTACTCTCTATTTTCAGAATAGCATTCTGAAAAGGAAAATGTGACACACTTTGCAAATTTTTATTCGACTTGTTTCCAATCGGTTGCGGGAAATTCGGCCTTTTCCCCCTCTTGACAAGAATTTTCCACAGCCACCCCCGGCAGCCTGTTGAGCAGCCCGCCCTCCAAAAAAAGCTCACTCATCTGGTCCAAGGCCTCCGGAAACTGCCGGCAGACCGTGCGCCGGGCGCATCGCAGAATGTCTGCTGCCTCATCCTGCGAATAGTCCTCAAAGAGAATCAGCGCAATCAGTTTTTTGCTCAAACTATCGAGCTGCTCAAGCGCATTCTCGACATCGTGGACGAAAATGACCGCATCCTCGAAGCTCGACATGCGGTATGAGGTCACTTTCGAACGGAAGAGCTCGCGCCCCAGGATCGAAGGAAGCCTTCCGACCTCGAGTGAGAGCCGGAAATACCGGTGCAGCAGGCTCACTGTTCGCTCCCGGTAGAGCCATAGCTCGCGCTCCCGAGCAGAGTCGACATAGCCGTAGTCGGGAGGTACGGCTGCACTGCCGAGTTCGTCACTCTGCAATCCCTCTCCGCTTTCAGTCAGGCGAGCCTGATCTGGAATAAATGATCGTGAGTCTTCTGCGCTAGCAGTTACTTCCAGCGAGGGAATGGTGCTCATGCGTTTCCTCCCTCACCCCAAAACGCAGCCTTTACGTGGGGAAAAAATTCGAGTTCTGACACTGCACCCTGCTGCGAAATGGCCGAGTTTCGCGCGATTCCCGCCAAAACAACCGTACACGGCGGACAGTACACCAGCTCTGAGTCCTTCAGCCGCAACCAAAGGCCTCCGCAGCGTTCGCAATACTTGAGTTCCAGACGAATTGAATTGTTGTGAATGTCTTCCATAACGCCTCCAATGCGAAATAGAAAAGCCCTGTACCGGTGCGACCGGATACAGGGCTCGTTTCTGTTACGACGACCTGTGGGTTTTATTTAAATGAGGGGCCGAGAACCCGGGGTTCAGCCGCCAGAATGATGCCGGAAGTATCCTTCCTCGTACCCTGACTTGAGTACTTGCCCGTTCTGGATGATGACGCTCACTTTGCCGTTAAATCGAATGTCTGAAAGCAAACGCAGCATCGCGGCTGAGAGCACCTCAGCCGCACGGACTTTGCGGCGGAATTCAGCAAAGCCAGCCTCTTCCGTTTCACGAAATACCTCGGGCATTGCGACCTGCCATTCTCCCCTCGAAAAGGCTGAGTTATATCGATGGCTGATCGTATAGCTCGCAGTTTTTAACAGTCAAGGAAAGAAAGCGTCCGGCGAATTTGTCTTTGCGCTGCTATCGTTTGCGCGTCCGAGACAAACGAAGCAGGCGTTTCATCGACATTTTGCTTGTGGAGATTGGTGGAAATCCCTACACCGAAAGTGTCATGCGAAACGTTTAGTTTATAGCTGTGGGTAGCATCATAGTAATAGCATTTCGCTATACCAAGGTGCTATACTCCCGCCGCGATGAGATTTAAAAGCCTGCAAGAGAACCTGCGAAAGGCGCTCTGGGAACGAATCGAGGAAGGTGAACTGACCGGCCTAAAACTGGCCACGCAGACCGGATTTCGGCAGGCGCATATCTCGAACTTCCTCAATCGTAAGCGCAGCTTGAGCCTGGAAGGCATGGACCGAGTGCTCAGCGTGCAGCGGCTTTCGGTGCTCGATCTGCTCGATCCGGTGGAAGTCAACAAACGCGCCACCATTCTGCCGCCCAGCGACGACGATTTTGAAAGCGTCTGCCTGGTCGATAGTGCGGCCGCCGCCAGTCAGCGTCTCATCATGAGCATGAACGTGCGGGAAATTCACAAATTCAAGAGAAGCTTCCTGCACAGACTGCGGTCAGACATGCATGGAAAACGCAGTGACTGGGAGCGTTTTGTGGCAATAAAAATCGAGGCCAGCGATGGAATGAGTATGTATCCGCGACTATTGCCCGGAGCTCTGATCCTAATCGATCGTCACTACAATTCTTTCCAACCCTATCGTAAGGGTGAGCTCAACATGTACGCGGTTCGGAGCACGAAAGGATCATGTCTGGTTCGCTACGTTGAACTCTCCGGCAAAAATCTGATCCTGCGGCCACACAATCAGGCCTATCCAGTTGATGTCCTCGATATCGGATCAGAATCGCCCAGCGACTATCTCATTGGCCGAGTTTGTTATGCAGGGATTGAGACCTAACCAGGCCTGCAATTTCCCGTTCCTGACCCATCCCTTTCCCGATTTCGGCCTGTTTGGGCTGCCAATTTCACCCGTTTGTACACTCACCTTGGGTAATCCTTAGTAACCATACGGATTTGACCATCCAGCCGTAGAATGACCATGTCCGATTGGCCTTCCCAGGGTTGCACCGGCGACCAGTCGCGTAATAGCTCATCTGCACGCCGGTGGGAAGACGCACGGAACTGGAGTCGGTAAATTCTTATGGCGTTTGGTTTCGGATTCAACAAACAGAAAGTTCTGAGTGCCGCGGAGAAATTCGTCCAGCAAGGCAAACTCCAGAACGCCATCTCTGAGTACGAGAAGGTGCTCAAAGCCGACGCGAAGGACCTGACCGTGATGAACACGGTCGGCGATCTCTATGCCCGCCTCGGCGAAAACGACAAAGCAGCCGATTGCTTCAAAAATGTTGGCGACGCTTACGCCTCGCAGGGTTTCACGGTCAAAGCGATCGCAATGTACAAGAAGCTGGGCAAGCTCAAGTCTTCCACCGAATCCGTCCTGCGCCTGGCGGAACTCTACACGCAGCAAGGCCTGTTCAATGATGCCCGCGCTCAGTATCTGCAAGTCGCAGAAGACTTCCTCAAATCCGGAAAAACCGACCAGGCAGTAAGAATTTTCCAGAAGACGCTGGAAATGGACCCTGAGAATGTCCAGATGCGCATGCGCCTTGCCGAAGCCTACATCAAGATGGGCAAGAAGGACGACGCCTGGCAGCTTCTAAGTACCGCCGCCGAGGCTATGCGCACAAAGGGACAGCTCGCCGCTGCAAACGAAATTCTGCAGCGCATGCTGAAGCTCGATCCTGAGAACAGCTATGCCCTCATTCTCCGCGGTCGTGCGTCGGTAGAAGCTGGAGACTTCCCGGCCGCAATCGATTGCCTGAGTAAAGTTCCCGATCTCGATAACAACGTAGACGGCCTGCGCGCCTTGTTCCATGCCTACTTGCAAAGCAAGCGGTTTGATGACGCCTCGACGCTCGCGGCCAAGCTGGCCAATGTTCACGATGATATTTCCGCCATTTTCGAATACGCGACGGCGTTGACTGACGTTCAGCGCTTCCGGGATGCGCTCAAGGTATACAACGAATTTTGCGATCGCCTGCTGCGGACCGACTCCGCCAAACTGTTCGAGTGCGTTCGCACGCTCCTCGGATATGTAAAGGACGACACCGAACTGCTCGAGATGGTCCTCGCGATCTTCGAGAAAGGCGGCGAGACCACCCAGTTCACAGAGATGTACGAGCTGCTGGCGCACGGGTATGTGCAGGCCGGTGAGCTCGAAAAGGCGCGGACTTACTATCAGAAGCTGATGCACCTGGAGCCTGCCAACCAGATGCATGCCAGCAACTACCAGCAAATCACCGATAAGCTTGGAACAAGTGGCGAAGCCCCACACCTGATCACTCCCGAAGAAGGCGCTTCCATGATTGATGAGCTGGAAGCGAACGCTCCCTTCGTCGAGCAGATTCACGAAGACGAAGTCTCTCTGGCCGTCAAAGCGGCCCTGACCGATGCGGAACTTTTCATTTCTTACAACATGCCGGCCAAGGCGCTCGATCCATTGATCGCTGCCTTGCCGAAGGCGCCGCGCGATTTGCGGCTGAACCAGAAACTGGCCGCCCTGCATACCAAGGCCGGCAGGTTTGCCGAAGCCGCTGTCTGCTGCCGCACGCTGGAAAGCATTTATCACGACTCAGGCCACGCCGACGAAGCCCGGCGCTACAGCGAGCTGGCCGCGAAGTATGAGCAACGCGGCGGTTCTGCGGTGAGCCCGGTCATTGGCGCTCCTGTTGCCGTCGCAAGCGCGCAGGTCTCACCTGCACAAGCCAGTGCCACACAGGAATTCGAGATTGCAGCGCCAGCCATCGACCATTCTGGTCAAGAAGGCCAACATGGTTCGCCAGAGGCAGGCGCGCCGCATTCAACTTCCGCGGCTTCAGGAGTCTTTTTTGGAGAAGCGCCGGCCCAGCCGGCGCCAGTAGTACCCGCTGTCGGAGAATTTTCCGTCGCCGCGCCATCCCCCAGCGAGAGCGAGAGTCACGGTGATTGGGAGCAGGACTTCGCGGTTGAAGCGCCAGCCGAAGCGGCGCCTTCTGAACCTGGTTTGGTTGCGCATGAGCCAGTGCCGCCGCAAGTGACTCCTGCGGAAGCGCAGCCTGCGCCCGCCCCCGCGATCAATCTTGATGAATCGATCGAAGAAGTTCGTTTTTACCTCGGCCAGGGCATGGTCGACCACGCCGAAGAGGCACTTAAGAAATTGGAAGCTCTCGCTCCTGGCGCTCCGGAGCTCGCGGTTTTGCGCCTTGGACTTGATTCTGCAAAACAGACTCTTGTATCAGCCGAGCCTGCAGTTTCGATCGAGGAATCGACAGACATACCGACGATTGAAATCGAGGCCGAGCCAGAGCCGGACACCCCGGTAGCCACACTTCCAGAGCCGAGCCCGGTTCCAACTCCAGCAACGCACGTGCCCGTGACGCCGCAACCCTGGCCGGTCCAGTCGCCTGCCGCCCAGCCTGCCGCGCCTGTACCTGCCGCGCCTGTAATGGAGGCTCCGGTTCCCGAGCCGGTCGCGCCGCCCGCGCCGGTGCACGAGGAAGTTCCCGCACCCCCGCAGGCTGCTGCCAAGTTTGGCGTCGGCACCCTGGACGCCTTTGTCGCCGATCTCGAGGCATCTCTCGGCAATGACTTCGTTACGGAAGAAACGCCTGCGCCAGAACCGCCGCCGGTTGCGCATGCGCGAGCAGTTCCAGCACCCGTGCAGGCGCCAGCTCCGCCACCAACACGAGCGCAAGCGCCAGCGGCCCACACGGTTGCACCCGTCGCTCGAGCTGCTGCCGCATCCGCATCAGTTTCTCCAGCCCCTGTTCCGGCACCGCCTCCGCCGCCAGCGATTGCGCCGCAGAAATCTGATTCACTCAGTGTTGATCTCTCGAGCATGTTCGGCGAGTTGAAGCAAGAACTCGAACACGATGCCGCCACTGCCGATGAAGATCCCGAAACGCACTACAACCTCGGAGTGGCATTCCGCGAAATGGGGCTGCTCGACGAAGCTATCGGTGAGTTGCAGAAAGTCTGCCAATCCATCGATCGCGGACACCCGTTCCCGCATGTGATCCAGACTTACACCTGGCTTGCGCAATGCTTTATCGATAAAGGCGTGCCAGAGGTTGCGGCCCGCTGGTATGAAAAAGCGCTTAAAATTCCTACTCTCGACCAGGAGAGCCGCACTGCTCTGCATTACGAGCTTGCGTCAGCGCTCGAAACCGCCGGGAACAAATCCGCTGCCTTGAACAGCTTCCTTGAGGTCTATAGCGCCAACATTGATTACCGCGATGTCGCCGAGCGGATCAAGGCCCTGCGCTCATAAAAGCATCGTAAAATATCCAGATGGTTGTGATTTACAGGGCGCTTCTTGAATCCTGGTGCCGGAGCGCCGAGTGAGTGTTGAACCCCGGACCGCCCCGTCCACTCAAAATCCGGATTCGCCTTTGATCGGTACCGGACCGGCCGCCGGTGCAAACGGCTCTTCCTCGGCAACCAGGCCCAGTCCGTGGATCATTTGGCTGTGGCGTATTCGTGCGCTGTTGTTTGTGACTGTTTGCGCCACATTCGGAGTGTTGCTCGTAATCCTGCCGTGGACCCCCAAATGGACAGACAATCCACTTCTCCTCATGCATCCGGGCTTGCGAAGCGCCGTTGCCAGCGGTTTTTTTCGGGGACTGGCGAGTGGGCTGGGGGTTCTCGATCTCTGGTTAGGCTTTTGGGAAGCCATTCATTATCATGAAGCTCCAAAACAAAGTGGCTAGTGATCAGCGACTCGTGGGTAGCCGTTGTCCGCATGAGTTGTGATGACTAGCCACTGATCACTGATTTACTGATCACTCAAGCATTGCCGTCCAAATGACCAAGCCTCACGAAAAAATCGCGCCGCTCGCGTACGAGAACCCTGACTTCCTGAATAGCCCCGACGGCCGTGTGCTCCGCATTATGTCCGAATATGCCGAGCCCCTGGCCCGTTTCCGGCGTGAGCAAATCCAGGACACGGTTGTTTTCTTCGGTTCCGCGCGCTTCCACAGTCTCGAAGACGCGCGGAAAGCAGCCGATGCTGCGGCATCCTCAAATGACGACGGCAAGCGCAAACTCGTCCAGGCTGGTGTCAATATGGCTCGCTACTACGAAGAAGCTCGCCGTATGGCTTATTTGCTGAGCCAGTGGGCTTCGCAAATTCCTGCCCGCCGCCGGCGTTTCGTGGTCACTACCGGCGGAGGCCCGGGCATCATGGAAGCCGCCAATCGCGGCGCAATAGAAGCTGGAGCGAAATCCGTTGGGTTGAACATCCGGTTGCCTTTCGAGCAATACCCGAATCCCTATATCACGCCGTCACTGAATTTCGAATTCCACTATTTCTTCATGCGCAAGTTCTGGTTCGCCTATCTGGCAAAGGCGCTCGTGATTTTTCCGGGCGGATTTGGCACGCTGGATGAGCTATTTGAAATTTTGACCTTGGCACAGACCCAGAAATTGGCTAAGAAGATTTTGGTCGTGATCTATGGCCGTGAATACTGGGACCGTCTGATCAATTTTCAAACTATGGTCGATGCGGCTGCAATCTCGGCGAAGGATTTGGAACTATTCAAAATGGCAGATACTCCGGAAGAGGGATTCGAGTTCCTTCGCGAGGGACTGACGAAGTATCACCTCGGTCCCGATCGCCCCAAGCGCGTGGGCGAAGTCGTGCCCGAGATCGCAAAGACAAACCCGTAGACAAGTGGCCGGTTGCCAGTTCCCGGTTGTCAGCTTCAGGCTGCGGCAGTTGTTCTTGTGAAGATGTCGGGGCCTCGTAACTGGCAACTGGCAACCGACAACCGGCAACTGATCACTGGCAACTGCTCTTGCTCCTCTACTACATCACCGATCGCCAGCAGTTTCCCGGGAACGAAAACCATCACCGCGCTCACCTGCTTCAGGCAATTTCCGCCGCCGCTCGCGCCGGTGTTGATTACATTCAACTGCGCGAAAAAGACCTGCCGACGCGGGAACTGGAATCTCTATCGCAGGAAGCTGTCCGGCTTGTCCGAAAAGACGGCGGACGCACCCGCTTGCTTGTCAACTCGCGGACAGATGTTGCAATTGCCGCAGGCGCCGACGGCGTACATCTGCGTTCGCAAGATATCTCGCCCGCTGATGCACGTAGCCCTTGGCGCATCTCAAACGCGGAAAAGAAACTCGTGGTCGCTGTCTCCTGCCACACCGAATCTGAAGTCATTGAGGCCAAAAAGGCGGGTGCCGATTTCGTTGTATTCGGTCCAGTATTCGAGAAGGGCGGATCAGATCTCGCGGGAATTGCTGGACTGCGTAAGGCCTGCCAGCACAAAGTCCCGGTTCTGGCGCTAGGTGGAGTGACTCTAGACAATGCGCGGGATTGTCTGGACGCCGGGGCGGCAGGAATTGCTGGAATTCGCGTGTTTCAGGAAGGGGACATGGTGAAAACTGTTGCCCAACTCAGTAGTATTGCCGTCGATCGAGGCCGAGACAAATCGTAACGGTCAGTGCCGTGCGCTCAGCATCCCCAATATTTCCTTCAGTCCGTGTCGTATGCGCGTCAGGTCCGCCGCGGAATGAATGGGGAATGGGAGCGGCGCTTGGTGCTTTTCTGGTTTCGCTTCCGCACGCAGTTGCTGCCGCGCGCCCGCGATGGTAAATCCCTCTTCGTAGAGGAGCTTCTTGATTCGAAGAACCGCTTCAACGTCCTTCTGGCGATACATGCGTTGCCCGGTGCTGCTCTTGACCGGCTTCAGTTGCGGGAATTCCGTTTCCCAGAACCGCAACACATAGGCCGGCAGCCGGCAAAGATCGGAAACTTCGCCGATACGAAAATAAAGCTTGTCGGGAACAACAATTTCATTCCGGTTCGGTTTGGCCTTCAGCTTGGCACTCATAGCATCCACCCGTCACGTCGTCTAGAAAGGCGCACTGCTAGTGCGTTTCTAGCACGATCCGCTTTCGCGAACAACTATTACTTGGCCTGAAAATAAAAAACCTCTCGAAATTTCGTCGAGAGGCTTACAAACCTTTCGTGAGTTTTTCTCACGTGCTTAGTGTTTCTTCTTTTTTGCAGCCTTTTTCTTTGCTGGCATCATTCCCTCCTGAACGATTTTCCCTCGTCAAATAGGAACTTCTACCGATCGATCTCTGCTGATAGTTGCCTTCAGCAGCATCACTGATTTCAGATATTGCGATGTGTGACCTCCATTGTCAACACATTTCTTGCATTTCAGACGAGTTATCAACAGGGAACAATTTGATCGGGTGATCTGATCATCGGGTGAGCGGACGATCTGATCATCGGGTGAGCGGCGCATCGGGTGATCTCCGATCTGTTTTGTAAAAAGTTTTTCTCTGGAAGTTTTTCTCTGGAAATTTTTTCGGCGAACTCGACCGACTCTCTGCGCTCTCTGCGGTTAAAAGCTTTTCGGCTAGCTTGTTCCCAAATCCGTGTTGATCCGCGAAATCCCTGGTAAAGAAGCTTTCTAAAACCAGCCACGGATCACGCGGATGTTCACGGATCATTGCGAAAACAGCTATGTAAGGGTTTCTCGGCCTCTCTGCGGTGAAAGATGTGAATCCGTGTTAGTCCGTGAAATCTGTGGCCAGGAAGTTTGACGCAGATCACCCGATGGCCCGATCACCAGATCACCCGATCCCTAAGCCCCGGCGGGCATCTTCACAATTTTTTTCTGAATGGCGTACGTGACCAGTTGCGCCTTGTTGTGGATGTTGAGCTTTCGCATCAGATTGAACTTGTGCGCCTCAACTGTCTTCACGCTTAACCCCAGAATGCTGGCGATCTGCCGTACAGAGTTTCCTTCGGCCAGCATTTTGATGACTTCCCGTTCCCGCGGAGTCAGTGTCGAGCCGCGTGCCATTCCGGTCGTCGAACGCGACCGGAAGTCATCCACCAACTTTCCTAGCACTTGCGGGCTCAAATACTTTCTGCCCGCATTCACGTCGCGTACCGCACCAATCAATCTGGGCGCCGGCGCATCTTTCAAAATGTAGCCAGAGGCTCCGGCATCCAGGCATTGCAGCAGGTACTCTTCATCCTCATACATCGTAAGAAAGATGACTCGCCGTCCCGGTAGTTCGCGCGTGATCCGTCGCGAGGCCTCGAAGGAGGAGAGCCCGGGCATCCCGATGTCCATCAGCACGACGTCGGGTTTCAGTGCCTGCGCCTGCTCAATCGCTTCCGATGCATCGCGCGCTTCCCCCACTACCTGGAGATCTTGTTCACTCTCCAGAACTCGGCGCAAACCTTCGCGAAACAGCGTGTGGTCGTCAACAATGAGACATCGGATCGGCATAGTTCTAGCTGGCACGTGCGGTGGAAGCGCGGCGTGCCCGTGCTCCAGATTCGGCGTTGCGTTTTGAGGAATGTTCTGAAATGCATGGCAGAACAATCCGGACCTGAGTCCCGCGGCCCCGCCGAGAGTGAATAGTCATCGAACCGCCCAGCGCTGCGGCGCGTTCGCGCATGCCCGTTAATCCAAATCCTCGTTCGTCAGGAGTGCGCGTCAGCACTCCAACCCCGTCATCTTCAATCTCAAGCGATACTCGCTCGCTGGTATTCTGCAGCCGAACTGTAAAATTACGAGCCTGAGAGTGCTTGGCTACGTTATGAAGCGCTTCCTGTACCCAGCGGTAGAGTGCGACCTCGACATCGTGCTCCATGTCGGACAAGTGCTCCGGCAATTCGAGATGCGCTTTCATCTTTGTGTGGGTGGCAAGCTGTTGCGCCTCACGACGAATCGCCGCGAGCAGCCCCAATTCCTCGAGTACGCGCGGTGAGAGCCTGGCAATGATCCTGCGCAATCCCTCAATCGTGCGGTCTAAAACGTCCAGCGATTCTTGTACCTTCGATTCCTGGTCGGGATCTTTCGCGTCGCCCGCTAACATCTCCAGGTGGAAGCGCAACACCATGAGCGCTTGCCCGGTTTCATCGTGCAGCTCGCGACTGATTCGGCGCCTCTCCTCTTCCTCACCTTTGAGGAGGTGGCGCGAGACTTCGGTCGCCGCCTTACTGGTTATTTCTGCAACCTGCCGCTTTGCTGCCTTGAAAGGCAAGAATTCACCTCAATAAACCTGGGGACACTGCGTAATTTCGATCGCGGGCGAAGTGGAACCAAGGTTGGAGATTTGTTGGTTCATTCTAACAAGCGCAAGTCTCCCTTCGCCGAAGTATGTTTTCGACAAGTGTTTGATGTGAAGCCGAGTTCCGGGTTTGCCCGGCAGAACGGGCCTCCGTTCTTGATCGGATACAATCCGAGTAGATGCTGAAATTCTTTACCTCAGGTGAGTCTCACGGAGAGGCGCTGGTCGCCTTTGTTTCCGGCCTTCCAGCCGGATTGGACATTTCGCAGGAATTCATCGATCGCGAACTATGGCGGCGGCAGCAGGGATACGGCCGTGGCGGAAGGATGAAAATTGAGCGCGATAGTGCGCGCATCCTCTCCGGCGTGCGCCATGGCCAGACCATCGGTTCGCCTATTTCCATGCTGATCGAGAACCGCGATTGGAAGAACTGGCAGGAACAACTTCCGGTGGCGCCCGGCGACCCCAAGCTGCACAAGCGCGTTGCTTCGCCGCGCCCGGGGCATGCCGACCTTGCCGGGGCCCTCAAATACAATTTCCCGGAAGCTCGATACGTCCTCGAGCGGGCCTCGGCGCGCGAATCGACTGCCCGCGTAGCCGCAGGGGCTTTGGCGAAGTCATTCCTTCAGCAGCTCGGGATTGAAGTCCTGAGCCATGTGATTGCCGTTGGCGCGGCCAGTGTTCCGCACGAAGTTTCCTGGGAAAAGATCAAACAGAGTTGCGGCCGGGACGAGATCCTGCTCAATTGCGCTGAGTCGGACTCCGAGCAGCAAATGAAGGCAGAGGTCGATAAGGTCCTGCGCACCGGCGATTCCGTTGGCGGCGTGTTTGAAGTCGTCGCGCACGCCGTTCCCCCCGGCCTCGGCACCTACGCTCAATGGGACGAGCGCCTCGACGCTCAGCTCGCTGCTGCCGTCATGTCGCTGCAGGCGGTGAAAGCGGTCGAAATCGGATCAGGCGTGACCGCAGCCTACGTCCCCGGGTCCGCCGTTCACGACGAGATTGGTTACGCGCGTGGTACTCAGTTTGCGGGATTCACTCGCACCCGCAACAATGCCGGAGGGATCGAAGGCGGCGTTTCGAATGGCCAGGAAATTCGGGTTCGCGGATACCTTAAGCCGATTTCCACGTTGCGTCGTCCTTTACAATCGGTAGACTTCGCCAGCCGCGAACCGGTGAAGGCCGCTTACGAACGCTCCGATGTTTGCGTGGTTCCGGCAGCCGGAGTTGCGGGAGAAGCCATGGTGGCGCTTACCATCGCGCGCTGTGCGCTCGACAAATTCGGCGGCGACTCGATGACAGAAACGCTGCGCAACTTCAACGGCTATTTGGAGCAACTGAGAAAGTACTGAGCTTCACGTTTCTGGTTTCAAGTTTCGAATAGATTCTTGTACAGCATCGTTCGGAGCACACAGCTGAAACTATCTGCTAAGTGCTGATTGCCAATTGCTAAATGATCTATCCCATCGTTAAGTACGGAAATCCTGTCCTTGAAAAACCTGCTGAGCCGGTCACCGAATTCGGCGACGAGTTGAAGAAACTCGTCGAGGACATGTTCGAGTCAATGTATGAAGCCAAGGGCGTTGGCCTCGCCGCTCCGCAGATCGGAATCTCGAAGCGTCTGGCCGTCATCGACGTAACGTTTAAGGAAGACCCCAACGCCAAACTCGTGCTGGCCAATCCTGAGATCATCCACAAAGAAGGTAAGCAGACGCAGAGCGAAGGCTGCCTGAGCATTCCTGAATTCCGCGAGCAGGTCACGCGCCCGAATATAGTCACCGTTCGAGCCCAGGACGTAGAGGGAAAGTGGTACGAAAAAACCGGCGAGGAGCTTCTCGCGCGCGCCTTCCTGCACGAAACCGATCACTTGAACGGGAAGCTCTACATCAGCCATATCAGTGCGCTGAAACGTGACCTGATGAAGCGCAAAATCCGCAAGCTGATAAAAGCCGGCGAGTGGTAAATTCGCAGCGCCCCGTTCTTGTCTCGCTGCTTTTGCGAGACAGGGCGGGGATTTTGATTTTATGATCGCTCTCCGCGAACTCGTGTCGGCACTCCGCGATCTCTGCGGTTAAAATCTTTGGAATCCGGATGTCCCGTCATTGTCGCGTTCTTTGCGACAGACCCTGCCCTGAGCGAAGCCGAAGGTGTGGAGTTTTTGACTTTCAAATCTCTCCGCGAACTCGTGTCGACACTCTGCGACCTCTGCGGTTAAATTCTTTTTAAATCCTCTCCTCCCGTTAGAATGACGCAGAATGTATCTCCTCTACAGCGCCCTGCTCGCGCTCGCGTTATTTCTCGGAAGCCCGTACTGGCTTTTCGAGATGCTCCGCCACGGCAAGTACCGCCGAGGCGTGGCCGAGCGATTCGGCTCTGTTCCGCAACGAATCGCCAGTGACAAGCCTTCGATCTGGGTCCACGCAGTTTCGGTCGGCGAAGTTCTGGCGGTCAGCGAACTCATCTGTCGATTGCAAGCCGAACACCCCGAGTACCGCATTGTCATCTCTACAACGACCGACACTGGCCAGGCACTCGCGGCCAAACGTTTCGGGGCGGAGAGCGTCTTCTACTTTCCTCTCGACTTTCGCTTCTGCATCGAGAAATATTTGGCGGCATTAAATCCCAAATTAATCGTCATTGCCGAAACCGAGTTCTGGCCCAATCTTCTACGCCTTGCCAAGGATCGCAAGATCCCCGTCGCCGTCGTCAACGCGCGCATTTCCGACCGTTCTCTTCCGGGATATCGCCGCTGGCGCCGGCTCCTGCGCCGCGTGCTTCAGAACATTCATCTTCTTCTCGCGCAAACTCCCGAGGACGCCCGTCGCCTCACAGAAATCGGCGCACCCGCTGATCGCGTCTTTGTCTCCGGAAACTTGAAGTTCGACGTCCCTCCTCCGGCGGTTCAACCGATTGTCAAGCAATTGCGTTCCGTCCTTGATTCCTCGAACGCGCATCCCATCATGGTTTGCGGAAGCACCGTGGAAGGCGAAGAGCCGATTCTTATCGAAGCCTTTCAACAAGTGCTCTCTCATAATTCACACGCAGTCATGTTGCTCGCCCCGCGTCATCCCGAACGCTTCGAGCAAGTATCTGATCTCCTGCGGAAATCCGGTGTGCCATTCTGGAAGCGCTCACTCTGGAACGGGCAGCAACTTTTGGGCGGTGTCTTGCTTATCGACTCGATTGGCGAGCTCGCCAGCCTTTACAGCCTGGCCGATCTCGCTTTCGTCGGTGGAAGCCTCGTTCCCCGCGGCGGCCACAGCATCCTTGAGCCTGCCCAGCACGGGGTCCCAATTCTTGTCGGCGCTCACACAGAAAATTTCCGTGACATCGTCGAACTGTTCCGCAGCCGTAATGCCGTTCGTATTGTGAATCCCGAAGATCTAGGCAAAGCAATCAGCACCCTTCTCGCGAACGAAACCGAACGTCGCGCCCTCGGGCAGCGCGGTTTGGAAACCCTGCAATCACAGCGCGGCGCAACTCAATTCACATTGGAAAAGCTGCGACCGTTGTTGCAGAAAGCTCTGCACGAGGCGCATTCCGCGTGAACTCGCTTGGCGCGCTGTATGGAGCTGCGATCGCCGCACGCAATCATCTTTATGATCGCGGCACTCTCAAATCGCGTAAACTGTCGCGGCCAGTTATTAGTATCGGCAGCATATCCGCCGGAGGCGCCGGCAAAACACCCTTCGTCCTCCTTCTGGGCGAACTGCTACGCCTGCGAGAGATCACGTTCGACGTTCTCTCTCGCGGTTACGGGCGCAAGACGCACGGCGTGCTCGAAGTCAATCCCAACGGTTCACCCCAGGATTTCGGTGACGAGCCACTCCTCATCGCAAGAACGCTTCGTTGTCACGTGATCGTGGGCGAAAACCGCTACGATGCTGGCGCGTTTGCGGAGAAGAACAACAACTCTCAGTTCCATCTGCTTGATGACGGCTTCCAACACCGATCGCTTGCGCGCGACTTCGATATTGCTCTCCTTACTCCCGAGGACGCTAACGATCAGCTTCTTCCCGCAGGCCGTCTTCGCGAGCCGGTCAGTTCCCTTTCTCGCGCCGATGCCATCGTTCTGACCGAAGACATCGCGCCCGGCCATCTTCCATCCGGCAAGCCCGTTTGGCATGTCAAACGGACGCTGAAAGTCCCCCTCGTGCACAATCGACCCGTAGCCTTTTGCGGCATCGCGCGACCGCGCAAATTTCTCGAACAACTGCGCGCGGCGGGAATCGAACCCGTCGCGCATAAATTTTTCCGTGATCATCACCGCTACACGCCGCGCGACATTCACGACCTGCTGGCGCTACAAAAGCAGAGCAAAGCCCAAAGCTTCATCACTACCCAGAAAGACGTCACCAACCTGGGCACGCAGTTCTATCAGCTCGCGCCGATCTCGGTCGCCATCGTCCATATGGAGTTGCTCAACGCCGCTGACGCTCTGGATACCATGCTGCGCGTGATTGCCGAACGCCGCGCCAAGGCGTGAGAGAATCAGTGGCTAGTGACTGGTGGCTAGAAGGGAATCGGGTGCCCCATCCTTGTCGCGTCTTTCGCGACAGGGTGGGGACGTTGACTTTCGTTGTCACCACCAGGTCAAGAGCAACCGCTACCATGAGCCGCTCCCCCAAACCCGCCGACCGTCTGCGCAAGATCGTGGAGGCCTTTCCCCGGATCACGATCACAGTGCTCGGCGACATGGTCGCCGATGAATTCGTCTTCGGTGAAATCTCCCGCGTTTCCCGCGAAGCCCCCGTTCTCATCCTGCGTCATCGCGATCGCGAGGTCGCCCCCGGGGGCGGTGCAAACGCCGTTAACAATCTTGCCGATCTTGGAGTGAACGTTCTACCGGTCGGCATCATCGGCAACGACGAACCCGGCCGCCTGCTGCTGCGCAGCTTTCGTCACAAGCGCATTCCGGTTACGGGCATTCTGAAAGACAAAAATTTCGCGACCGTCACCAAAACTCGAATCCTGGCGGGCATGCCGCACACCTGGCGTCAACAGGTTGTTCGGATCGACCGCGAACCGGACCGCGAGCCTGACCAGCACGCGTCTCGCGAGCTTGCCCTTGCGGCTCGTGAGTATCTGCGCGTTTCCGATGCTCTGCTTGTCTCCGATTATGGTTATGGGGCCGCGACGCCGCAAATCCTGAACGCGGTTCGCGACCGCCGAACGCCGCAAGCTCTCCGTGTTCCCAGCCGGCCGCGGTTTTCGAAAAGCGGGAGAGGGCAGGTTTCAAAGACGACTTTCGCGCCTTCGGTCCCTGTCATTCTCGACTCTCGTCATCGAATGCTCCAGTTCACTGGAATCACCGCTGCCACGCCCAATGAACCTGAGATCGAAGAAGCCCTTGGAATCAAAATTGGTCAGGATTGGCGGCGTCTTTGCTCGGCCGGCGCCGAAGTGATGAAGCGCATGGGCCTGAACTCGCTGGTCGTCACTCGAGGACGTGATGGAATGGTGGCCTTCGACGCGAGACACACGCCCACGGATATCCCGATTTTTGGCAGCGATCAAGTCGCTGATGTCACTGGTGCAGGCGACACCGTGATCGCAACATTCACCGCAGCTTTGGCGGCAGGCGCAAGCACAGAAGAAGCTGCGCAACTCGCTAACTACGCCGGCGGCATCGTCGTAATGAAGCGTGGCACAGCTACCGTTTCGCAAAAAGAATTGTTGGAGGCTCTTGAGAAAACGGCGCCGCAGACGCGTTCGCATTGAGCTTTTCTCTGCGAGCTCGCCAGTCGAACTCTGCGTGCTCTGCGGTTAAAAGCTTTTGAAGTGCTGTGGGGATCTAGATTGCGCGACCCGAAACTCCTAACCCGCGATGAGCTGCGGTCCCGTGTAGCCTCCTGGCGTTCTCACGGTGAGAAAATCACTCTCGCCAACGGCTGTTTCGATCTCCTCCACGTCGGACACATTCGATATTTGCATGCGGCAAAGCAGCTCGGCGGAAGACTCATCGTGGCCATCAACTCCGATGAATCTGTTCGCCAGCTAAAGGGGGACGGCCGCCCTCTTATGCCTGCCGAAGAACGCGCAGAAATTCTCGCTGCCTTGTCCGACGTCGATGCCGTCGTGATTTTTCCCGAGCCCGATGTCCGTGCTTTGGTCCGTGAAATCCGGCCCGATGTCCAGGCTAAAGGTACCGACTACACCGAACAGAGCGTGCCCGAACGCGATGTCGTCCTCGAATGCGGCGGCCGCGTCGCCATCGTCGGCGATCCCAAAGATCACTCCGCAACCGAGTTCATCCGCCGCGCGGAGCAGCACCGTTCGTGAGCTCCGTATCTGCGTCCTCATTGTCCGAAAGCATTCTTGTTGTTCGTCTCGGTGCCATGGGCGATGTGGTCCACGCGCTCTACGGTGTTACTGCACTGCGAAGCGCGTGCCCCAACATAAGGGTCGGATGGGTCGTCGAACATCGTTGGTCGCAGTTGCTTTGTGCCGACGGTACCCCGCACTTCGGCCCGCGTACTCCCGAGCGTCCGCTCGCTGATTTCGTCCACACAGTTGATACAAAGCGCTGGCGAAAATCGCCCTTCTCGCGTGAAACTCGCCAAGATGTTGCCTGCACACGTCGTGAACTCCGCGAGCAGAACTACTCCATCGCCGCCGATTTTCAGGGTGCGCTAAAGTCCGCGATTCTCGCGCGTGTAGCAGGTGCAAAGACCGTGCTCGGCTTCGCTCAACCGCGTGAAGCTCCTGCCCGATTTTTTTACGGAAACAAGGTCCCGCCAGCAGGCGCTCACGTGATCGATCACTACCGCTCTCTTGCCGAAGCGATCGCAGCCAAGCCGCTTCCGCACTGCGCACCTTTGCTCCCCCGTGACCACGAATCCGAAGCTCGCATTGAAAAATGGCTCGCTGCAGTTGGAAGCGACTTTGCGATTATCAATCCCGGTGCTGGCTGGGGAGCAAAACAATGGCCCGCCGAGCGCTACGCCAAAGTCGCGCAGGCGCTTTCTTACTCCGGGGTGGTGCCGGTCGTCAATTTCGGCCCCGGCGAGCAGGAGTTGGCTTTGCGTGTGAATGAATTGAGCAATCGCCTCGCGCAGCCAATCTCATGTTCCATCTCGCAACTTATCGCGCTCACTCGTCGCGCCAGACTGTTCATCGGAGGTGATACGGGCCCGCTGCATCTCGCTGCCGCATTGCAGATTCCTGTGGTTGCGATCTTCGGTCCAACTGATCCCGCACGCAATGGACCTTATGCTACGAAAAGCATCGTGCTTCGCAATCCCGCGAGCAAAACGTCACTTTCACACACCAGCGGTCCCGATCCCGGCCTGATGAACATCACTGCTGATGAAGTCATCGCCGCTGCACACCAGTTACTGGAGAATCCCCGTGGCTAGCTGGAGCAGAATTGCGCGCCGTGTTCGCGTTCCAATGGGATTCCTGTTTGCAATCGTGTACGTCTGGCTCGCGCACCCGGCAGGGAAATCAATCGCAATCGGTGCGGCGGTAGCTCTGGGCGGTCTTGTCATTCGTGCCTTCGCCTCAGGCCACGTTCAGAAAAACGAAATGCTCACTGTCACCGGGCCCTACGCCTACACGCGCAACCCGCTTTACTTGGGATCAATCATTCTCGCCTGCGGCTTCCTGATTGCCGCCCGAAGCTGGTGGATCGCGCTGATCGCGCTTGTAATGCTTCTCGCGATTTACCTTCCCGTCATTCGTTCCGAAGAAACTTTCCTGCGCTCACGATTTCCCGAGTTCGACGACTACGCACGCAATGTCCCAAGATTGCTACCACGGCTTCGCGCTTACCAAAGCAGCGACGGTTCATTCTCCTGGCGTCTGTACTGGAAGCATCGCGAATACAACGCCGCCATTGGAACGCTGTGCATGATCTGCGTTCTAGTCGGCAAACTGACCTGGTTTGCCGGATGATTTGGATTCTTTCGTCTCATTCCAGCCACTGTCATCCGAACTGCACTATTTAAACCACTGTCATTCCGAACGCCTTAGCCGTGAGGAATCTGCTTTTAGTTTCATTAAGCCTGCTGCATTGCTTGCACTCGCATCATCCCTGCCGCCCTCCTTCCATCCAACCGAAATCGAAAGCTGATCCACTCCGCGGTAGGGGCGAATGGGAAGGGCACGAGTTTACAAAGACGCCTGAGCGCCTGAGGTTTGTTCTTGGCATTTAACACGTAGAGGAGCGCTCCGTCGTCGCTCGTAAACGCGCTTGGTGCGTGCCGACGCGACATGGCCATGAATGGCCGCTCTTATTGAGGCTATTTCGCCGCAAGCGCTTCGACCACCTCGCGCGCGTGCTTTAACTCAGCCCGCTCCGACTTAGCGCCCTCGCAATTTTTCACCAGTTCGGCGTAGTACTCATTGGCTTTATCGTGCTTGCCGGCCTGCTGTGCCGCTTGTGCCGCGCCGTATAACGAATCGAACCGTCCCGGATTCGTCTTTAATGTCGTTTCATATTCGGCCAGCGCTTCTTCCGGTTTGTTCGCGCCCAGCAGCATGTCGCCGATCATCTCGTGTGCCGGAACTCCCTGGCTCGACTCTGCCTCGCCTTGTTCTTTGTCAGCAATGGTCCGCAGCAACCGCACGCCCTCATCATGTTGTCCTTCCGCGTACGCCAGCCACGCCTTGGCAATGGTCAGATTGTCAGTAACACCGTCGTAGTCTCCCCGTCCCGATTTCTTCCCTGACGCTAGCTTCTTTTGAATCCCTTCAATCTCTCCGACTTCCTTTTTTGCCTGCTCGATGTTGCCGCTTCGCGCTGCGCCGACCGCACGCGCAGTGTGCGTGACGGAGTGGTCGTAGTCGCCAGCGCCGCTCACGACCTGAAGCTGCGCTGCTTCATTCCACCGATGCAACTCCAACGCATATGACGCCGGAAACGCCGAAAGCGCGAACAGCCGTGGATCGAATCCCATGCCGTACATGTCGTGCATTTCCGGCATGGCTTTAACTTCATCAATGATCTTCTGCGCGCTGGCTTCGCGCCCGGTCTGCAAGTATGCATAAACCAGAAAATCCATCGCATGGAACTGATGGCCCTCGCCGCCCATGTGTTCGGCGGTTTCTTTCTGCGTGGCTTCAATCGAGCGCACGTTCGAATCGATATCGTCCTGCCACAATCCGAGCCGCGCAAAAATGTGCGCCGGCATGTGCAACGCATGCGGAGCGGCAGGCGCAAGCTGCGCATACTTACGCGCCGCCGGTAATCCGAGTTTCGCCATGTCCGGCTTGTCGTAGGTGTGGATCAGATAATGCGCAACTCCGGGATGGTTCGGCTCTTCGGCGAAAAGCTTCTCCAGCACTGCCGCCGCTTTCTTTCGGCTTTCATTGTTCTTGTCGTGATCAGGTTCTGCAGCCAGCAGGCTCAAGGCATAAAATGCTGCGGCTTCGTGGTCATCGGAATTCCGCTCGCTGACCTTCTGCATCGCATTCGAATATTCGGTCACTCGCTTCTGGTACGGCCTGCCCGGGTGTGCGTAGAACTTGCTGAGCGCTCCGATGTAATCCTTCTCACGCGGAGTCGCCGGAAGCGCCCGCCCCTTCTTCAGCTCTGAATTTCCGCGATCCAGGACCGCGCGGTCAGGACGGTTCCACAACTGGTGCCAGATGCTCATGGCCACTCCCCAATGCGCAATCGCGCACAAGGGATCAGCCTTCTCCACCTCTTGGAACTGCTTCTCCGCCTCCTCATACCAGAACGAATGCAGCATGGCGACACCCAAAGCGATGGGCTTCTGCTGCGATGCAATACACGAAGACGGGAAATGCACCGTCCCCACCTGCGCCTCGGTCAGGTCTTCATGATGATGCGGCTCGTCATCGGCGTACGAAAAGACAGGGCTACACAGGCAGAATGCCAGCAGGAACGCACAGAATTTCATGGGAGCACCACCGGGAGAAAAGTCTATGCTCAGCCAGACCGACAGTCAAAATTCACAACACAAATGTCTTAAGCCTCGAAGTTCGGCCACCAAGCTCCGGGAATACTACCGTCAGCTGCCGGCGAAAGATCTGCTGGTTGGCAGTCATGCCCGCATGCTTCTTTATACGAATCGCTTTATGGTCGCCAACAATGCTTCGGTCGAATCACCCTTAGTGATGTAGGCATCCACCAGCTCCAGATGTTCTTCCGGAAGAGTGATGTAAGCGGAGAGAAATACGATCGGAATGCCCGGATAATTCGACCGGATTTGCTGGGCCACCTCGCCCCCGTTCATCCCGGGCATGGAGTGGTCAAGGAGAACAACGTCGAACGGCGACGCCGCAAGAAGCTCGAGTCCTTTAGCGCCGTTGGCAGCCGTGGCCACCTCGAACCCCTCAGCTTCCAGCGTGAGCCGGCGCACCATCAAGCCGAGTTCATCATCATCAATGCACAGAACTTTGCCGCTACTCATTTGCTGAGCGTTCTCCTGCCTGAGTTTGTAGGAAAGCGGCAGCTTGCCTTCGTGGCAGCTACGTAGGTGCTGGAATACTCTGTCAGCAACTCGCGACGGATGTCAATACTGGATCGAACACAGGCCCTTTTGTGTCCCAGAAGCTTCAAACCACTGAAACTAAACACCTCTGTTCGCCATCTAATTTATTGAACGGGCAGGGACATAGGGCAACGTGTCGGCATCCGACAGAGGACGCGGGAGCACAGAATCAGATCTGTTCAGCTTCTACTGGGCCGGGACATCTCGGCTTAAGTTGCTAGCCGCTAGAGGCTGGTAGCTATTAGCTTGTTTCTGATACACTTCTAAGGTTTGTGCGGCGTCCAGCCATTGCACGCTCCCACCGTTAACTAAAAGTCATCTCACTTTCGCCCGATAAGAGGCTAGTAGCTCCCATCGGTCGAAGACAAAGAGGAACAACTCGCTTTGGCTCTCGAAGATAAATTCGACGATATAAAAAAGCTGATCGATACAGGCAAAGAAAAGGGATATCTCACGTATGACCAGGTCAATGACCTCATACCACAAGACGTTCAAAGCCCTGATGACCTCGAAGATCTGCTGACCACAATTGGTACGCAAGGCATTGATGTACTCGAGGGCCCGAAAATGCCCTCGACCGCTCTCGACAGAGAAGATGCAGAAGAGCTCGGGGAAGACGTTGAACTTGACCTGACCCCGGGCGCAATGGAAAAAACCAATGACCCCGTCCGCATGTATTTGCGCGAGATGGGAACCGTCCCGCTGCTCACCCGCGAAGGCGAAGTTGAAATCGCCAAGCGCATCGAGCGCGGGCAGAATCGCGTCCTGAAGGCGCTTTCGCGGTCGCCGATCGTGATCCGCGAATTGCTCGCCATGGGCGAGGACCTGAAGAAGGGCGTCCGCTCGATTAAGGAAGTGGTCACTTTCGATGAGGAAGAGATCACCGACGAAATCGTGCAGGCGCGCCTGAACGAATTCACCGGGAAAATCGACGAACTTGCCAAGGCTTACAAAAAAGCCATGCAGGTGCAGGAGAAGTTCGTCGAAGTTTCTCCCAAGAAAAATCCCAAGCCTTACCGCCGCATGCACAACAAACTGGCGCGTGCGGTGATTGAAGTTTCGCAGGCTGTCCGTGATCTCGGTTTCACCAATGTCGAACGCAAGCGCCTGATCGACCGGCTGAACAAGACGGTCGACACCATGCGCTCGCTCGACCGCCAGGCGCAGAACCTGGAAAAACGGGCCGAGGCCACGCGCAGCGACGATCAGCGCAAAGAGTACAAGCGTCAGTCGCGCACCGTCTATGCGGAACTGGAAAAGCTTGAGCAGGAAGTCGGCGTCGTGTTCCAGGAGCTCAAGCGCACACAGCGCGAGATCATCCAGGGCGACATGGACGCCGAGCAGGCGAAGCGGGAGCTGATCGAAGCTAACCTGCGTTTGGTGGTTTCCATCGCGAAAAAGTACACCAATCGCGGACTGCAGTTCCTCGACCTGATTCAGGAAGGCAACATCGGC